>DASRSL010000205.1:0-1516 GCA_035656495.1 Roseiarcus sp.
GCAAAAGCGGAAGAGGGGGTTTTGATCCGGCTCGGCCCAGTCGCGCAATGATTTTTCCTCAATTCGCAACTGCCGCCGCCAGATATTTCGCTTGCAGGCTCTTGACCAGCCAGACCATCGCGTCGTTGAGCGGGGTCGGGATGGAATGACGTCGGCCGGCGTCGACGATCGCGCCGTTGACGACGTCGATTTCCGTGCGCCGGCCGGCTTCGACGTCCTGCAACATCGAGGCGCGCGCTCCGACCGCCTTTTCGAGCAAGCCGACGATCGCGGTCCAGCGCTCGCCCACGTCGAGATCGATCCCCTGCGGCCGTGCGACCGCGGCGACCTCGGCGAGCAGCCCGCGCATCAGATCCAGCATCTCCGGATGCTGGATCAATTCATGCGCGGGAAACCGCAGCAGCGCAGCCGTCGGCAGGGTGCAGACGTTCAGCGCGAGCTTTTTCCAGATCTCGTCGACAATGCGCGGCGAGGCCGTCGTCTCAACGCCGGCCCGCCGAAACGCCGCGACCGCCGCTTCCAATCTGGGGGAAACCGATCCGTCGAGTTCGCCAACGACGGTCATTCCTATTCCCGAATGTCGGACATGGCCGGGCGCGAGAAGCGTGCCGGAATTATAGGTGAGCCCGACCATCACCCGATCGCGCCCGGCGATCGCCGCGATTCGATCTGCGTTACCCCAGCCGTTCTGCAGCGTCAGTATCGCCGTGTGTTCGCCGAGCAGCGGCGCTGCCGAGCGGATCGCGGCGTCCGTGCTGTAGCATTTGACGAAATTGACGATCAGATCGACCGGCCCGACCTCCCGAGGACTTGTCGATGCTCTGACCGGAATGGTCGCGGTCGAGCCGTCCTTCGCCTCGACGACGAGACCGTGACGATCGATCGCTTCGACCGCCTCCAGGAATACGTCGATCAGGACGACGTCTTCGCCGGCGCGCGCGAGATAGCCGCCGAACATCCCGCCCATCGCCCCGCCGCCGCCGAGAACCGCGATTTTCATGGGAACGTTCCTCCATCGGGATGTCGCGGCTGTTGCCCCGCGCGTCTGCCTTCCCCTTATCGCAATCCTCATGACCGGGAAACCGGCCACCGAAGCAGCGACTTCCACTATCTCGCCCTGTATGCCTGCTTTTCGCAGGGCGTGACGCACGCGCCCGTCTGGGCAACCGTCGCGACTGACCGAGTTTGTCTTGCCCGCGGCCATATGCCGCCCGTATAGGTTGCAGATTGCCGCAAACTAAAGGTTTTGAATATGTCAGTCGCCGTTATCCAGGAGGTCGCTCGCAAACTCGGCGGCCAGACAGTCCTTGGAGCTGTGGTCCAATCGTAAGCCGACCTCGCGTTGGCAGTCCGAAATCGCTTTCCTCTGGCGGCTCTCGCGGGGCTGGCGCAGGCAGCCGCAGCCGATCTCGAGCTGTCATATCCCCTTGCGGGCGAAGCGATCGCGCCCTGACGCCGAGACGACTTACGCAAGCTCGCCGCCGCAACGAGAATGTCGCCAGCGAGGTGTTGCCAA
>DASRSL010000206.1:0-20937 GCA_035656495.1 Roseiarcus sp.
AGGTCGAACAGCGCCTTCATCAGGGGGATCGCGATGGCCCAGGCGCCGATGGCGAGGCCAAGAGCGAAGAAGATCGCCGTCACTCCGATGCGCGCCCGGACAACGTGCGGTGGGTCCGTCTCGACTGTCGTCGGAGCGCTCGTCATCGCGGCCGAGCGCGATCGCTTCGCCTGAATGGAATCGGGTCCATCGTCTCGAATCCGTCGCGGCCGAACGCCGCGGGGAAGGTCCTTACCCCATTCCCGCGCGCACCGCGATCCGGCCTCGGGCTCAAGGCGGCGCGTTGCAGGGCGCGCTCGCAGAGCGCCCCTCCGCGCTCCATCGGGCGTCCGAAAGGACGCCCGTCTCTCGACGGGCTATGGAGCGCGGCTACAGACCGCCGGCGCGGCCGAACCCGAAGCCGCCGCGCGGCCTCGGAGAGAGACGCGGTGCGCGCCAGCGCCATCCGACAGGAACCGTTCGGCCCGAAGTTGGTTGTCGCGTCGTTCCGGCGCCGGGAGCCGGCGTCCGCGCGGGGGAACCGATGAAGATTGCATCAGCACTGGCCATCGCGCTTCTGGGCCTGACGATCGCAGCGGGCGGCGCCGTCAGAATCAACGCGCAGCCTTCATTCCCGGCCGAGCAGGTCGATATCGGCCCGTCGGACATCGGCGGCGTCGTACGCAGCCGCTTCGGTCCGGAACCCGGCGTTTGGGTCATCGCCGAGACTCGCGACCTCGGCACACGGTTCGCGAAAATCGTCGTCACGGACGAACGCGGCCGCTATCTCGTCCCCGATCTGCCCAAGGCGCGCTACCGCGTCTGGGTGCGCGGGTATGGGCTCGTCGATTCTCCGAAAGTCGAGGCCACGCCAGGCCGCACGCTCGATCTTGCCGCCGTGGTCGCGCCGAGCCTCGCTGCGGCGGCGCAGGTCTATCCTGCGATCTACTGGTACGCGCTGCTGGACATTCCCGACGCGAGCCGGTTTCCGGGCACGGGACTTGAGGGCAACGGCATGCCGGAATCGTTCAAGCGGCAGGACCAGTGGCTCGATATGATCAAGACCAACGGCTGCGGCAACTGTCACCAGATCGGCAATTTTGCGACGCGCACGATTCCGCCGGCCCTCGGTCATTTCGATTCGTCGCTCGCGGCCTGGGCGCGCCGCCTGCAATCGGGACCGGCGGGCGAAAGCATGACGCGCACGATTGCGCGTCTCGAGACCTCGGATGGCGGTCAGCTCGCCGCCCTCGCCCGGTGGTCCGATCTCATCAAGGCCGGCGAACTGCCGCACGCCTCGCCGCCGCGCCCTCTCGGCGTCGAGCGCAACCTCGTCGTCACGGTTCGCGACTGGCTCGATCCGAAGCACTATCTCCACGATCTTACTGCGACCGACAAGCGCGATCCGACAGTCAACGCATACGGCAAGATCTACGGATCGACCGAGCTCAGCACGGACGAACAACCCGTGCTTGATCCGGTCCGCAACGAGAAGTCGGCGCTCAAATTGCCGCTGCGCGACAAGGACGCGCCGAGTTCCGCGCTGGCCAATCCGGTGATCGAGGCTTCGCCTTATTTCGGCATGGAGCAGGTCTGGGACAGCCGCGTTGACGCACACACCCCGGCGATGGACCAAGAGGGCCGCGTGTATTTCACCGCTCAGATCCGCTCGCCGAAGAATCCGCCGCCCTGGTGCGGGCCGGACTCGCCGTTGCGCTCCGCGCAACTCTATCCGCTTTCGCAGCAGCGCAACGGCTTCGTCCAGAACGCGCGCCAGATCACGATCTACGATCCGAGAGCCGACCGCTTCTCTTTCATCGATACCTGTTTCGGCACACACCACCTCGCTTTCGCGGAGGACGCGAACGACACGCTCTGGCTCAGCAACAACACGAACGGCCCGCTCGCCGTCGTCGGCTGGGTGAACACGAAGCGCTACTGGGCGACGGGCGACGAAGCGAAATCTCAGGGCTGGACGCCGCTCATCGTCGACACGACCGGAACCGGTAAGCGCGGCGAGAGCTTCAACGAGCCGGGAGCGCCGATCGATCCCAACAAGAACACCCGCATTCCCTTCGGCATGTACGCGATTTCCTGGAGTCCCGCCGACGGCTCGATCTGGGGCTCCAGTCTGACCCATCCGGGCTATCTGATCCGCCTCGATCCCGGATCAAACCCGCCGGAGACCGCCCTTGCCGAGCTCTACAAGGTCCCCTATCCGGGCTACGGAATTCGCGGCATGGACATCGATCGAAATGGCGTGGTCTGGGCGCCGCTCGACAGCGGGCACATCGCGAGCTTCGACCGACGGAAATGCAAGGGGCCGCTCAACGGGCCCGGCGCCGAACTCGGCGACAAATGCCCGGAAGGCTGGTCCTTCTATCCGTTGCCCGGCCCCGGTTTTCAGGGCGATCCCGGCGCGGCGGAAAGTCCCTACATGGTCTGGGTCGACCAGCACGACATCCTGGGCCTCGGCCCCAATACGCCGATCGCGACCGGCAACCAGTCCGATTCTTTGCACGCGCTCGTCGGCGGCCGAATCGTCGAGCTGCGCGTGCCTTATCCGATGGGATTCTTCTCCAAAGGAATTGACGGCCGGATCGACGACCCGACGGCCGGATGGAAAGGGCGCAGCTTATGGGCGACATCGGGCAACCGCACGCCAGTTCACATCGAGGCGGTCGACGCCTCGCCGCCGGGCGCGCCCGGCAAGGACCCAGCTGACTATTCGAGCCCGCTCGTCGTGCAGTTCCAGCTGCGGCCCGATCCGCTGGCGCGCTGAAAGGCTGACCGAACTAGCACTGCCGGGCTGGAGCGTCCGCTCGCCCCGTCAGCAGTTCGAGCACTTTCGTCACGCGGCGCTGGGCGAGGCGCTTCGCGGCCTCCGGATCATGCGCCGGAAGATAGATCGTCGGCCGCGACGCTGCGAAGGCGCGGATGGCGGCGAGCGTGGCCAGCTCGGCGCTTTCGTCTGCGCCGACGCCGTCGATGCGGCCGGAAAGCATGGCCTCCTCCGTGTAGGAGGCATCGCCGGCAATGAACAGCGCCGCCTCGCCGTCCTCGACGATGACGGAGATGTGGTCGCGCGTGTGGCCGGACGTCGCCACGGCAACGACCGCGCCGTCGGAGGTCAAGCGGCGAGAGCGCGCGAAGGCGCCATAAGCGCCCTCGAGGCATAGTGGCTCGGGATCGAAACTCTTCGGCCAGCGTTCCGGCAGGTAGCCGCGCAGCCGCCCCGCAAGCCCGGACGCGGTCTTGAGCTCGCCCGGACTGACCAGGATCTCGCTCGATGGAAAGGCGGCAAGGCCTCCATCGTGATCAATATGCATGTGGGTGAGGACGATCCGCTTCACGTCGGCGGCGCCGATGCCGATCGCGCGAAGCTGCGGTCCGACTTCCTGATCCGATTCGATGTCGAAGCGCACGGCGAGGCGGAAATAGGGATGCCAGCGAGGCAGGCGCATGAGGCCCGCCGAGGCGCCGGCATCGACCAGGATCACTCCGTCTTGATGCTCGATTGCAAAGGCCGAGGTCGGCAACCAGTCCGACCATTCGCCGTCGATCAGCGGCGCGACCCGGCGTGCGAGTCCGTGGCCGCGGCCCGCGATCTGGCTCGCCTTGATCTGCACCCGGCCGGTCTCAATTGCATGAACGCGCATCGGCGCCTCCTCGCAAGAACGTTATCGGCGGCCGATCCGGCCGAGGTGGGTGTCGCGGAAAGCGGTCGGATATTTGAGGCCGTAGCCGAGCGCGCGGTCGAAGCCGATATGCGCGATCCAGATCAGGGCGACCGCCAGGATCGTCGGCCGTCCGGCGAGGAAACCGAACAGAGCGAGCGGCAGCGCGAGCGCATAAGTGTGGGCGGCATTATAGGCGCCGGCGCCGATTCGCACGCCAGCGAGATAGCCGAGCATGGCGAGGTCGGGCGCAAGGAAGAGAGCGGCAGATAGCGGCCAGGAAAAGCCGGCATGGGCATAGAGAGCCGCCGACGCAGCGAAGGCCGCGGCGCCTTCGAGCCGAAGGATCGCGCGCGCCCATCCCGACGCGACGCCCGAGGCCGTAGCGCTGGCGTCGAGACCGAGAATCGCTGCCATTCAACCCTCCGTTCTCGCTGGCGCCGCAGCAGCATGCGCCGTCCGACCGAGGCAAACGTAAGGCGCCGAAGGCTCCTTCGTAATTGCATATATTTGTTGATCAGCTATACATTTCCGTATGGGACGCCGAGAACCCTCCTGGGACGAATTGCGCACCTTCTTCGAAGTCGTTCGTGACGGCAGCCTGTCAGGCGCGGCCCGAAGGCTCGCACTCACGCAGCCGACCGTCGGCCGTCACATCGATGCTCTGGAAGACGCGCTCGGCCTTACGCTGTTCACTCGCTCGCCGCGCGGGCTGACGGCGACGCCTGCCTCCCTTGCGCTTGCGCCTCACGGCGACGCGATGGCGGCGGCGGCCGCGGCCCTCGCCCGTTCGGCCTCTTCGGAATCGGCGCTCAATCGGGGCGTGGTTCGCGTGACGGCGAGCGAGATCGTCGGAAGCGAGATGCTGCCCCGATCTTCGCTAACTTTCATGCGCGTCATCCGGGCATTGTCATCGAGCTCGCCGTCACCAACCGCAACGAGAACTTGGCGCGCGGCGACGCGGATATCGCGGTGCGCATGGTCCGTCCAACGCAGAGCGGACTCGTCGCGCGCCGCATCGGCTCAACGCGCATCGGCCTCTACGCGCACCGGGATTATTGCGCCCGCTTCGGCGAGCCGCGCTCGCTGGCCGATCTCCCGCATCATTGCCTGATCGGCTTCGATCGCGACAGCCAGTCGTTCCGTTCGGCGGGCGCATTCGCCCGTGCCCTCGAGCGTTCGGACTTCGGCTTTCGCTGCGACAGCGACGTCGCCCAGCTCGCGGCGCTGCGCGCAGGCGTCGGGGTCGGCGGCTGCCAGGAGGGGATCGCGCGCCGCTCCAAGGATCTCATTCCTGTCCTGCCAGGAGCGCTGCAGATCGCGCTCGACGTCTGGCTCGTCATGCACCGCGATTTGAAGTCGACTTCCCGCGTGCGGCTCTTGTTCGACTGGCTGGCCAAGGGCCTGTCGGATTACGTCAAGGGCAAACCGTCTATGTTAAGCGACTGAATCCCATCAATTTTGGGGGTGGGCAACGGCCGGAACAAAGTCAGCCTCGTCGCCGTTTCGCTGGAGGTCTCGAGTATGAAAGGGAACGTCGTGGACAAATCGGTGCTTGGACTCCTGGGCGGCGCGTCCGCGCTCGCTCTCGTCAGCGGCGGCGCCTCAGCCTCTGGATCACCCGCCAACGAGGGAAGCGGTCTCAAACCTGCACAATCCTATGCAGAGCTGCTGGAGTCGATTCCAAACGCCGTCAACACGCTTCGGGCCGAAGATCAGAAAGCAGCCAACGGCGACAGCGAGCCGTACCAGCTTGCGCAGTACTACTACGGATATCCCCACCATCACCATCACCACCATCACCACAACTATGTGTATCGGTACCCCCGCCCCTACTATCACCGCTATCACCACCATCATCACCATCATCATCACCACGCGGTCGTGATTCCGCTGCCGCAGTAAAGCGGGCCGAACGATGCGGTCGGCGCTTGGCCTCAGTCCCCGCGCCGCCGCTGCTTCTGTTTTTCGTTCGATGCGCCGAGGATGTGGCGGTAGGTTCCGTCGAAGACCGTATTCGTGGCCGACGTCCACTCGGTGCCAGCCGAGAGCGTGCTGCGGCTCTGATAGATGCGCCGCGACTGGAGCTCGCGCTCGGCGGCCTCCTCTTCCGACATCGG
The DNA here is from genome assembly GCA_035656495.1 of Roseiarcus sp. Classification (GTDB taxonomy): domain Bacteria; phylum Pseudomonadota; class Alphaproteobacteria; order Rhizobiales; family Beijerinckiaceae; genus Roseiarcus. Next base: position 5,777 of record DASRSL010000206.1, read on the forward strand.
CGCGAGCTCGAAGTCAGCCTCTTCTGGCACGACCAGGATCTGCACGAACGGCTCCCCCTGGCGGAACACGTGCACGCCGCCCTCGGGCGGCGCCTTGAATACGAGAAAATAGATCATCGGCCACCATCGCCGGATCAGCGCGGGCACTGCGACCGGCGTGGTGTTGGTGGGATCGGTGTAGAAGCGCGGGTGCGGCTCGGTGCGGATCGCGTAGCCTTCATCGACCTTCAGATCGAGCGACGACTGGTAGGTGTAGTAAAGGTCGCCAAAGGTGCGGAACGGCGGCCATTCGCCGCCGTGTCCTTCCGGCTGGGGCCCGAAGTCGCCGTCGAGAACAAGCTTCCCGTTCGACGTCGTGACGCGAAGCTCGTTCGAGTAGGGGTAAAAGAGCTCGATCCCGTAGCGGGCGCTCTCCGAGAACGGCAGGCAATGCCAGGCCTGCTCCATCGAGCCGTCCTTGCGCGGCTCGCGCTGACCGGCCCAGCCGGGGACTTCGAGCTTGGTGCGCCGCGGGTTGAGCCCCGGCGTGAATGAACGGATTTTGACTCGCATCGTAGATCCGCCTGTCTATCCCCATGCTGGCGCCAACGCCTCCACTCTGACCTTCGTTCCCGAGCGACAATGTGGCGTAAACGGCCTTTTGCTTCGCCGGCTACGCCAGCAGATTTCCTTTTGAGCGTCTTTGCGCGGGGAACCGATTCAAACGCGGCGTCGGGCACGAAAAACAGATCGAATAATCCGGGCCACCCGAGTGTTCTGCACTCGCCGCCAATGCGAGCGGCGAGGATCCACGAGCATTGGGAGGTTTCTTATGACCGCCAGCGCAGCCGAACTCCTGGGCGACGATATCGTCAACGGCAATTCGTTCAAGCAGACGAACCTGGTCTCCGACGGCTCCGTTCCAGCCGAGATCATCGATCCGAACCTGATCAATCCATGGGGGCTCACCCGCTTCCCGGGAGGCGGGCCTTTCTGGATATCGGACAACAATGCCGGCGTGTCGACGTTCTACAACCACGGTACAAAGGACGGCCAGGTCGCGATCGCCCCGCCTCTCGGGCAGTCCGGCACCGGGAGCCCCACGGGCGTGGTGTTCAATAGCACAAACGGATTCGACATTTCGCAGAATGGCAACACCGCGCCCGCTTTTTTCATCTTCGCGACCGAGGACGGCACCATCTCCGGATGGAATCCGTCCGTGAATCCCAATAGCTCGGTCATCGCGGTCGACAATTCGAAAGGAGGCAATCCGAACGGAGGCGACGGCGCCGTCTACAAGGGACTCGCGATCGGCCAGACCAAAGACGGCGCGTTTCTCTACGCCGCCAACTTCCGCAACGGCTCCGTCGACATGTTCAATTCGAAGTTCCAACTGGTGAAGAGCTTCACCGATCCGACCGTCCCGGACGGATATGCCCCTTTCAACGTTCAGGTTCTCGACGGCAAGCTGTTCGTCACGTTCGCGCAGCAGGACGCTTCCAGGCACGACGACGTCGCAGGCACCGGCCACGGCTTCGTCGATGAGTTCAATCTCAATGGACAAATGATCGAACGGGTTGCGTCGCGCGGGCCGCTGAATTCGCCTTGGGGACTGGCGACCGCGCCAAAAGGGTTTGGGGAATGGTCAGGCGACCTGCTCGTCGGCAATTTCGGCGACGGGACAATCAGCATCTTCAACCCGACGACCGATCAATACCTCGGCAAGTTGGACCGGCCCAATGGCGAGCCGTTTCACGAAACCGATCTCTGGTCGCTCAGGGCCAGCGGGGATAACATCCTGTTCACTGCGGGCCTCGCGAACGAATCCCACGGCCTGTTCGGCGAGCTGTCGCCGACTTTCGCGCCGGGTCCGTCGATGCCGAGCATGGCAGGCGCGCAGTCAGGCTGGGGCACGCAAGCGGTCGGCATTTCGTCGGGGCACTTCGGGTACTGATGCAGGCGGGCTTCGGCTCTCGGGGTCGCCTTTAGACCTCCGCTAAGCCGGCCGCGCGACCTCGAGCACGAGGTCCGCGAGCCGGCCGGCGGCGTCTGGGACGCCTGCCGCCTTGGCCGCTCGCGCCGAGGCGGCGAGCTTCGCCGGCGCGGTGAGCGCGTCGCGCAGGATCGCCGCAAGCCGTTCGGGCGTGAATTCCGCCTGCGGCACCACGACGGCCCCGCACGCGGCGGCGAGCGCCGCCGCGTTGGCCGCCTGATCCTGATCGAGCGCGTGCGGGAACGGCACCAGCACCGAGGGCCGGCCGATGACGGCGAGCTCGGAGACAGTCGAAGCGCCTGCGCGGCCGACGACGAGGTGCGAAGCCGCGATCCGCGCCGGCAGATCGGCGAAAAACTCCGCGACCTCGACCGGAAACTTCATGCGCGCGCATGCCGCCGCGACCCGGGCCTTGTCCTCTCCGCGCGCCTGCTGAGTGAGGCGGACCCGTTGGCGCTCGTCGGCGCTCAGCAGCGCGAGAGCCTCCGGAACGACGTCCGCCATCACCCGCGCGCCCTGCGAGCCGCCGGTCACGAGCAGGTTGAGCCTCCTGCCTGCGAGCTCGGGGTAAGGCGTTTCGGCCGCCGCCAGAACCACGGGGCGGACTGGATTGCCGGTGTAACGTGTCTTCGCCTTGATCGCCGCGTCGGCGCCGTTGAGCTCCGGAAAGCCGCAGGCGATGAGAGAGGCCCGAGAGCTCAGGAAGCGGTTGGCCCGACCCATCACGGCGTTCTGCTCGTGAAGGACGATCGGAATGCGCAGGAGCGACGCCGCCAGCACCGGCGGCGCCGTCGGGTAGCCGCCGAAGCCGACGACCGCTCGAGGCTTGAGCCGGCTCAATTTCGCAAGCGCGGCAACGACGCCGGCGCCGAGCGTCGCGGCCGCCCGCGCCTTGTTGAGCGCGCCCTCGCCCGTCGTCGTGGCGGAAGGAAAGGCGTGAATGGCGCGGGCAGGAAAGTCCTCGCCGTATTTGCGAGCCCTGTCGTCGGTCGCCAGCTCGACCTCCGTCCCGTGGCTCTTGAGCGCCGCGGCGAGAGCGGCGGCGGGAAAGAGATGGCCGCCGGTGCCCCCGGCGGCCAGCAGAATGCACCGTCCCGCGTTCATTCCGCCGCAGCCAGTCGGTGCTGCAGGTCGACGATCGTGCGTTTGCGTGTCGTGGCGAGCAGGAAGCCCATGCCGAGCCCGAGCGCGAGCAGCGATGAGCCGCCGTAGGAGATGAAAGGCAGTGTCATGCCCTTGGCCGGCATGGCGCGCAGATTGACCGCCATGTTGATCCAGCTCTGCACTCCGAACATGATGGTCATGCCGGCCGCGACGAAACGGCAGAACGGATCCTGGTTGCGCGAGGCGAGAACGAGGCCGCGCAGCACGACGAAGCCGAAAAGGGCGATCAGCCCCATGCAGGCGATCATGCCGAACTCCTCGCCGGTGACGGCGAAGACGAAATCCGTATGCGCGTCGGGGAGGATGCGCTTGTAGACGCCCTCCCCGGGCCCTCGCCCGAACCAGCCGCCGTACAGAATGCTCTGCAGCGCGGTGTCGACCTGGAACGTGTCGACGACGCCGCCGGTCGCGTCGGGGTTGATGAAGCGCAGCACTCGCTCGTGCACATGCGGCGACAGCTTGTACGCCGCGTATCCGCCTGCGACCCCGAGCCCGCCGACCCCCGCCACCCAGAACCAGTGCAGTCCGGCCATGAAGAACAGCGACGCCCAAACGGTCGAGACCAACATCGTCTGACCGAAATCGGGTTCGAGGATCAGCGGCGCGATCGTCAGCGGCAGAATCAGGAAGGACAGGATCTTCGCCAGAATCGCGGTCGGCGATTTGCGTCCGCCTTCGGTGAAGGCCCAGGCCGCCAGAACGACGAAAGCGGGCTTGATGAACTCCGACGGCTGGAGGCCGAATATCCAGCGCCGCGCTCCCTTGACCTCGGCGCCGAACAGGAGGGCGAGCACGATCAGCGCGAACGAGAAGACGAACAAAAGCAACGCCGCGCGGCGCACGTGCCGGGGCGACAAGAACGACGTCGCGATCATGAGGATCACCGTCGGGATCAGCATCAAGGCCTGCCGGTCGACGAAATGCAGCGTCGAAAGGTTGAGGCGCTCGGCAACGGCGGGACTCGCCGCCAGCCCCATGACGAGGCCGATCACCATCAGGGCTCCAAAGGAGCCGAGCAGCCAGCGATCGATGGTGCGCATCCAATCGGCGACCGGGCCGCGTTCCGCTCTCGACACCATCTCTATGAGTCCCCTCGCATGAGCCTGTCGACGGCGGCGCGGAACGCCTCTCCGCGCGCCTCGAAATTGGCGAACTGATCGAACGAGGCGCACGCTGGCGACAGCAGAACGGCGGGCTCGTCCGCGCCTGATCGCAGGGCGTCGCGCGCGGCCGCTTCGGTCGCGGCGCCCAGCGTTCCGCACCGCTCGTACGGAACCGCGCCGGCGAGCGTTCTCGCGAAGGCGTCCGTCGCTTCACCGATGAGATAGGCCTTCGCCACGCGGGGATAGAGCGGCCGAAGCAGCTCGATTCCGCCCTCCTTCGGCCTCCCGCCGGTAATCCAGTAGATATCGTGAAACGACTTGAGCGCCTTCTCCGCCGCGTCAGCGTTGGTCGCCTTCGAATCGTTGATGAAGAGAACCTTTCCCCGCCGCCCGACCTCTTCCATGCGATGCGCGAGCCCTGGAAAGGATTCGAAGGCCTCGGCGATCGTCCTCGCCGCGACGCCGAGCGCCCGCGCGGCGCCGTAGGCGAAGGCGGCGTTCTGGCCGTTGTGCGACCCGCGCAGAGCTCGCGCGCCGGCGAGGTCGAGCGAGGCCCCGGCCTCGGTTCGCGCCACGACGCGGCGGTCGCGAATGAGCACGTCGGCGAGCGGCGAATCGTCTCCGGAGACGGCGACGACCCTGGGCGGGACGGGGCACGACTTCAGGCGTGCGCAGATGGCCCGGCAGGGCTCGTCGTCGACCCCGACCAGCGCGATCGCGGATCGCGCGACGAGCCGCTCCTTGATCGCCGCGTAGCGCGCCAAGTCGCCGTGCCGGTCAAGATGGTCGGGGGTGATGTTGATGAGCAGGCCGACGCCCGGAGCTAGCGACGGGGAAAGATCAATCTGATAGGATGAGCATTCGACCACGTGGGTCCGGTTCTCGGCCGGCGGCGGCAGGTCGAGGACCGGCACGCCGATGTTGCCGCCGAGGGCGACGTCGTGGCCGGCCTCCTTCAGCACGTGAGCGATCAGCGCCGAGGTGGTCGACTTGCCGTTGGTCCCGGTGATCGCGACGAACGGCGCGCGCTGCGCGCGGGCTGCGCGTTCGCGGACGAAGAGCTCGATGTCGCCGACGATCGGCACGCCGGCGTCGTGGGCGAGCTCAACCGTCCAGTGAGGTTTTGGGTGCGTTAGCGGGGCCCCGGGCGACAGCACAAGAAGTTTGAAGGAGCGCCAGTCGGCCTCGGCGAGGTCGACGAGCCGGAAGCCGGCGGCGGCCGCCCGTTCGCGCGCCTTTGCGCCGTCGTCCCACGCGACCGCTTCGGCGCCGCCTTCGGCGAGCGCACGGATCGTCGACAGCCCCGATCCGCCAAGCCCGAAGACGGCGACCCTTTGCCCGCGCAGGGTCTCGACCGGCGTCATCGTCACCTCAGCTTGAGCGAGGCGAGGCCGACCATCGCCAACACGAAAGCAATGATCCAGAAACGCATGACGATCTGCGGCTCGGACCAGCCGAGCTGCTCGAAGTGATGATGGATCGGCGCCATGCGGAACACCCGCTTGCCGGTCATCCTGAACGAGGCCACCTGAACAACGACCGACACCGCCTCCATCACGAACAGGCCGCCGACCACCGCGAGCACGATCTCATGCTTGACCGCCACCGCCATCGCGCCGAGCAGGCCGCCGAGCGCCAGAGAGCCGGTATCTCCCATGAAGATCTGGGCCGGCGGGGCGTTGAACCACAGAAAGCCGACGCCCGCGCCGATCAGCGCCCCGCAGACCACCATCAGGTCGCCCGCGAAGGGAACGTGGTTGATGAGGAGGTAATGCGAGTAGATGGCGCTGCCGACCAGATAGGAGATGAGGCCGAGCGTCGCTGCGGCGATCATCACCGGAACGATCGCCAAGCCGTCGAGGCCGTCGGTCAGATTGACCGCATTGCCGAAAGCGACGATCACGAACGGGCCGAATAACAGAAAGCCCCAACCGAAATCGAAGACGAAACCGCTGACGAACGGCAGGGCGAGCGAGCTCGCGCCGGCGCCGCCGACGCGCATCAGGGCGTAGCAGGCGATCGCGGCGATGACATATTCGCCGGCCAGACGCGCGCGGCCGGAAAAGCCGTTATGCGACTGCTTCGTCACTTTCAGATAATCGTCGTAGAAGCCGATCGCCGCGAAGCCGAAGGTGACGAACAGCACGATCCAGACATAGGGGCTCTCGAGATTGGCCCACAGCAGCGCCGATGCGAACAGGCCGAACAGGATCATCAGGCCGCCCATCGTGGGCGTCCCCGTCTTGGTCAGAAGATGCGAGGCTGGACCGTCGAGTCGGATCGGTTGGCCCTTGCCCTGCTTGAGCCGGAGCGCCGAGATGATCGCCGGACCGAAGAAGAAAACGAGAAAGAGGCCGGTCCCCGCAGCGCCCAGCGTGCGGAAGGTGAGATAGCGAAACAGGTGGAATGCGCCAGGAAAGTGAGGGAGGTCGGCGAGCCAGGTCAGCATCGGGCTTCCTCCCCTCGTGCGACGGTTCTGGCGAAACGCTCGCGCAGCGCCGCCACGAGCGGGCCCATCCGGCTGGCGTTCGAGCCTTTGACCATGACGACGTCGCCGCCCCGCAGCGCGGCGGCGAGTTGGGCCTCAAGCCCCTCCGACCGCTCCGCCCAGACGGCCCGCATCGGCGCCGGCGCCGCGTCGTAAAGCGCCCTTGTAAGCGGCCCGGCCCCGAACAGGAGATCGACATTGTCGGCCTCAAGGTCGGAGGCAAGTTCGGCGTGCATCGCTGCTCCGTCTGGACCGAGCTCCAGCATGTCGCCGATGACGGCGATGCGGCGGCCGTTGGGTCCGGGCTTCGCCGCGCCGAGCAACTTGAGCGCCGCGCGCATTGAGGCCGGATTGGCGTTGTAGCTTTCGTCGATGATGGTGGCTGGGCCGTCGGGGGTGGCGATCGAAATGCGCGCGCCCCTGCCCTTCTGCGCCGAAAAGCCGCCGAGCGCTCCGGCGCAGGTGGTGAGGTCGGCGCCGAGCGCATCCGCCGCGAGCAGAGCCCCGAGGGCGTTCTCGGCCATGTGCGCACCCGGCGCGCCAAGGTCGAAGCGCAAGAGTCGGCCGAGAATTCGCGCCGCGATGCGGGACCCTGCGTCGGTCTCCACGACGCCTAGGAGCCTCGCGTCGCTTGCCTCATCGGATCCGAAGGTCCGCACGGTCGCGCGCTGCGCCTGAGCGGCGGCGGCCAGCCGGTCGAATTGTGGCACGCCGCGGTTGAGCACGGCCACGCCGCCCGGCTCGAACCCGAGGAAAACCTCCGCCTTCGCGTCGGCGATCGCCTCGAGCGAGCCGAGATGCTCGATGTGGACGGGAGCAATCGTCGTGATGAGAGCGACATGCGGCCGCGCCATCCGCGCGAGCAGGGCGATCTCGCCCGCGTGGTTCATGCCGATCTCGAACACGCCGAAGCGGGCGTCCGCCGGCATGCGTGCGAGCGTGAGCGGCACGCCCCAATGGTTGTTGTAGGATGCGGCCGACGCGTGCGCCGGGCCGCAGGCGGCCAGCATCCGCCGCAGCATCTCCTTGGCGCTTGTCTTGCCGACCGACCCGGTCACCGCGATGATGCGCGCCCGGGTTCGCGCGCGTGCAGCGACGCCGAGCCGCTCCATCGCCAGGAGCGTATCGCCGACTAGGAAGACCGGGCCGAAGGCCGCGAGCGCCGCCGCGTCGTGCCGAACGACCGCCGCCGCCGCCCCCGCGGCGAAGGCGTCGGCGACGTGGTCATGGCCGTCACGACTCTCGCCTTTGATGGCGAAGAAAATGTCGTCCCGCTCGAGCGTGCGGCTGTCGATCGACACGCCGCCTGCCCCCCCATTCAGGGACGCGCTCGGCGCCGCGCCCAGGGCGTCCGCCAACTCCTTTTCCGACCATAGCGCCCTCATGCCGCCTCCCGCAGTGCCGCACGCGCCTGGTCCGCGTCGCTGAACGGCAGCACGGTGTCGCCGACAATCTGCCCGATTTCGTGACCTTTGCCGGCGATCAGCAAGGCGTCGCCGTCTTTCAGCATCGCGACGCCGGCGCGGATCGCCCCGGCGCGGTCGCCGATTTCGAGCGCGCCCGGAGCGGCGGCGAGGATCTGAGCGCGGATGGCGGCCGCATTCTCCGAGCGCGGATTGTCGTCGGTGACGATCGCGACGTCCGCACAGCGGGTTGCGATCTCGCCCATGATGGGCCGCTTGCCCGCGTCGCGGTCGCCGCCGCAGCCGAACACAAGGACGAGGCGGCCGTGGACGTAGGGACGCAGGGCATCGAGCGCTTTTTCCAAAGCGTCGGGTTTATGAGCGTAGTCGACGAACACGGCCCCGCCACGGATCTCGCCGATCCGTTCCAGCCGACCGGGCGCCCCCTCGAGCGACTGCAGCGCCTTGAACACCGCGTCCGCCTCGCTGCCCGTGGCGATGCACAGGCCCGCGGCGACCAGCGCGTTGGACGCCTGGAAATCGCCCGGTAGCGGCAGGACAACGCGCCGGAGCCGCCCGCCGAACTCGAGCTCCATCGTCGCCCCGAGACTGGCGCGAGCGAGGGAGGCCAATCGGATCGCCTCGCCTTTGGCGCCGACGGAAAAAACCGCAAGGCCGCGCATGCGGGCCGTTTCGATCGCGCGAGGCGCGACGCTGCTGTCAGCATCGACGACCGCTGGCGCCCCGTCGGGCAGAAGCTCACTGAAAAGACGCAGCTTGGCGGCGAGATAGTGCTCGACCGTCGGGTGATAATCCATGTGATCGCGGCTGAGATTGGTGAAGGCGCCGGCGGAGAGACGCACGCCGTCCAGCCGCTTCTGATCGAGGCCATGCGACGAGGCCTCCATCACAAGATGCGTGACGCCGTCGCCGGCCAGCCGGTCGAGGACGCGATGCAGCTCGATCGGGTCCGGCGTCGTCAGCGAACCGTAAGCGGTCATCGGGCCCGAGACGACGCCAATGGTTCCGAGCGAGGCGGCTTCGCGTCCCAGCGACAGCCATATCTGTCGGACGAAGTCCACGACGGACGTTTTGCCGCTCGTGCCCGTGACGGCGACGATGGTTTCCGGCTGGCGCGGCGCCAAGCGCGCGGCGGCGCGGGCGAGCGCTGCGCGGGCGTCGGAGACCCCGACGAAGGGGACCCCGGCGACCGGAGGCGCCCGCTCGCCGACCACGACGGCAGCCCCACGTCGCAGCGCATCGCCGAGATGCTCAAGGCCATCGTCTTTCGTTCCGGCGATCGCAAAAAAAGCGTATCCCGGCTCAACCTTGCGGCTGTCGGAGGAGACGCCGACGATCTCGCGGGAGGCGATTGCGTCGTCCGCATTTCCCAGATCGACGATATCCCCAAGCCGCATCATTCCCCGCCGCTCACTCCTTGCCGATCTTATCGGCGTCGGCTCCATACCCTAGACGCGCGATGATGGGAAACGGCTGAGCGGGCGGCTCTTTGGACGGAGGCACGCCCTCGAGCGGCTCGACCCGGCGGATCAGCGCTCCAGCGATACGGCCTGCGTTATAGGCGGCCGTATGGTAGCCGTGATCCTCGGGCGCGGGCTGCGGATCGTCGTAGATCGTAAGGTACAGGTATTTCGGCTTGTCGGCCGGCGTGATCGCCATGAAAGTGGTGAACACGCGGTTCTGCGAATAGTGGCCGTGGATGATCTTGTCGGCCGTGCCGGTCTTACCGCCGACGTAATAGCCGGGAATGTTAGCAAAGCTCGCCGAGCCGTGGGTCGCGTTCGAACGCATCAGGTAGCGCATCGATTCCGAGGTCTGCGCGCTAATAACCCGATGGCTGATCTTGTCGGCTTCTTGCTGCGTGCGCGGCAAGAAGGTCGGAGGCATGATCTTGCCGCCGTTGACCAGCGCACAGACGGCCATCACCGCCTGGATCGGCGCCACGTTGAGGCCCTGGCCGAAGGCGATGGTCATGGTGTTGAGCTCGCCCCACCGCTTCGGCACCAGCGGCTCGGCGCTTTCGGGCAACTCGGTGCGCAGCCGGTCGAGCTGTCCCATTTTCTTCAGGAACGCCTTGTGCCCTTCGACGCCGACCATGAGCGCCATGCGCGCCGCGCCGATGTTCGAGGAATGGGTGAACACCTCCGGCACGGTCAACACACGATGGGTGGCGTGGAAATCGTGGATGGTGAAGCGACCATAGCGGAGGGAGTCGCGGGCATTGATGCGCGAGCCTAGATTGACCTTGCCCGACTCGAGGGCCATAGCGAGCGAAAGAGCCTTGAAGGTCGAGCCCATCTCGTAGACGCCGACGTTGATTCGGTTGATCTTCGTCGGCTCCTGCGCGTCGATGGGCTCATTGGGATCGTAGTCGGGCAGAGACTCGAGCGCGATCACCTCTCCCGTGTTGATGTCGACGACCATTCCGGCCGCAGCCTTGGCTCGGAATCGCTCCAAGCCGGCCAGCAGCTCGTCACGCAGCGCATGGGTTACCCTGAGGTCGAGCGACAGCCGGACGGGCTTCAGGCTTTCGGGGTCGACGACGAAGCCCGGCACGTGCGGATCAGTCAGGCTCTGCTCGTCGAGATATTTCTCCATCCCGGCGATGCCGACGTTGTCCTTGTCGACGTAGCCGAGGACGTGCGCGGCGATCGGCCCGTTCGGATAGACGCGCTTGTTCTCGGGGAGGAAGCCCACGCCCGGAAGGCCGAGATGGAAAATCTCCGCCTGTTCTTTCGGCGTGATTTGCCGCTTGACCCAGACGAAGCCCTTCTTCTCGCCGAGCCGCTCGCGCAGCTCCTTCGCGTTGACGTCCGGCAGGACGGCGGTGATGAGCTCGACCGCCTCGTCCTTGTCGATGATGCGGTTGGGCTCGGCGAAGACCGACATGGTCTTCACGTCCGTCGCGAGGATCTCTCCGTTGCGGTCAAGCAGGTCGGGGCGGGCCCCTGAAACGGCCTGGTCCGCCGCGCCTTTGAGCGTCTGCGGTGGATCGTGCGAAACGCCGAGAACGATGAGCTTCACTGCGAGGACGGCGTAAGCGGCGAACATGCCGAGCGTGAGCGTGCGGATGCGCGCGCCCGACCGGTCGAGCCGCGTCAAAAGGAGCGCGTGCAGGAATGCCTTCGCCCGCGCCGCGGTCAGCAGCGAGCGCACGGTCGGCCGCGGCCTGCCGGATGACGGCGGCTCGAGGTCGACGCCGAAATTCCCGGGCACATAGCGGCGGAAAAGGGCGATGATCGCGCGGGACGCCGGTCCAGGGCGCCGTCTTCTCTCGGGGGCTTCCCGAGCGGCCTGCGGCGTCAAACGATCGAGCCGCCTCGACAGGAGCGCATGCAGGAACGCCTTCGCCCGAGCCGCCATGAGCAGCGGGCGCAAGGTCGCCCGCGACCTATCGAGCGACGACGGCCCGAGGCCGGCGCCGAAATTCCGCGGCAAATAGCGATGGAAGAACGCGATAATGGCGTGGGACGCCGGTCCGGCGCGCCCTCTTCTCTTTGTGGCCGCGCGACCGGCGTTCGGCGCCTGAGCCATGCTTATCTCACCAGCGGAGTCGCACCGCTGGCGTCGGCCAGCGGGGCGGAAGGCGCCACGTTGTCCTTCAAGAAGCCAAGCAATTCGAGTTCCCGCCCGATCGAGTCGGTCTTGGGCCGGGCTTCAGGCAACTCGTCGGCGGTCGCGATCTGAGACAGCGCCAGAGGCTGGAAGCCGAGCTTCGAATCGGCGAGCGCCTGCAGGCGGTCCGGACGCGCGAGATGGGCGTATTCGGCCCGCAGAAGATTGATGGCGTCCTTCTCCCTGGCGATGAGATGGCGCGTCTTCACGAGCTGCTCGGAGGCGTAGATCGTGTGGTACTTGACGCCGTAGACGTAAGCCGCCGATCCGATCAACGCCGCGATGGCGATAGCATGCAAGAGCCGCCAAATCACCTGAGCCTCCCCCGCCGCGCTGGCGGCTGCGTCAATGCCCGAATCGTCTCGTCCGTCGCCTTCGCCGCCGCGTCGAGGCGCACCGCGTAACGGAGCTTCGCCGAGCGCGAGCGCGGATTTGCGGCGGCCTCGGCTGCGCCTGGTTCGATCGGCTGGCCGCGAGGAACCTCGAAGGTCGGCTCGGCCTCAGGCGGCTCGCCCGGAAGCCGCCGCGACGGCGCGCGGGCACGCCGAGAGCGCGCGCCGAGGAAGAGCTTGACAATGCGGTCCTCGAGCGAATGGAAAGTCACGACCGCGAGCCGCCCCCCAGGCTTCAGCAGCGCTTCCGCCGCGGCCAGGCCGCGGAGGAGCTCGCCGAGCTCGTCGTTGACGGCGATTCGCAGCGCCTGGAACGTGCGCGTCGCCGGATGGGTCAGCTCGCCGCGGCGGACAGGCGCGACGCGCGCCACCAGATTGGCGAGCCGCAACGTCGAGACGAACGGCGCCGCCTTGCGGTCAGCGACGATCGCGCGCGCGATGCGGCGCGCGGCGCGCTCCTCGCCGAAATGGAACAGAATGTCGGCTATTGCCGCCTCGTCCTCTTGCCGCAGGATGTCGGCTGCGCTGCGGCCCTTCCCTTCCATCCGCATGTCGAGCGGAGCGTCGTAGCGGAGCGAGAAACCTCGCTCGGCCTCGTCGAGCTGCATCGACGAGACGCCGACGTCGAACACGACCGCGTCCGCCTTCCCGAGGCCGAGCGCCCGTGCGACCGCGTCGATGTCGCCGAAGCGCGCTTCGACGAGGCGCAGCCTTCCGCCCGCCGCTGCAACGAGGTCCGCGCCGCCGCGAATGGCCGCTGGATCGCGGTCGAGCGCGACGACGTTCGCGCCCCGCTCGATGAGCGCCTGCGCAGTGCCGCCGGCGCCGAAAGTTCCGTCGATGATCAGTGCGCCTTCGTGCGGCTGAAGCGCCTCCAGAACTTCGGCGAGAAGGACCGGGACGTGCCGCGAGGCCCGCGTCATTTTGGCGCGTCGGCGCTGCGTGCGGCCCTGAGGCGCATGAGACGGCTGCGCGCCTCGTCGAGATGGGCGGCGAAGCGCGAGGGCTCCCAGATCTGGAACTTGTGTCCCTGCCCTACGAAAACCGCTTCCTCGCGCAGGCCGAGCTGCGCCTTCAGCCGCTCGTCGAGCATGACCCGGCCTTCCGCGTCCATCCGCAGGATCTCGCTCGTACCCAGGAGCGCCGTCGCAAAGGCGTCGCGATCGGGCGAAAAGGTCGGCATCGTCGCGAGCAGCGCGTCGATCTCGGCGAGCAGCCGGTGGCCGCCGCAGTCGAGCGCCGGGCTGTCCAGCGACGGATAGGCATAGACGCCCTCGAAGCCGTCCTTCGCCAAAACCTGACGGAACGGCGCCGGGACGGAGATCCGGCCCTTGGCGTCGAAGCGGTTCGTGTAGTGGGAGAGAAAGCGATCCAAAGGGCGCGGCCCCCAGGCGCGAGAAAACCTCAGCGGGCAGAGTGGCGCTCTGCGGCGTCCTCTCGCTGGCCGTTGGCGGGATGACTTGGGATAGCATGGGACTCCTTGGGCGTCAATGGGCTTATGGGGTTATTACCGTTAAACTTCCGTTACACTCGGGGATTAGCGAAGAGTCACGAACATCAAAACCTCGCGCCGGCGCGGGCCGAGCGGGTCGCGCCCGAGACATGCTGCAGCCGCACCAGGTCGACGATGTTTACGACGCGGATATTCAGCTCCGGCCGCGCGCCCTTCCCCATTGCGCTTGGCCAAGACTCACTCAAACGGTGGCCGGGACTGGCGCCAGGGCGGGGCGCGCGAACCGAGGAAGGAAAGCATGGCGGACGACTTCGAACGGCAGACGCTGACGAGAGTCGCGTGGCGGCTCATCCCCTTCCTGATCCTCTGCTATTTCGTCGCCTATCTCGACCGGGTGAACGTCGGCTTCGCCAAGCTGACCATGGACCCCGACCTCAAACTCTCGGAGACCGCCTTCGGTTTTGGCGCGGGCGTGTTCTTTCTCGCCTATTTCGTGTTCGAGGTGCCCTCCAACATCGTCATGGACAAGGTCGGTGCGCGCCGCTGGATCGCCCGCATCATGCTCAGTTGGAGCGTCGTCTCCGGCGCGGTGGCCTTCATCCCGTCGATCTCGCAGGCGACCGGGCTCAAGCCCGAGCACACGCTCTATGCCCCGAGAATTCTGCTCGGCGCCGCCGAAGCCGGGTCTTTCCCGGCATTATCTTCTTCCTCACCCTGTGGTTCCCCGCGGCCTACCGGGCGCTCATCGTCGGCTATTTTATGGCGGCCGTGCCGCTCTCCTCCGCGCTCGGCTCGCCCGTCTCCGCCAAGCTCCTCGGTCTCGACGGCGCATAGGGCCTGCGCGGTTGGCAGTGGCTGTTCGTCGTGGAGGCGCTGCCCTCGATCGTCCTCGGAGTCGTCGCCTTCTTTTACTCACCGACCGGCCGGCAGACGCACGCTGGCTCAACGAGCAAGGCCGCAGGTGGCTTGAGCGTCGCCTCGCCCTCGAGGACACGCGCCGCGCTCACATCTCGCCGGCAAGTGCGGCGGCGAGTCTTTACGACTATCGGGTGCTGGCGCTGGCGCTCGTCTATTTCGGCGTGGTCGCCTGCCTCTACGGCGTCAGCTTCTGGCTGCCGACCATCGTCAAGGGCTTCGGGGTGTCGATCGCGATGACCGGCTGGATCAGCGCCATTCCCTTCGTCGTCGGCTTTCTCGGCATAGTGTGGTGGGGCCTGCGCTCCGACAGGGAGGCCGAGCGCACGATCCATCTTTCTGTCGCGCTGGCGCTGGCGGCGGTCGGGGTCGGCGGCTCGGCCTTTCTGACCGAGCCGGCCCCGGAGGCCGCGGAATGACGAAAGGAAGGACCCGATGCTTACGCGACGCGCCTTCGCCGCCTGCGCTCTCTGCGCCGCCGCCTTGTTCCTGCGACCGGGGCCGAGGCCGAGAACGCGCCGACTGCCGGATTGAAACGGACCCTGCTCAAGAAGACCGATGGCCCGGCGGACGGCTATATCACCGTCGAGATGAAAATCGAGATCGAGCCGGACGCGCCGATCGCGCGGCACACC
>DASRSL010000207.1:0-5767 GCA_035656495.1 Roseiarcus sp.
GCGACCGCGACGGGAACGACGGTCGCCGGCAGGCCGCAGGTCGTCGCGGGATCTGCCCAGACCAGTTGATGAAGATAGGGGAATTCCTCCCCGTCGACGGCGATCTTCCGGTCGCTTTGCGGCTCCGTATGGTCGTGGGGAAACGCAGTCGTCGCGGCCGCCGGGCAGACGACGACGTCGAAGTCCTGGAACAGGGCGCGCCATTGCTGTTTCAGCCCCTGGCGCATCGAATCGGTCCTGAGCCAGTCCCGGTGGCTCATGAGCGCCCCGCGCATGAGCTCTGCAAGAAGACTCTGGTCCTCGGCGGGAATCTTTTCCGCAGCGCTCCGCATCTCCTGATACCGGTCGTCCGGCATTCCCGCCGACAGGAAAGCGTTCAGGAGCTTGACGTACAGTTTGGCCGACACCCCGAGATCGGGCAGAAGCGGCCTCTCGCGTCTGACGTCGCCGCCGGCGGCGACGAGCCCTTTCGACAGGCGGTCGAGCGACGTTGCGACCGCCGCCGAGGTCGGCAAAAGCGGATGCTCGGCGACGACGAGAACACGGTAATCCGAAAATTTGCCGCCCCGCGCCGGCGGCAGGCTGAGACGGTAGGCGCGCCCGTCTGCGGCCTCGTCCGGACCGGCGATGACGTCGAGCGCCAGAACGAGGTCGTCGACCGAGCGCGCCATTGGGCCGATCACGGCTAGGTCCCTCCTCGCCGAGGCCGGCGCACCCGGCGGCGCGTGGCCGCGCGGGGCGACGAGGTCGAATGTCGGCTTGTGCGCGCAAACGCCGCAGAAATGGGCTGGGACGCGCAACGAGCCCCCGATATCGGAGCCGAGCGAGAGAGGTCCGAAACCAGCGGCGAGCGCGGCGGCCGATCCGCCCGAGGAACCGCCCGGCGAGCGCGTCCTGTCCCAGGGATTGTTCGTCGTCCCGTGAATGGCGTTGTAGCTTTGCCAGTCGCCGAGGCCGAGCGGCACATTGGTCTTGCCGAGAACGACGGCGCCGGCCGCCTTGAGGCGGGCCACCGCGAGCGCGTCTTCCTCGGCCACGAAGTCCTTGAAAGCGGGGATGCCCCAGGTCGTCGGCAATCCGGCGATGTTGTAGGATTCTTTGATGGTGATGGGCACGCCGAGCAGCGGCAGGCGCTCACCGCGCGCCAGCGCCGCGTCCGCTTCCCTCGCCGCCTCGCGGGCGCCGGCGAAATTCCGCACCGGCACGGCGTTCAGGTCGCCGTCGAGCGTCTCGATCCGGGCGATGAGCAAATCGATCAGCTCGAGTGCGGAAACCTGTCGCTCTCGCAGAGATTCGGCGAGTTGGCCCGCAGTGCGATAGGCCCATTGCGCCGTGGGGCGCGAAGTCGATTCAGCCATGAACGACGCCTTTCCTTCGGGATGTTGCGACCGGACCGCCCAGCGTTTGCAGAGATCGTCGCAGTCCGCCATCCGATTTCGTATCCGCCGCCCGCACGATCTCGCGCAGGCGCTCCGTTCGAGTCCATCGACGCGGTTGCGCCGCTGAACGGCGATTTAGGGAACTTTGAGCGTCGAAAGATGTTGGGGCCGTCGGAGCCCCGGCCTGCACCGACCTCTCGACTCCAAACCATACAATGTTGGACGGGAGAACATATCATGAAAATCTTCGTGAGCGCGGTCAATCTTGCCGCGCTTTTCACTGCGGCGGCGCTCGCAGGCGGCGCTCTCGCCGCTTCGCCAAACGACAATGAGAAGCCGCATGCTCTTTCCGTGACCGAGACGCCGTTCGGGACGATGCCGGACGGCCGGAAGATCGACATGTATCACCTGAAGAACGCCGGCGGAATGGAGGTGGACATCATCACCTACGGCGGCACGGTCCAGTCGATCAAGATTCCGGATAAGAACGGCAAGATCGACGACGTGGCTCTCGGCTTCGATAATCTCAACGACTACCTCAAGACCGACACCTATTTCGGCGCGCTGATCGGCCGCTATGGCAATCGCATCGCCAAGGGCGAGTTCACGCTGGACGGCAAGACCTACCGCCTGCCCATCAACAACGGCCCCAACAGTTTGCACGGCGGCACGAAGGGCTTCGACAAGAAAGTGTGGGCGGCCTCGCCGATCGAGACGCCGGATTCCGTCGGCGTCGAACTGACCCTGTGGTCGCCGGACGGCGACATGGGCTATCCGGGCGATCTTGCGGTCACCGTCCGCTACACGCTAGACAACGACAACGACCTGCGCATTCACTATTCCGCGGTCACCGACAAGCCGACCGTCCTCAACCTCACCAACCACACCTATTTCAACCTCGCCGGCGCCGGCTCAGGCACGGTGCTCGACCAGGTCGCGATGATCAACGCCGACAAGGTAACGCCTGTCGACAGCACGCTCATTCCGACCGGCAAGGTGATGGACGTGGCCGGCACGGATCTCGGCTTCACAACGCCGACCGCGATCGGCGCTCATATTCACGCCGACAACCAGCAACTCAAATACGCCGAGCCCAAAGAGGGCGGCTACGACTTCAACTACGTCCTCAACAATCGCGGCGACCTCAACGCGCTGGCGGCGAGCGTGACCGATCCGAAATCCGGACGAACGATCGAGATGTACACGGACGAACCCGGCGTCCAGTTCTACACCTCGAATTTTCTCCACGACGTGCACGGCAAGGACGGGAAAATCTACCACCATTGGGGCGCCTTCACACTCGAGGCGCAGCATTTCCCGGATTCCCCCAATCAGCCGACCTTCCCGTCGACAGAGCTGAAGCCGGGCGAGAAGTACAGCCAGACCACGATCTATAAGTTCCTGCCAACCAACTTGCCATCGTAAGAGCCATCACCCTCCGATGGGAGGCCCTCGGGGCCACGTCTCAGTCAAAAGGGGGCGACGTCTCAACTTCAGAGGAGTGCCCGAAATGATCGAGAGGAGCCAAGCTAAGGAAGGAGTCCAAATTCTGCCGCGCCCTTCGCGCCGCAGCCTATTCCGCGGCGGTTTGACTTCCGCCGCCCTGCTCGCGCTCGGCGCCGTCGGACGGGGCGAGTCCGCCTTCGCTGCGGGCGAGTCGGGCGGGCTGCCGAAGCATCCGGAGTGGAAATTCGTCTTCGTCAACCATGTGACCACCAATCCGTTCTTCGTGCCGACCCAATATGGGATCGCCGACGCTTGCTCCATGCTCGGCTGCACCTACCAGTGGACAGGGTCGCAGACGTCGATCGCCTCCGAAATGGTAAACGCGATGAACGCGGCGATCACGGCGAAGGCGGACGCCATCGCGGTGTCGCTCGTCGACCTGCATGCCTTCAACGAGCCCGTGAAACGCGCCCTCGAAGCGGGGATTCCGGTCTTTTCCTACAACGCCGACGCAAAGGGCAATGACCGCCTCGCCTATATCGGGCAGGACCTCTACGCCTCCGGCCAGGCGCTCGGCCGCCACATTGTCGAGTTGGTGGGGGAGGGTCCCGTCGTCGGCTTCATCGCGACGCCCGGCCAGCTCAACATCCAGCCTCGCCTTGACGGCGCCAAGGAGGCCATCAAGGCGTCGGGCAAGAACATCGTTTTGAGCGAGGTCGCCACCGGCCCGACGGTCAACGAGGAAGTCTCGCGGGTCGACGCCTATTCCGTCGGACACAAAGACCTCAAGGGCATGTTCGCGGTCGACGCGGGCAGCACGATGTCGGTCGGCAAGGCGATGGAGAAGTACGGATTGCACGCCAAGGGCGTGCACGCCGGCGGCTTCGATCTGCTTCCGGCAACGCTCGACGCCATCGCCAAGGACAATCTCGACTTCACCATCGACCAGCAGCCCTACCTGCAGGGCTTTTACACCGCAATGGAAATGGCGATGTTCAAGTTCTCCGGCGGCCTGACCGGTCCCGCCGACATCAACACCGGACTGAAGTTCGTCACCAAGGCCAGCGTCGAGCCTTACCGGACGACCCACAGCCGTTACGAGGGCAACTCGTCGACCGAAGCCGTCATCCCCCGGTCCGGCCCGATCAGCGCCGTCTGACCAGGGGCTGCTGCGATGCAGGACCGAGCGGAGCGCCCCGGCGACGCCTCCGACCCGCATCCCTTCGACAAAGGACGCTCCGGCCTGCTGCGCCGGACGAGCGATGTCGTGCTGCGGTGGCGCGAGGCGAGCATCCTGCTCGCCTGCGTCCTGCTCGCCGCCTATTTCCAATCGACCAACCCGATCTTTCTCTCAGTCTCCAACCTCCAGAACCTGATCGACTTCACGGCGACGACCGCGATCGTCGCCGCCGGCGAGGTGATGGTGCTGGTCTGCGGCGAGCTCGATCTGTCGGTCGGGATGGTCTATGCGCTCGCCCCCTTCATCATGTATTTCGCGGCTGCGGACGGGGCCCCGCATGGCGCGGCGATTGTTCTGGCGTTGGCGGCGGCGGGGCTGGTCGGACTCATCAACGGGGCGATCACCACCTTTCTCAGCGTTCCGGCTTTCGTCACGACGCTCGGCACGATGTTCCTCATCAACGGCTTGACCTTGACGATTTCCGGCGGCTTTCCGGTCCAGCCCCAGGCGGCCGCCGCCTTCACCACGGCTTTCGGGGGCAGTGCATGGACGAGGCTCGCCTGGGCGCTGGCGATCGCGATCGTGTTGCAGTTCGTCTTGAACCGCACCCGCTTCGGACTGCACACCGTCGCCACGGGCGGCAACCTCATCGCCGCGGAGGAAGTCGGAATCAAAGTGCGCAGCATCAAGATTCGCAATTTCGTGTTGTGCAGCATGCTCGGCGGCTTTGCCGGGATCATCGACGCGTTCCGCATCGGCTCGATCGATCCGCTCGCGGGGGGATCCGAGATCATGTTCATGGCCATCGCCTCGGCGGTGATCGGAGGCACGCTCTTGACCGGCGGCTCCGGGACGGTCGTCGGCGCGCTCATTGGCGCCCTGGCGCTGGCGATCCTCAAGGACGGCTTCACGCTCTCCGGGGTGAGCGCCTTCACCTTCGACATGATCCTCGGCGGCGCTATCCTTGTGACGATGGCGGTCAACGTCCGCCTGACCATGTGGCGCGAACGGGGAGGCGGGTGATGACCGCCTCGATCGGCTCAGAGGCGCTGCGCGCCGAACACGTCGAGAAATCCTTCGGAAAGATCACCGCGCTCAAGGACGTCAATATGCGGCTGCGTCGCGGCGAGGTCTTGGGTCTCCTGGGAGACAACGGGGCCGGCAAGTCGACCTTGATGAAGATCTTCACCGGCTACTACCAGCCGAGCGCCGGTCAACTCTACTTCGAAGGCAAGCCCGTCCAGTTCCGCTCGGTCAGCCACGCGCGCTCGCTCGGCATCGAGGCGGTCTATCAAGACCTGGCGCTCGTCAACGAGCTCAATGTCTACCGCAACATGTTCCTTCGGCGCGAGCCGGTCTTCGCCGGCCTGCTCGGGATTCTCGACGAGCGCCAGATGCGCCGCCGGGCGGTCGAAATGCTCGAGCGCATGCGGGTCAGGATCCCCTCCGTCGACGTCGACGTCGCCAAGCTGTCGGGCGGACAGCGCCAGGCCGTCGCCATCGCGCGCTCGGTCTACCAGAAGGCGAAGGTGCTCCTGCTCGATGAACCGACCGCCGCAATGGGGGCAAAGGAATCCGCGCTGATCCTCGACCTGATTCAAAGGTTGAAGGAGGGCGGAGAGGTCGCGATGATCATCATCGCCCACAACTACGCGCAGATCTTCGATGTCTGCGACCGCATCAACCTCATCGAAGGGGGCGAAATCGCTTTCGACAAGCCGACCTCCGAAACCTCCGTCCAGGAGCTGACCGACAGAGTCGT
>DASRSL010000208.1:0-1694 GCA_035656495.1 Roseiarcus sp.
TCGAGCCTCCAGGATCATGTTCGATTCACTCGAGGCCGCGCGGCGGACATCCCTAAACCCCGCCTCGCGGAGCACTTCGGTGAGCCGCCGCTCTCCCGCCTGAGCGCCGAGACACAGTCCGACCTCCTGTGAGCGGGATACAGGCAGGCAAATGGTGGTCGAGAAGCCGTAGATGAGCGCGGCCAGCGGGGTCAGATTATCTTCGAGCCTATCCGCGGCGATCTGTTCGACGACCATGAACGCGCCGTCATCCTTCAGCACGCTTCGGACCTGTCGTGCGATGCCGACGGGGTCGCCCATGTCGTGAAGCGCGTCGAACACACAAATCAAATCGTAGTCCGCACCGGGAAACTCTTTGGCGCTCGCGACCTCGAACTTCGCATTCAATGCTCCGGCATCGCCCGCTTGCTGGGCGGCCAGCGCAATCGAGGGCGGATGGACGTCGAATCCATAGACCACGGAGTTGGGAAACGCTTTGGCGAGCAGAAGGCTCGAAGAGCCATGACCACATCCGATGTCGGCAACCTTTGCCCCGGCCCTGAGCTTCTCCTCGACGCCCTTCAGCGACGGGATCCAGTTGGACACCAGGTTTTCTTGATAGATCGGACGAAATCCCCTGTCCGTCGCACAGTAGCAACACTGGCA
Source organism: Roseiarcus sp. (assembly GCA_035656495.1). Taxonomy (GTDB): domain Bacteria; phylum Pseudomonadota; class Alphaproteobacteria; order Rhizobiales; family Beijerinckiaceae; genus Roseiarcus. The sequence continues at coordinate 646 of DASRSL010000208.1, forward strand.
GTGCGCCCCCCACGGGCGGCCGCGTCCGCTCCGAAAAACCTCGATCGCCTGTTCCCAAGTCGCGACCTGACCCATGAACGCGTGGACGAATCCTTGCAGGCTCCTGGTCGTGCCATCGACGGCGAAGATCGCCGCCTGCTCGTTCGAAAGACTGAAGGTTCCGTCGTCGGGGTGGTAGTCGACATATCCGTTCGCCGCGTTCGAGGAGAGCCATTCGAGGAGGTAGCGCGGGTCCACGCCGGCAAGGGTCGCCAACTCCTCGGGACGGCATCGTCCCCGGCGCTCCAGCGCTTTGTATACGCCGGTCTGGTCGCCTATGAAGGCCATGAACGCGCCCATCGCGCCGGCGATGTCGGCCAGGACTTTGTCCCGAAGTTTCTCGAATGCCGATTGATCGAAGTCGGGCATCATAGGCTCCCTCGCGATTTGCCGTTGGCCCCGGCTGGATGGTGGTTCGGCGCGAACTTACCATCTGCCCTCGGTCCGCGTCTCGCCGATTTTTTCGTGTTCTCGAGATGTAGCCGCGCTCGCTGAGCGCGGCTATCGTAGAGCGCCTCATTTTCCTGGTTTCAACCAGGCGGAACCCCACGCGGTCGGCGACCGCGTCTACAGCGCCGCCCGGATTTGCCGGGTGCGGAGCGCCGCCGCTTGACGGATTTGCCGGGATCGGCTCCGCTGCACCCTCGCCATCGAACCGCGAAGAGAGCTCGGCGAGCGGTTCGCCTCGGGCCTCGCCAATTCCGGGAGACGCCTCGTGACGCCGATAGTCCGTGCAACGCTTTTCGCCGGCCTGATCGCTTTCGCGCCGATGGCGTTCGAGAATTCCGCTCGCGCCGCCAGCGCTGCCTATTGCCCCGGCGGCGCCAGTCACCGGGTCGCGCACGCGGTTCCCGCCGCGCTGGAGCCAAGCGTAGCCGCGACGTTCGGGATCGGCGTCGATCAGGTGCGCGCCGCGGCCGTCGTGCGCTGCGTCGGCTCGCAACTCCTCGCCTGCTGGGTAGGCGCCAATCTCAACTGCGGCAAAGCCGATACTCGGCGGCGACTTGTCG
>DASRSL010000209.1:0-1942 GCA_035656495.1 Roseiarcus sp.
GGCAGCGCGATCATCGCGTGGTCGGGCGTGCTCGCGCGGTTTCTCGACATCGGCCCGCTCGCGGGCGCGGCCTGGCGCATGGGTCTCGCCGTGCCCGCCTTGGCCGTCTGGACGAGTTTTGGCGCGCGCAGTCGCATCGTCCCGGAGAAACCTGTCCGCTATGCCCTCCCGCTCATCCTGGCGGGCCTCGCATTTGCGGTGGACGTCGGTTCGTTCCATGTCGCCCTGACCGGCACGAAAGTCGCCAACGCCTCCTTCATCGGCAATGTCGCGCCGATCCTGGCCGTGATCGGCGGCGCCCTGTTCTTTGGCGAACGCCCGCCCGTCCGCGTCTGGCCCGCGCTCGCCCTCGCTCTCGTGGGCTCCTGGGTGATGGCCGGCATGACCGCCATGGACCGGATCGGCTGGGGCGACGCTTTTGCGCTGAACGCCGCCGCCGCCTACGCGGCCTATCTCATGTTCATCAAGACCGTGCGGTCCGGCCTCGACGGCCCGACAGCGACTCTCTGGTCCGCCGCCGTCTCCGCGGTCGCGCTCACATTCGCCGCGCTTTTGCACGGCGAGAAGATGGTCCCCTCGACGCTGCTCGGCTGGACGATCGTCGTATTGCTCGGCGTCGTCTCGCACGCGATGGGACAGGGGTTGACGTCGGTCGCGATCGGCCGAGTCCCGGTGGGCCTGGTCGCAGTCGTCCTTCTCGCCGTGCCGCCATTTTCCGCGCTGCTCGCGTGGAGCGTGCTCGGCGAGGCGATGACGCCGCTACAGATGGCCGGCGGCGCAATCATCCTGGCGGCGGTTTTTCTGGCGCGGCCGGGCTGAGCTGGAGACCTCGCCCGGTGCGCGTTCCAACCGCAGCTCACGCAAGGCTCATTTGCGGGAACCGTCAAAAGTCCCGGTAAGCCGAGACGCCGCCGACGAGGGCAATAGCAAGAATGGCGATGGTCAGGAACCGGTGCATGGTAGACTCCGTTGGTTCAAGCTCCAATCGACTCGGCGACTGTTGCCGTCTTATGACCGAGTAACGCGTTGGCTGCTGTGACGAATCCCACAACGGGGCGTACGCGCGGGCGACAATCTACGACGCGCGCTGTCTTTGCCCGGGGGGCCGAATTCGGCGGTTGTCCGTCGAGCCGACGCGCCTCTGCTTCCACCGCCCTTTTTGCGCGGACGCAAATCTGTCACAGAATGCGCGCACGGTTGCGCGGGCGATTTCGACCCGGCGCCGGTCGAGATCAGGAGGTGGATTTGGCGCGGCGAGCGGCGAGTAGGACGATGAGGCCCGTGAGCGTGGTCGCCGAAGCGCCGGAAGGCGCCGAGGGCGACCTTCTTTCCTCTCCGGAGCGCTTCATCAATCGCGAACTCTCGTGGCTCGAATTCAACCGGCGGGTGCTGGAAGAATCCAGCAATCCCGCGCACCCGCTGCTGGAGCGCGTGCGCTTTCTCTCGATCTCGGCCAACAATCTCGACGAATTCTTCATGGTGCGCGTCGCCGGCCTGGTCGGCCAAGTGCTGTCGGCAATGACCGAGAAGTCCGACGACGGCTTCACGGCGGCCGAACAGCTCGAGCGGATCGGCGCGCGGGTCGCCGAGCTGGTCGCCTCGCAGCAGCAGCGCTGGCGCGAACTTCGCGGCGAACTCGCCAAGGCGGGGATCGTCATCGTCGATGTCGCGGAGCTCTCCAAGCGCGATCGCGATTGGCTGCAGGATTATTTCCTGCTGCAGGTCTTTCCCGTGTTGACCCCGCTCGCCATCGACCCGGCGCATCCGTTTCCGTTCATTCCCAATCTCGGCTTCACGCTCGCACTGAAGCTGAAGCATCTCGAGGACGGCCGGGTCATGAACGCGCTGGTGCGCTTTCCGAACAAGATCGAGCGCTTCGTGAAACTGCCGGAAACCGGAAGCGGCGGCGCGCAGCAGTTCGTCGCGCTCGAACAGATCATCG
>DASRSL010000210.1:0-3326 GCA_035656495.1 Roseiarcus sp.
GAATCGGAGTTCAATCGCGCCACCCAGGCGCAACGTCAGCCTGGTTCGTCATTCAAGCCGTTCGTCTATGCGGCGGCGCTCGACAACGGCTACACGCCCTCCTCGATCGTCCTCGATGAGCCGGTGACCATCGATCAAGGCAACGGCGAGCTGTGGAGCCCGGCGAATTTCGAGGGCAAGTCCAGCGGGCCGCGTACTCTGCGGTTCGGCGTCGAGCATTCGATCAACCAGATGACCGTACGCCTCGCGCGCGACATCGGCATGCCGCTCGTCGTCGAATATGCCAAGCGCTTCGGCATTTACGACAATCTGCCGCCGTTCCTTTCGATGTCGATCGGGGCCGGCGAAACGACCGTCCTGCGCATGGTGACCGGCTATTCGATGTTCGCCAACGGCGGCAAGAAGATCAAGGCGACCCTGATCGACCGGATTCAGGACCGCTGGGGCAATACGATCTACAAACATGACGAGCGCATATGCGAAGGCTGCGACGCGCCGAAATGGGAAAACCAGCCGGAGCCCCGCCTCATCGACAAGCGCGAGCAGGTGATCGATCCGCTGACCGCCTACCAGATCACCTCCATCCTGGAGGGCGTCATCGAGCGCGGCACAGGCATCGCGATCAAGGAGGTCGGTAAGACGCTCGCTGGAAAGACGGGCACGACGAACGACGCCAAGGACCTCTGGTTCGTCGGCTACTCGCCGAATCTGGCCTTCGGCGTGTTCATGGGCTACGACCATCCCCGGTCGCTCGGCGGCAGCGCCCAGGCGGCGCTTTACACCGCGCCGATCTTTCGCGACTTCATGAAGGTCGCGCTGAAGGACACGCCGGACACGCCCTTCCGCGTTCCGCCGGGCATCAAGCTGATTTCGGTCAATTATCATACCGGCATGCGCGGGACCGGGCCGGGCTCGATCCTCGAGGCCTTCAAACCGGGCACGGGGCCGCCCGACTCCTATGGCGGCGGCGGAGGCGGCGGAGGCCGCGGCGGAGGCGAGTCCGTTGCGGCGGACCCGGGCGAGTCCGTCGGGACAGGGACGGGCGGCCTCTACTGAGATCCGTCTGTTGGGGCGCCTATCAGCTCGGACCGCCTGCGAGATTGCGCCGGGCGCCGGGAGCGGTTACATGCCGCATTCCGGCCGAGCGCCGATTACTCGGCGAGGACGGGCCATTGTCTCTGGGTCGAATCATGCGCGCAGAACCCGAACAACTGGTCGAGACGATCAAGCAGTCCGTCGGACTGCTGAGGAGGCATCTTTGACGTTGACGCGGCGACGCGGCGTCTGGCCGAGCTGAACACGAAATCCGAGGATCCCGGTCTCTGGAGCGATCCGGAATCCGCCCAGAAGCTCATGCGCGAGCGGACGGCGCTGGAGGACCGGCTGAGCTCGCTGGCCAAGATCGAGCGTGACCTCGACGACGCCGCGACGCTCGTCGAGCTCGGCGAAGCCGAGGGTGACGAAGCGACCGAGGCCGAGGGCCTCGCGGCGCTGAAGACGCTCAAGGCCGAGGGCGAGCGGCGCCAGCTCGAGGCTCTCCTGTCGGGCGAGGCGGACGCCAACGACACTTATCTCGAAGTCCATTCCGGCGCCGGCGGCACCGAAAGCTGCGACTGGGCCCGCATGCTCCTGCGCATGTACATACGCTGGGCGGAGCGCCGCAAGTTCGACGTCGAGGTGATCGAGGAGACGCCCGGCGAGGAGGCCGGCGTCAAGTCGGCGACCATCGTCGTCAAGGGCCACAACGCCCATGGCTGGCTCAAGACCGAGTCCGGCGTCCATCGCCTGGTGCGGATTTCGCCGTTCGACTCGAACGCGCGGCGCCACACGAGCTTTGCCTCGGTCTGGGTCTATCCGGTCGTCGACGACCGCATCCAGGTCGACGTCAACGAGGCCGACTGCCGCATCGACACCTACCGCTCCTCTGGAGCCGGCGGACAGCACGTCAACAAGACCGAATCGGCGGTTCGCATCACCCACATGCCAACCGGGATCGTGGTCGCCTGCCAATCGGAACGCTCCCAGCACAAGAACCGGGCCACTGCCTGGAACATGCTGCGCGCCCGTCTCTATGAGCGGGAGCTCGAGGCGCGCGAGGCGAAGGCCAGCGCCGACGCGGCTTCCAAGACCGACATCGGCTGGGGCCACCAGATCCGCTCCTACGTGCTGCAGCCCTACCAGATGGTGAAGGACCTGCGCACCGGCCACGTTTCGGGCGCCCCCGCCGACGTGCTCGACGGAGACCTCGATCCGTTCATGGAGGCGTCGCTCGCACAGCGCCTGTCCGGACGCACGGTGGTCGTCGAGGACGTGGAGTAGGCCAAAGCGCAAGACCGCTCGCCGGCTTGTCCCCTCGTCGACCCGATCGGCGATCGGCGAAGCGGGAGCAGAGCCGCATCCTCACGACCGCCGATGAAGATCATCACCTCCGCCGTCGATCTCAAAGGTTTAAGCGCAAAAAGCTGCAGTCAAAAAGGCTTTTGACTCCGGAGTGGATCCCGGGTCCGACGCCTCAGGGGGCCATGTCATTTCCGTGCGTCAGGTCAAACGACATCCGGAATTGACCCCCTGGCGACATTGAAAACTGACCCCCCGGGTTCGTCTGGTCGTGCGGCTCCGGCGGCAGGGCTTGTCCAGGTAGTCCACAGGGGGGATCCCCGCGTCGCCGCGCAGCGCCCCAAAGAGCGGCGGAGCGGCGCGCGCGGGGGGTTCCCTGTGGACCCACCTGGGCAAGCCCGGCTCACGCGAGCTGCTCCTGGTTGAACTGCGCCGCCTTGATGAGGCCGGCGCAGCGCTTCTCGCGCAGGCGGTAGCTGTCGCCGCGGATGGTGACGACCTGGCTGTGGCGCTTCGTACTCGGCGAGCGGCCGCGGCGGGGCCTCGCCGGGCAGGGTTCCCGGGTCAAGCTCGGCGACCTCTCCGCCTCCCCGGGCCGGCCGGGACGGCGCCGACGACGCCATGAAAATGGGCCGGATCGACAAGGCGCTGCCGCCGGCCAGTCGTTTCGGCGTGTCGAGGTGGTGGCGACGGAGGGCCGCGTTCAGGTGTTCCAGGCGGGGGCGGAAGTGGCGGTTCACGCCATTCGGGCAGCGGCGCGAGCTCGTCCGGCGGGGGTGCAGAACGACTGCTGCGTCGAGGTCGATGGCAACTTCTACTCCGTTCCCTGGCGCCTGATCGGCGAGCGCACGAGGGTGTCAGAAAGACTGTGTAAGTAGGTTTCTGTGAGTTTACCTTTGAAGGAGACTCACATGACTACGGGTTCGACGATAACACCAGAATTGCTCGATCAACTTCTTGCTAACTATAAGAAGCCTGAAGACCTGACC
>DASRSL010000211.1:0-16672 GCA_035656495.1 Roseiarcus sp.
CAAGACACTGAAATCCTTGAACAGAAGGTTGTGCGTTTAGGACCCAGTTAAGGCGGAGTATATTGTGCTCACCGCAATTTTTAATATTTTGGGCTAACGCTGTCCTTTTCTTCCGTTAAAGCTAGGTCCGCTTCTGGCGGACACCAAGCTTGCCCTGACGGCCCTTGTACGCGCGCTATCCCGCGCGTTCCCGGCATTCGGCCAACGGCCGCTCTCCGCCCGAAGCACGCATTCATCAGTGGCCAATTGGACCGTTGCGAAGGGCGGGGATCGGCTGAACGGTCGGACTCCGTCCATACCGACCGGCCAAGTCGCTCCCGCAATTGCAGTGAGCGCTCTATACTCCAGCTCGAGAGTTGCGCATGGGAGCGGACCAATTGGCCGGCGCAGATCGTTGGCTCAATCGGAACGTCGTCGGCCTGGCGGTCAACAGGTTCCTGTCGGACCTCGGCCATGAAGCCGGGACGTCAGCCGCCGCCCATGGCTTGCGGCGCTCGACGCGGTCGCCAAGCCAGCCGCCAAGCAGTTTGGTGAAACTCGACAGCGCATCGGCGACGCCCTTCCTCGACTCTACGACTCTGCTCCCCCGCAGTGCGAACTCCAACTGTCCCCTTTCGTTGTCAAGCGCACCTCTCGAACAGCTCCCGCCCGATCAGCATGCGCCTGATCTCGCTCGTGCCGGCCCCGATTTCGTAGAGTTTCGCGTCGCGCAGGAGGCGGCCCAGGGGGTACTCGTTGGTGTAGCCGTTGCCGCCCAGAATCTGGATCGCGTCGAGGGCGACCTGGGTCGCCCGCTCGGCGGCGTAGAGGATGGCGCCGGCGGCGTCCTCGCGCGTCGTCGAGCCCCGGTCGCAGGCTTTTGCGACTGCGTAGACATAGGCCTTTGCCGCGTTCATCGTCACATACATGTCGGCGATCTTGCCCTGGACGAGCTGGAACATGCCGATCGGCTGTCCGAACTGCTTGCGTTCGTGCGCATAGGGCAGAACGATGTCGAGCGCCGCGGCCATGAGGCCGAGAGGGCCCGCCGACAGCACCACGCGCTCGTAATCGAGCCCGCTCATCAGCACGTTGACGCCCTTGCCGACCTCGCCGAGCACGTTCTCCTCCGGAACTTCGCAGTCGGAGAAGACGAGCTCGGAGGTGTCGGAGCCGCGCATGCCGAGCTTGTCGAGCTTCGCCCCGCTCGAAAAGCCTTTCATGCCGCGCTCGATGATGAAGGCGGTGATCCCGCGAGCGCCCGCCTGCGGGTCCGTCTTGGCGTAGACGACGATCGTCTCGGCGACCGGGCCGTTGGTGATCCACATTTTGGAGCCATTGAGCACGTACCAGCCGCCCTTCTTTTCGGCGCGGGTGGTCATGGACACGACGTCCGAGCCGGCGTTCGGTTCGGACATGGCGAGGCCGCCGACATGTTCGCCGGAGATGAGTTTCGGCAGATAGCGCGCCTTCTGAGCCTCGTTGCCGTTGCGCACGATCTGGTTGACGCAGAGGTTCGAGTGCGCCCCGTAGGAGAGGCCGACCGAGCCGGAAGCGCGCGACACCTCCTCCATCGCCACGCAGTGTTCGAGATAGCCGAGACCGAGGCCGCCGTAGTCCTCGGGGGCGGTGATCCCGTGCAGGCCGAGCGCGCCCATCGTCGGCCAGAGATCGCGGGGGAAGAGGTTGTCGCGGTCGATCGCCGCCGCGCGCGGCGCAATCTCCTTGTCGGCGAAGGCTCTGGCGCTCTCGCGGATCATCTCGGCGCTCTCGCCGAGGTCGAAATCGAACGTGCGCGGGGCGTTGGGGATCATCGGGTCCGGCTCTCTTTGTGTCGCAGCCGCCGCCTCTGGCCTAGCCCCTGGGGAGCGTCGGCCACCAGACAGCGAGCTCTGGACGATTTTTCAGATCTCAGGAAGGTTCTCCTTGCAAATGATCTGTAAGCGCGGCGCATGATACTCGTAGGACGATCCCCTGACGCTTTGCGCTAGGATATTCAAGGCCTCCCTTGCCTCGACGCGAGGGTTCTGATCGATCACCGCATCGAGAGTGCCGTCAAGCAGGAGCGCCTTGTGGGCTTTGGTCAGCTCATGTCCGATGAAGACGACATTCTTCGCGCTGTTCCTGTTGCGCAGGGCGCGCGCGATGCCCTCATTGCCGGCTCCGATATTGTAAATGCCGGCGAGATCGGGATGGCGTTCGAGAAGGTTAGTCGCTTCGATGAAAGCCTTTTCAAAGTCGTCGTTGACCTCGCGCAGCTCGACAACCTCCAGATTGGAAAATTCCTCCGCGAGAATATGGCGAAATCCCATCTCGCGCTCTTCGTGGCCACGATAAGAAAGGGAGCCGGCGAACAGCGCAATTTTCTTTCGTTCGAGGCTCCCGAGGAACCTGCCGAGAAGGTAGCCAGCGACGCGACCGGCCGCCCGATTGTCGATCCCGACATAGGCGACCCGTGGCACATGCGAGATATCGGAGGCGAGGGTCAGAACCTTCACGCCGCTTGCCGACAGCGCGCGAATCGCCTCTCGGACGGCCGGGTGATCGAGCGCAATCAAGCCGACGCCCTGGCTCTTGCCCGAGAGGCTATAGAGCGCGCGCGCCAGCAGGTCCGGATTAAAGCCTTCGATGGTCGATATGCGCACGTCGAGATCAGGCCGCGCCGCGCCCTGCGACTCGAGTTGGGCGTGAAGCATCTTGATGAACGTGTTGGTTCCCATCGGCAAAACGAAATCCAGACGCAGTTTCGCGCCGAGGGGCGACAGGGAAGCCGCCGCGGCGTCCGGCAGGTAGCCGAGCCGCTGGGCGGTATCTATGACGATCTCGCGCGTGCGCCTGCGCACGCCGGCGCGATTGTTCAACACCCGGTCGACGGTGGCCGGCGAGAATCCGGCTTCCCGAGCGACATCGACAAGTGTCGATCGCATCTTCAGAGGCCTTTCGGACAGCGATTCATTCGTCATCTCATTGTCGGCCCGTAATGCGAAGTCAGTAACCTGCGACTTCGTTGCCTCATGAACGGATCGCCAGACCGCACCAGCCAATTTGAATGATGCATTTTGATGTAAACATCATATCTCTCCTGAAGGAAACGTCAAGGTTTCGCCCTGCCGAAAAAGCGCAAGCTCTCAATCTTCAGGTGCTTCCGATGCACGAGCCGAGACTCTGGCCCAATCAATTTCCATCATCTTAAGTCAAATAGATTCTTGACGGGTACGAAAAAATAATCAAACTCAATCAATGAGCCACGGGCCGACCAAAGCGGTCAATCGCATCAACCAGAGGCGATGGCGGACACCGAACAACCAGCGAGAGGAGGAGCGAATGCATGGGACGGCGAAGTGGGGATTGGCGGCCGCAGCGGCGGTGATGATCAGCGCCTTGCTGTCATCGCCGGGAAGCGCCGCAGACAAGAAGGTGTTCTACCTGTTGTCGCACGGCGGACCGTCAGACGCGTTCTGGATCGACTGGAACGCCGCCGCCGTCAAAGCGTGCGACCGGCTCGACGTCACCTGCAAGATTTCCTTCAGCGGCGGCGACATGGCCGCGCAGAAGGAAGCCCTCAACACGGCGATCGCCGCAAAGCCCGATGGCATCGCGACCACCTCGGCGCAACCCGGCCTGTGGCCCAACGAAGTCGCCGCCGCCAAGAAGGCGGGAATCCCGATCATCTTCTTCAACACCGACGATCCGTCGACCGGGCGCGAGGCCTATGTCGGCGCGGATCTGAAGGAAGTCGGCGCGATCTGGGCGCGCTACCTCGTCGAGCACAAGAAGGTCAAGAAGGGCGACACCGTGTTTCTGCCAGTCGAAGTGCCCGGCGCCAGCTACCAGCAGCTCGAGACCGAGGGAGTGGCAAGCGTCTTCGATCCCCTGGGCATCAAGTACGATGTCGTGGACTGCGGCACTGATCCCGCCGGCATGATTTCGAAAATGACGGATTACCTGGTCGCCCATAGTCCGCCGGCGGTCATCGCGCTCGGCGACTCGGTCGCGGCGAGCGTCAAGCGCGCGTTCGACGGCGCGGGCGTCAAGGCTGGCTCCATCCCGGTCGTCGGCTGGGGCAATTCCAAGGACACCGCGGAAGAGGTTAAGGAGGGTTACGTCGACGCCGCCGGCTGGCAGTATCCCTCGGCGCAAGGATTCATGCCGGTCGCCATCCTCTATCTCGCCGCGTCGGGCGAGCCGATCGGCTACGACATCCATACCTTCAGCCTCTACGACAAGAGCAGCGTCGGACCGATACTCAACGTCTACAACAAGAAGAAGAGCTAGCGCCGATGCGTCGGCCGCCAATCGCGGCCGGCGCATCGCCGTCATCGGACGCCGAAATGGTAGCCCTAGCCGACAAGCCGCCAGCGAAGCGAATCTCCTGGTCGGGGGCGGTTCGCTCCCCGCAGTTCTCCGCGCTGGTCATCTTGTGCGTCGTCCTCGCGGCGTTCACGATCGGCAACGACAGGTTTCTTTCGCCGCTCAACGTCTCCAACATGATGGCTTTCATGCCCGAGCTCGGCATCATTGCGCTCGGCATGACGCTCTTGATGACAGCAGGCGAATTCGACCTGTCGGTCGGCGCCGTGTTCGCCCTGGGGCCGGTGGTCGTCATGATGCTGGTGGAGAACGCCGGCGTCGACCTCGGAATGGCGCTGCTTGTCGGCCTGGCCATTTGCATCCTCATCGGGGCGATCAATGGAATCATAGTCGCCAAGATCGGCATCTCCTCGTTCCTGGTGACGCTTTCGATGCTCCTCATCGTGCGCGGGATCGCGCTGTATATCACCCAGGGGTTCCCGCTGAAGCCCTGGGATCAACCCGGCCCGCTCGTCACTCTGCTCGCCGGCAGCTTCTGGTGGGGGCCGTTCAAGTTCTATACGTCGCTCTGGTGGTTCATCGCGCTGACGCTTCTGTCGATCTATACGCTCGACTATGCGAAGCTCGGCAATTGGATCAGCGCAATCGGCTCCAATCGTTTCGCTGCGGTGGCGCGCGGCGTGCCGGGGGATCGAGTCAAGATCGGACTTTTCATCCTGACCTCGGTTCTCGCCGGCTTCGCCGGCATGATCAGCGCTTTCCGCATCTCGGCGGCCTCGCCCGTTGCGGGAACCGGCTACGAACTCGAAGTTATCGCGATGGTCGTCGTCGGCGGCACTGCGCTCACCGGTGGCCGCGGAACGATCCTCGGAACCCTGGTGGGCGTTCTCATGCTGAGAACGATCCGCGACGGAATCACTCTCGTCGGCGTGCCCGGCCTCGCCTACAACATCTTTGTCGGGGCCATCATCCTGGCCATGCTGGTGCTGCATGCGCTCGTTCAGAAGAAGGCGCGAAGCTGACAATGGCGGCGGAAGTCCTTCGACTCGAAAACCTGCGGAAATCCTTCGGCAGCGTTCAGGCGCTCAAGGGCGCCTCGCTGTCGCTCCGCGAAGGCGAGGTGGTCGCGTTGCTGGGAGACAATGGGGCCGGCAAATCCACCTTGATCAAGTCGATTTCCGGCGTCCACGCGATCGACAGCGGAAGAATATTTGTCCGTGGCGCGCCGGTTGCGATCCAATCCGCTCGCGACGCCATCGATCTCGGCATCGAGACGATCCACCAAGATACTTCGCTTGCGCCCGACCTGAGCATCGCCCGCAACCTGTTCCTCGGGAGGGAGCCGGTCAAGCTCGGCTTTCTCGGCGTCTTCGCGCCTCTCGACTTCTCCGAATTGCGCGGCGCGGCCTCCGCTCTGCTCAGGCGCGTCGGTATTTCCAGAAAACTCGACTCCGACGCGCAGGTGAGCACGTTGTCGGGCGGCGAGCGGCAATCAATCGCCATCTCGCGCGCGATGCAGTTTGCGGCGCGAGTCATCATACTCGACGAGCCGACCAACAATCTGGGCGTCGAGGAAACCCATAACGTTCTTCGCTTCATCAAGGAAATGCGAGACGCGGGTCACTCGGTCCTGCTGATCACGCACAACATCCATCACGTCTTTCAGGTCGCCGATCGCATTATCGTCATGCGCCGCGGCGAGGTGACCGCGGAGCTTATCGTTGCCGAGACCGATCTCCTGACAGTGGAGAGCGCTATCACCGGCGCTGACATCTCAACGCTGATGCGGGAAGGCAAGAGCCATTGAAAGGGAGGAACGCCAATGGTTGAGCTCTTCGGCGCAAATCTCTCGCGTCGCGACGTCGAGGCGCGCTCGGGATCGCTGTCACAATTCGCCGGCGTCAGGCTGATGGTTCTTGACGACGGCGTGGAGCGCGGCGTGAGGATGCTGGAATTCCGCACCGGCTCGGGCCTGCGCTTCACCGTCCTTCTCGACCGCGCGCTTGATATCGCCGACTGCGAATTCCGCGGTATGGCGATCGGCTGGCATTCCCCGGCCGGCTTCAAGCACCCGGGGCTCGCCGAGTACGAAGGCGAGGGCGGACTCGCCTGGCTGCGTGCGTTCTCCGGGCTGATCGTCACTTGCGGCCTCGACCATATCCTGTTCATGGATGAGGAGCCTGCCGATCACTACGTCTATCGCCCGCGCAAGACGGTCAGCCACTCGATTCACGGCCGCGTCGCGACGATACCGGGGCGGCTGACCGGTTACGGCGAAAGCTGGGACGGCGACGATTGCACGCTCTGGTGTGAAGGCGTGGTGAACCAGGGAACGGTGTTTGGCGAAAATCTGCGCCTCGTCCGTCGCATCGAGACGGCGGTAGGGTCGAGCGTGATCCGTATCCACGATCGGGTGTCCAATCGCGGCTTCTACCGGACGCCGCATATGTTCTGCTATCATATCAACGTCGGCCATCCGGTCCTGGCGGAAGGATCGCGGTATCTCGCGCCGATACGCGACGTCGTCTGGGCGGCCCACGCCGGCGCGGATTATCGTAAGCAGAATGTCGGTTACCGGACGGCGCCCGAACCAAGGGAGAGGTTTCACGAGCAGGTCTGGCAGCACGAATTGGCTGTCGACGGCGCCGGCAGGGCGCCGGCGGCGGTTGTCAATGACGCGCTCGGCCTCGGTTTCGAAGTCGTGACGCGCAAGGACCAGTTCCCCTGCATGTTCGAATGGCAGAATTTCCAGGCAGGCCAGTATGCGCTCGGCATAGAACCTTCGACCAATCACGTGCTCGGCCACAAAGCCGCGCGCGAGCGTGGCGAGATGATCTGGCTCGAGCATGGCGACGAGCGACGCTATGACACGACCTTGCACGTCCTCGCTGGTTCGGATGAAATCGCCGCCGCCGAGGCCCGCATCAACGGCATTGCGAGGCAACCTGCCGAAGACTATCCAGAGCCGTCGGGGGATCATCGGCGGATCGAAGGGCGGTCATGAGCGCGGGCGACGCCATGAAAGCGTCTGGCCTGGCGTCAATCGCAGGCAGGACCATTCTCTACACCGGCGCCGCAGGGGGCCTCGGCGTCGAGCCGACGTTGCTCTTCCTCGGGGCCGGTGCGAGGGTGGTCGCGATCGACAACGATCGCAGGAAGGCGGACAGCCTCAGGGAGCGCGCCGAGCGCGAGAATCTCACCGGACTCGTCATCTGCGAGCAGGATCTTTCGGAGCTGGCGGACTTGCGAAGCGCATTGGAGCGGATCTCGGCGGAGACGGGCGGCTTCGACGTGGTCATCAACAACGCGGCGATCTATCCTTCGAAGCCGTTCGAAGCCTATACGCTCGAGGAGCACCAGGCGGTCCAGCGGGTGAACGTCGATGCTGGCGTCGTTTGCGTCCAGGTCGCGCTGTCGCACATGCGCAGGGAAGGCTGGGGCCGCATTGTCAATATCGCTTCGGTGACCGCCTATGGCGGGTTTGCGAATCTCTCCCCCTACGTCCAGTCGAAAGGCGCGCTGATCGCACTCACGCGGGCCTGGGCGCGCGAATTCGGCCCGTACGGAATCACCGTGAACGCGATTGCGCCGGGCGCATTTCCGACCGACGCCGAAAAAATTCATCCCGATCCCGAAGGCTACACGCGTTTCGTGCTCGAGCATCAGGCGGTAAAGCGGCGCGGCTCTCCTCGCGACGTCGCAAACGCCTTGATGTTCCTCATCGCGCCGGAATCGGGCTTCATCACCGGCCAGACCCTCAACGTCGATGGCGGATGGGTGATGCGCTGAAGAGAAAGGCAGACCGAACGAGATGGGAATTCTGAGTGGCGTCCGCGTACTCGACTGTTCGATCGCAATGGCCGGGCCGTTTGCGGCGCAGCGCCTCGGCGACCTCGGGGCGGACGTGGTCAAGATCGAGCCGATCGGCGGCGAGTGGCAGCGCCACGTCTCCGCGGGCGGCGCGCGCGGCGCCGAGATCAACGTGTCCTTCCTGTCGCTCAACCGCAACAAGCGCTCTCTCGCGATCAATCTGAAATCGCCCGAGGGACGCGACGTCCTGCTCGATCTCGTCAAGACGGCCGACGTGTTCATCCAGAACTACCGGCCCGGCGTCGCCAAGCGCCTCGGAGTCGATTACGAGACGCTGTCCCGGATCAATCCGCGGCTCGTCTACGTCTCGATCTCCGGCTACGGCGAGAGCGGTCCCTACGCCAACAGGCCCGGTCAGGACCTGCTGCTGCAAGGCCTGTCGGGGGCCATGCTTTCGGCGGGCCGGGCGGGCGAGCCGCCGACCCCCGCCGGGCAATATCTGGTCGACGGCGTCACCGCATATACCGCCTTCGAGGGCGCCCTCGCGGCGCTGTTCCACCGGGAGCGGACCGGCGAGGGTCAGCTGGTCACGGTCAACATGCTCGACGCGATCGTGACGCTTCAGATGCAGGAGATTTCGGTGTACACTGTCGGCGGCAAGCCGCAGACTCGGTCGGCCGAACCCCATGCCCATGTCTATATTCGCGCTCCCTATGGCGCCTTCGCGACGCGGGACGGCTATATCGTTCTCGCCTTTCCCGCGCTGAAGACGCTCGGCGAAGCAATCGGGGAACCGAGCTTCCTTACGATGGACGACGAGACGGACAGCTGGTCACGCCGCGATGAAATCTTCGCCAAGACGCGCGCGAGGCTCATCGAAAGGACTTCTGCCGAATGGTTGAAGCTTTTCGAGGAGGCGGGGATTTGGGCGGGGCCGGTCTATGGTTTCGCTGACCTGGTCGACGACCCGCAGGTGAAGCACAACGGCACGTTCGTCGAATACGACCATCCGACCGAGGGCCGCGTGAAGACGCCGGGCTTCCCGATCAAGTTTTCCAAGACCCCGTCAGGCGTCGCGCGCGGAGCCCCGCTCGCTGGCGAGCACACGCGAGAGGTGCTCGGCGAGGCGGGCTTTGACGCTTCGACGCTCGATCGGCTGGAGAAGGCCGGCGTGATCGCGACCGCTCGCGCCGGCTGAGCGAGTCAGGAGCCGCCATGACCCAGGACGTGCTGTTCGAAGTCGACGACCATGTCGCTGTGATCACGCTGAACCGCCCGCAGAAGCTCAACGCCGTGACGCCGGAAATGGCAGACGCGATCAGCGCGGCTGTTAAGCGATGCAACGACAGCGACACGATCCGCTGCGTGATCCTGACCGGCGCCGGCGACAGAGCCTTCTGCGCCGGTTCGGACATCCGCGAACTCGACGCATACGACACGCCGTGGCGCTTTCGCGCCCGGCCGGATTACTGCGACGCGATCCGCGCGCTCGTCAAACCGTCGCTCGTCGCGGTGAACGGCTACGCCCTCGGCGGCGGGCTCGAGGCGGCGATGTCCTGCGATATCCGCATCGCGTCGGAGAACGCCCGGTTCGCGGCCCCGGAGATCAAGCTCGGCTGGATCGGCGGCGGCGGCATGACCATGCATCTCGCTCATTCGATCGGCATGTCGAACGCCGCGATGATGATCATGACCGGCGATCCGATTTCGGCGGAGAAGGCGCTCGCCTGGGGGCTGGTGAGCGAGGTGGTCCCCGGCGATCGTCTTGTCGCGCGCGCGCGCGAAATCGCGGCGACGATCGCCAGCCGCGCTCCGATCGCGGCCGAGACGGCGAAGCTCAACCTCAGAGCCGCCTACTCAATGCCTTCCGAAAAGGCCATTGAGTATGAGCGCGACCTGCAGACGATTTGTTTCGCGACGGAGGACGCGCGAGAAGGCCGACTCGCGTTCAAGGAAAAGCGCGCGCCGACGTTCAGGCGACGCTAGCTTCGCATCATGCGGCTTTGATTGGGCCGCCGCCGCCAGCTCGTCTTCCGGCCTTGCGCCGGTCTTTCGTCGGGCGCAGCAGGCCTCCCCGCTTCGTGCTCCCAGGCTACGCGCTGTATTCCGGCACGCCGGAGACGATCAGCTCCAGGACCTCCTTCTCGGTCGTTTCGGAGATGGCGCGGTCGCCGACATTCTGGCCGCGCTTCAGCACCATGACGCGGTCGCCGACCTCGAAAATGTCGGTCAATCGATGCGAGATGATGACCTGCGACACACGATGCCGTTTCAGCTCCAGGATCGTTTCGAGCAGCCGGTTCGTCGCGGTCACCGACAGATTGGCGGTCGGCTCGTCGAAAACGACCACCTTGGGCTCGAAGGAAATCGCGCGGGCGATCGCCACCGATTGCTGCCGCCCGCCCGAGAGGCTCTCGACCTTCTGATAGACGGAGTTCACGTCGACCTTGAGCTGATTGAGGATCTTCCGCGCGTCGCGATGCATGCGGTTACGGTCGACGAACAGGCCGAAGCGCCGGGGCCAGCGCCCGAGGAAGATGTTCTGCCCGACGTCGAGATTTCCGCAGAGCGCGAAGTCCTGATAGATCATTTCGATGCCGAGGTCGCGGCTCTCGTGCGGGCTCTTGAAGTGGACGGGTTCGCCGTCGATGAGCACGTCGCCCCCATCGCGGTGATAGGCGCCAGTGAGGATTTTCATCAGGGTCGATTTGCCGGCCGAATTGTCGCCGACGAGCCCGAGCACCTCGCCGGGCATGAGCGTCAGATGGACGTCGGCCAGCGCCCTCACCGGTCCGAAGCTCTTGTCGATGCCCCGCATTTCGACGAGCGGACGGGTCATGCTTCCGCCTCCTTGGCGGGCTCGCCGGGCCCGGGCGTTTCGTCGGCCGCCCGGAAGCGGGCGAACCATTGGCCGAGGACGTTGTTCTGGCGCAGCCAGATGTCGCCGACCACCGCGACGATCAGGATCAGACCGATGAAGACGTTCTGCCAGTGCTGCGGCAGGACGAACGACGAGCCGTCCCTCAAGATGATCTGGAGCGAAAGGAGCGAACGGATGAGCGTGATGACCGCGGCGCCGGCAAGCGAGCCGATCATCGTGCCGTAGCCGCCGAAGATCGAGCCGCCGCCGATGATGACGGATGAGATCGCGTCGAGCTCGCGAAGCTGGCCGGCGGTCGGAATGAAGCTTCGGTAGAAGGCGTCGTAGATGATTCCCGCGAACGCCGCGCAGGTCGAGGACATGACGAGCGCCGTGAATCGCACGCGTCGCGTATTGACGCCGGCGAAGCTCGCCGCCCGCTCGTTGCCGCCGATCGCATAGACCTTCTGGCCAAAAGTCGTGGCGGCGAGAACGACGCCGGCGAGGAGGGCGACGAGAAGCACGAAGATCGTCTGAACGCTCACCGCATTGGCGACGGCGCGCCACAGGCCGGGGCCGGGCGCAAGGCCGAGGACGTTCAGGAGCTCGTAGAGGTCGCGGCCGATGAGATTGAAGGATTCCGGAAATCCGTTGAGCTGGGTGCCCGCGACGATCGACGAGCCGACGCCTCTCGCCCAGTAGAACGTGCCGAGCGTCGCGATGAAGGCGGGCAGTCCGAGATAGGCGGTGAGCCAGCCGTTGACGATCCCGGCGAAGACGCCGGAAAGGATTCCGCCGACGACCGCCGCGAGCGGGCCCCACGTCGTGTCCTTCATGATGACCGCCGCGACCGCGCCCGAGAGGGCGAGAACCGAACCGACCGAAAGGTCGATGTCGCCGTTGGCCATCACGAAGGTGAGCCCGACGGAGAGCAGGGCGATTTCCGAGAAGGCGAGCAGGATCGCGAAGCTGTTGTCGAGCCCGGCCCAGAAGTCAGGCCTCGCCCACAGGCCGAACAGCCAAAGCGCGACCATCAGCAGGACTGCGGCCGCGTCGCGGCGGTGAATGAAGGCGGCGAGGCCCCGCTTGCCGATTCCGCGCGACTGCGAGGCGGTCCCGCGCGTTTGAACTCCGGTGACCGCCACTGCGCCGATCTCGGGAACGGGCGGCGGCGGCAGACCGCGCAGGCGGGCCCACAGGCGGGCGAACAAGCGGCGGCGAACGAGCCAGGGTTCGATCAGGACGGCGAGGACGAGGACGACGCCGAGGAACGCCGGCACGGCGCCGGGCGGCAATTGCGCCACCGCCGCCACCTGCGCCGTCTCGCCGCCGCCGAGATCGATCGTGCGGGTGATCGGCACGCCTTCCCGCAGAACCTTGTCGATGAGCCCGATCAGGATGGCGCCGAGGCAAGAGCCGAGGATCCGGCCGCGGCCGCCAAAAATCGCCGCTCCGCCGACGATCACCGACGAGATGACGATCAGCTCCACGCCGAACCCGGCCAGCGGGTCGGCGTCCTTGTTCTGCGCGACGCTCATCAGGCCGGCGGTCACCGCGCAGAGCGAGGTGAGCGCGTAGGAGCGCATGCGCACGAATCGCGTATTGATGCCGGCGAATCGAGCCGCCTGCTCGTTGCCGCCTGTCGCGTAGGTCGTCCAGCCGATCGTCGTGCGGGCGAGCGCGACCGCACCGACCGCGGCGATGACGAGGAACAGAAGGATCTGGTTGTTGAAGCCGTAGGCGTTGATGTCCCCGAGCGCGAAGAATCCGCTCGTCGACTGCGCCTTGATCTCGAAGGCGATGTTCTTGCCGCCGGTGAGGCCCAGGATCACCCCGCGGCCGATGAACAGCATCGTCAGCGTCGCGATGAAAGCGGGGACCTCGAGGACAGTGACCATGAAGCCGTTGAGGAGCCCGATCGCGAGGCCGATCGCGAGGCAGGAAAAGACGGCGACCCACAGGCCTGAGTCGAAATAGGTCGGCGCGAACGCCACGCCGAAGATCGTCGCCGTCAGGCCGAACGTCGAGCCGACCGAAAGGTCGAGCTCCTTGTTGACGATGACGAAGGTCATGCCGACCGCGATCACCCCGTAACGCGACGCGTCGCGCAGGATCGAGAACAAAGCCTCGGTCGACCCGAAGAAAGCCGGATTGAGAGTGAGGCCGCCGGCGTAGAGCAGGGCCATGATGATCAAGAGGCCGACTTCCCAACCGCCGAAAAAGAGCGGAGCCTCCCGCCCGGCCTCGCGGGTCGCCGTCTCCGGTCGAGAGAGGGTCCCCGGGTCATCCCCGGGTCGAGCCCGGGGACCGGAAAGGGTTGAGGGAGTCTTCGGTTCAGGCAAAGGGCGACCTCGACCGAGCGCAAAACAGTCCCTTCACCCCGCTTGCGGGCAGAAGGATCGGCCTTCCCCCTCTCCCCGCTTGCGGGGAGAGGGCTGGGGTGAGGGGCACCTTCTCCCCGCAAGCGGGGAGAAGGGTCGGGGAAGGCCTGCTCAGTTCTCGAAACGCTTGCCGACCTTGTCGACGTTGTCCTTGGTCACGAGTTGCGCGCGCGTGTCCAGGTTCGCGGCGGAGATGTTGCGATCGAGCTGCAGATAGAGCTGCACGACCGGATAGAAACCCTGCAGGAAGGGCTGCTGCCCGAGCGAACCCTGCAATGCGCCGATCTTGATCTGCTCGAGCTGCTTCGGTCCGAGGTCGAAGCCATAGGCGCAGATCTTGCCGTTGAGCTTGAGCTGCGAGACGGCGTCGCCGATCGCCGGCGTGACGCCGCCGTTCGGGCCGAAGAGGCCGACCACGTCCTTGCGGCTTTCGATGAGCTGCACGATCGGGGCAGCGGTGATGTCGGGGACGTCGACCCCGATGTTGTTGGGTCCCGCGTCGACTTTGAAGTCCTGCAGCCGCTTGGCCGCCTGGAGGGTTTTGATCGCCGCCTGGAACGCCGCCTTCACGCGGTTGTTGACCTCGATGTTGCCGACAGCCACGGTGTTGGGGAACAGGATCGAGCCGCTTTTGACGTTGTTCTTCAGGAGGCAATTGACGAGCGCTTCGCCGCCGATCGCCGCCGCCGAGGCGTCCTGCCCGGTGTGGCTGATGTTGTTGCGATCGTAGAGCGTGCCGTCGTAGGAATTGGTGGTCGCGACGACGACCCCGCGGTCCTCGAGTTTCTTGACGATGTCGTTGTAGGCGCCGACCTGCGGCGTGGTCATGATCACGCCGTTGATGGTCGGGTCGTTGACGATCTGGTTCAGGATCTGGATTTCGCGCGGGATGTCGTCCATCGGCGCTTCGGAGCCGAGCTTGATCAGGTTGATGCCGAAGGCGTTGGCGGCGACCTGCGCGCCCACGTAGACCGGATCGAAGAAGCCGTTGCCCGCGGTGTGGGTGATGATCGCAAAGGTCAGCCGCTTGCCGTTCTTCCTGGTCGTCGGGGCTTCCTTCGCGGCGTCCTCGAAGGAATATCCGCCGACCGCCTTGTTGATCGCGCCCTGTTGCGCGAGCGCTCCAGAACTCCAAAGACACGCCGCGGCAACAACGGCGGCAAGACCGAACCCTACTCGCATCGCGTTCCTCCTTGATAACATTGCTCTTCATGCGGTCCGATCGGGTCGGCAGTTTGCGACTATTGGAGCCTTACTTTGCGATTCTTCAATCGAAAGATGGCGATATCCAAGAGCAGCCTACGACGTCGATCGCTCCGCCCAGGATCGATATGCATCAATCCGTGATCAAGTAGACTCGAATTGGCGGGAATAGCAACTGGCGCATCGGTGGTGTTCAGTTTGAATTTCGGGTGTGGTGCAGGGTTTCGGACGCCGGCCCCGCAGCCCCGCACGACAGGCCTCGCAAGGCGCCGGCGTCCGAAATCCTTCACCGGAGCGGCGATTCAGTTCCGGTATGCAGCCGTCCTAGCGAAGTCGCCCTGGCCGCGCGCTAATAAGGCACCGGCAGCCCAACGGGCGGCGAAAATCGCGACGAACGGCAGCCAGGTCCCGATTGCGCTTTGGAACAGGACGAAGACGCTCAAAGAGTGGCGCGACTACCAACGCGTCGAGAAGCATCACAATAATGATGATCGCAGCGGACGCAGGAGAATCGAACTCCGGGGCCAGTTGCTCGTGAGGGGTTGTGGCGACGAACGCGATTATCGGCGCAGCGATGATGTGAACGCGCAGCGTCATTTCGAGCGACCACAGACCCACGCCCAATCGCAATGACGCCGCCGCACGCGCCCCACACAAGGAGCGCGAGCCCCAAGCCATGAGGGTCCCCTCCAGCGCAATCAGGTTATCACGTCAACGGGGCCCCCCTTGACAGGTCGGCTGACTTTCGATAATTTGATTAATGCAGAATTTTCGAAGAAGCTTCGATGTCTGAGAATGCTGCCGACGAAATTGCTCGCTATGCCGAAATGCTTTCGGCCCTGGGAGCCGAGCCCCGGCTGAGGATCGTCCGGCTTCTGCTGGCGGCGCATCCTGACGGGCTTGTCGTCGGGGAGATCGGCGCGGAGCTTGGCATCCCGCCCTCGACGCTTTCGCATCATCTCGAAAAGCTCAAGAACGAAGGTCTCATCTCCGTGCGGCGCGAAAGCACGTTCCTTCGCTACACCGCAAATACAGATACGATTCAAGAGATCGTCGGATTCCTGTTCGCCGAGTGCTGCACCCGCAACAAGGCGATCCGCCCCGAAGCGATCACTTGCGCCTGACCAAACAAAGGAGAGCGCCATGCCGGAAATCGACATTAAGGAAGCCGTACGGGAACGCTACGCCGAGATTGCGCGCAACGTCCAAACGCCGGGCTCGTCGTGCTGCTACGACGGCGAGGCGGGGTCTTGCGGGATCTCGGCCAATCTCTACGCAGACGACGAAACCGGGTCGTTGCCGGAACAGGCCGTGTTGGCTTCGCTCGGCTGCGGCAACCCAACCGCTCTAGCCGAGCTGAGAGAAGGCGAGACCGTTCTCGATCTCGGCTCGGGCGGCGGCATCGATGTTCTCCTCTCCGCCCGCCGCGTCGGCCCTTCGGGCAAGGCCTATGGAATCGACATGACCGATGACATGTTGGCGCTGGCGCGCGAGAACCAGCGCAAGGCGGGGGCAGACAACGTCGAATTCCTCAAGGGCGAAATCGAGCATATCCCGCTGCCGGGCGATTCGGTCGACGTGATCATTTCCAACTGCGTCATCAATCTGTCGGGCGACAAAAACCAAGTGTTGCGCGAGGCCTTCCGCGTGTTGAAGCCCGGTGGGCGCTTCGCGGTCTCTGACGTGGTGACGCGCGGCCAGATTCCCGAGGCGATCCGCAGCGACGTTCTCCTCTGGGCGGGCTGCATTGCGGGCGCGCTCGACGAGAACGACTATCGTATGAAGCTCGCTGCGGTCGGATTCGAGGCGATCGGCATCGAGCCGACGCGCGTTTATAGGATCGAGGACGCGCGCGAGTTCCTGACCGGCAAGGGCATTGATGTCGACGCGATTGCGCCTGCCGTTGACGGCAAGTTCATGAGCGCGTTCGTACGAGCGACGAAGCCGCGGCGAACTGCGACTGGAGAGTCTGCCGCGTGCTGCGCTCCGAGCTGCTGTGGACCTGATTGGTAGATAGCGGTCTGGAAATGGGCGCCTCTCTCTATGAGCCAATAAACGTCTACAAGCGGCTCGCGCCCGACATTGGCATCGTCGATGGCCCGTTTGAATACTTAATCGTGGGCGGAAT
>DASRSL010000212.1:0-2290 GCA_035656495.1 Roseiarcus sp.
CGCATCCGACAGGAAGCGGAGGAGGGGATGGGGCGCGAGCCCGAGCTCGCGACCTTCCTGCTCACCAACATCCTCAATCACGAGACGTTGGAAAGCTCGGTCGCCCACCGGGTCGCCTCGCGACTCGACCACCGCGACCTCCCCGCTGCGCTCATCCGGCAAACCTTCGTCGACGCGATTGTCAGCGATCCGTCGATCGGCGAGGCCTTCCGCGCCGACATCATGGCGGTGGCCGACCGCGATCCCGCATGCCGGCGCATGATCGAGCCGCTCCTCTATTTCAAAGGCTTCCAGGCGCTCCAGGCCTACCGCCTGTCACACTGGCTCTTGAGGGCGGGGCGGCGGGACTTCGCGCTGAGCCTGCAAAGCCTCGTTTCGGCGGCGTTCGGCGTCGATATCAATCCGGCAGCGCGGATCGGCAAAGGCCTGTTCCTCGACCATGCCAGCGGACTCGTTGTCGGCGAGACGACGATCATCGAAGACAATGTGTCGATTCTGCAGGGGGTGACGCTCGGGGGCACCGGCAAGGAGACCGGCGACCGCCATCCGAAGATTCGCCACGGCGTTCTGATCGGGGCGGGGGCGAAAATTCTCGGCAATATCGAGATCGGCTATTGCGCCCGCGTTGCGGCCGGTTCCGTCGTTCTGTCGCCAGTGCCGCACAACAAGACAGTGGCAGGCGTCCCGGCCCGCATCGTCGGCGAAGCCGGCTGCGCCGAGCCGGCGCGCGACATGAACCAGATCCTCGCCGAAAAGGCGATCGAGGCCTGATTCGTCAGGGCTCATGGCCCGATCCGACTTGAGCCGCTTCTCCGGTGGACAGCCCTTCCTGAAGGCTCCGGCGATTCCCGCAACAGGACGGATCGGAGCGTCAGAGTCTCTACATGGGGCGCGCCGCCCGACGATGAAGCCATGCGCCGTAAGCGAGAAAGCGTTGAGCAGGCGGAGCATCAAGGCGCGAGTTATCCCTGCATTCTGTCGAACAGGGAACTTCATTCCCTGCACGGCCAAAAAATGTCCCTGTTCGCCCTCGTAGGGAATTTTCCCGGAATCGCCTAGAATCACTGGACTTTCCGGGCGCTTTCTCCTCGAATCGGCCGAAAAACGAGAGAGTCCCTGCTATTTTCCCTGCGGCAGGGAACGCGGCCGCCAAGGCGCGGCTCGCCGACCCAGGATCCCGGCGCCTTGCGAGGCGCCGCCGCTTCTGGCAAAGCCAACGCGCCTTTCAGAATCGTGCGAGGCTCAAGTCGCCCATGGACAAAGCCGAAATCGTCAAGCTGCGCGAGTTCCTGCGCAAATCATTTGGCGCGCCGAAACTGCAGGTCGCGCCGAGTTCGAAGTCCGCGGAGGCGGCCGACGTGTCGCTCGGCGAGCGGAAGATCGGCGAGATCACCGTGGACGACGAGGACGGCGACCGGTCCTTCTCATTCGCAATGAAGGTCCCGGTCGGGCGGCCGGTGCTGCAGGATTACCTGAGGAAGCTCTTCGAGAACGACAAGCTCACGGTGGTGGCGCGCGCCAAGAAGACGGACTCCGTTGAACTCAACAACGGACCTGATTTTCTCGGCGTCGTTTCCGCCGACGACCCGAAAGGCTCGAGTTTCACCCTGCAAATGGCGATTCTCGACATCGATCTCGACGAGGCGTAACCGGGCCCGCGATCGGGGGATTGAGCCGATGC
This sequence comes from Roseiarcus sp., assembly GCA_035656495.1. GTDB lineage: Bacteria > Pseudomonadota > Alphaproteobacteria > Rhizobiales > Beijerinckiaceae > Roseiarcus. Next base: position 1,682 of record DASRSL010000212.1, read on the forward strand.
CGCTCTATTCGATTGACGGCCGCCGCCCGCAGCTGCCGGCCTCGGGCCACTTCTGGATCGCTCCCGACGCCAGCCTGATCGGCGACGTCAGGCTCGGACGCGACGTCGGGGTATGGTTCGGCGCGGTCCTGCGGGGGGATAACGAGCCAATCGTCGTCGGAGCGAGGACGAACATTCAGGAGCTCAGCACGCTGCACACCGACATGGGCTATCCGCTCGAGATCGGCGAGGACTGCACGATCGGTCACAACGCGATCCTGCATGGCTGCGCCGTCGGCGACGGCTCGCTGATCGGAATGGGCGCCGTCGTGCTCAACGGCGCGAGGATCGGACGCGGCTGCCTCGTCGGCGCCCGGGCGCTGGTGACGGAAGACAAGGTCTTCCCCGACCATTCGCTGATCATCGGCGCGCCGGCCAAGGCGCTGCGCACCCTCGATGCCGCCGCGACCGAAGCCCTTCGCGGCTCCGCCCAACACTATGTCGAGAAGTGGCGCCGCTACGCCTCCGGTCTCAAGCGGCTCGACGGGTAGTCCGACCGCGGGTCCGCAAGGCGACGGCCGCCGCAGACGGATCCGCCGGCGCCAAAGGGACCGCAGCTCTGTTGTCCAA
>DASRSL010000213.1:0-9473 GCA_035656495.1 Roseiarcus sp.
GTCCATGAAAACGCTGACAGTTCGATTGCCCGAGGCGCTGGTCGCCGAAATCGAGTCCGAGTCGCATCGGCGGAAGCTGTCGAAATCGGACGTGGTGCGCGAGCGGCTGACGGCGACACGGAAGTCACGCGGCCGACAGCCAGCATTGCTCGACGCGATCGCCGACGTTATCGGCTCGGTTGACGGGCTGCCGCGCGACCTGAGCGCGCGGACGAAGAGTTATCTGAAGTCGACCGGCTATGGCGCCAAGCGCGCTCGTTGACGCCGGCTTTCTTGTGGCGCTGCTCAGCCGCCGCGACGCCTGGCATGATTGGGCCGTGACGCAAGCGCCACGCTTCCCGCCGCCCTGGACGACATGCGAGGCGGCTCTTTCGGAGGCGTCGCATTTACTCGAGGGAAGCGGAATCCGAAGCCTCGCTGTCCTGCTTCGTCGAGGCGCCGTCCTGTGCGGTTTTCGTTTCGCGGAAAACGTGGACGCAGTGCTCAAGCTGCTGGAGAAATACGCCGACGTGCCGATGAGTTTCGCGGACGCCTGTCTCGTACGCATGACCGAGACGCTGAACCATCCGATGCTGCTGACCACGGACGCCGACTTCCGCATCTATCGCCGGCACGGCCGGCAAACCATTCCGTGCATCCTTCCGCGCTGAAGATAAGCAGCTGCGCCGAACCGTCCGGAAAGCGCCGCCTGCAACCGTCAGATCACCGCGAGCAGGCCGCCGTCGACATAGAGGATCTGCCCGTTGACGTAATCCGAGGCGCTCGAAGCGAGGAAGACGGCGACGCCGATCAGGTCGTCCGGCCGGCCCCAGCGTCCCGAGGGGGTGCGACCCCTGACCCAGGCGTCGAATTTCGGATCATCGACCAGCGGCTGAGTCATTTCGGTGACGATGTATCCCGGCCCGATCGCATTGGCCTGAATCCCATGCGCCGCCCATTCGGCGGCCATCGATCGGGTCAGCATCTTCATGCCCCCTTTGGCGGCCGTGTAGGGCGCGATGGTGGCGCGCGCGACTTCGCTGGCGAGCGAGGCGACGTTGATGACCTTGCCGCCCCTGCCGCGCGCGATCATTCGGCGCGCCGCCTCGCGTCCCACCTGGAACGCCGCGGTGAGATGCGTCTCCACGACATGGCGCCATTCGTCGGTCGTGAGGTCGAGCATCGGTTTGCGCAACTGGTTGCCGGCGTTGTTGACCAAAATGTCGATCGCGACGCCCTCGGCGTCGAAGGATTCGAAGGCGGCTTTGACCGCAGCCTCGTCGGCCACGTCGAACGCGCGCGATGAGACCCGATGCCCCGCCGCAGCGAACGCCCCGGTTGCGGACGCGAGCCTCGTCTCGTCGCGTCCGTTGAGCACGATCGTCGCGCCCGCTTCGGCGAGCCCACGCGCCATCGCGAGCCCCAGTCCGGCGGACGAGCCGGTGACGAGGGCGGTCTTGCCGGTGAGGTCAAAGAGCTGCGAAACGGCCATGTCAGTCCTCACTTGCCGATCTCGCTCTCGGCGCGCTTCTTGTGCGCCGCGAGCGCCATGAGGCGCCGGTCTCGCCAGACCGCGCGTTCGCCGAGCTTGTCGGCCGGCAGCCGGGCGCGACGTTCGGCCTCGATCCCCTCCATCGCCGGGCCGCTCCAATCCGCGGGCGACCGGGCGGAGGGGAAGATGTGCCCGTAGACGTGCGGATAGCGCCCTGCGTAGTCGCGCACGCCGCCCGGCGCGTTGAGATCGATCGTCTCGAACGGCCCCATGAATGACCAGCGCAAACCGAGCCCGTCGCGCAGCGCGACGTCGACGTCCTCCGTGCTGGCGAAGCCGTCGGCGACGAGGCGGAAGGCCTCCTCGAGCAGTGCGCCCTGCAGCCGGTTGACGATGAAGCCGTCGATCTCGCGTTTGACGACGATCGGCGCGTGTCCGGCGGCGGCGAGCAGCGCGGCCGTCCGCTCGACGACGTCTGCGTCCGTCCATGGCGCGGGCGCGAGCTCGACGGCCGGGATCAGATAGGGCGGGTTGATCGGGTGAGCGACCAGGCAGCGAGCGCGGCCCCTCAGCGTCTCGGTGAACATTGACGGCAGGATCGCCGAGGTCGAGCTCGCGAGCACCGCGTCGGGCTCGGCGGCGCGGTCGAGCTCGGCGAAGACGCGCCGCTTGATCTCGACGTCCTCCGGCGTGCTTTCCTGGATGTGGCTCGCCCCCTCGAGCGCCTCCTCGAAAGAGCCGGCGCGGCGCATGCGGGCTCGGACGTTGAGCGCCGCTTCGCCGTTCAGGAGACCGTGCGCGTCGAGCTCGGGCAGGACCTTGTTGACGAAGGCGAGGGCCTCGTCGACCGCCTCAGCCCGCTCGTCCCAGATCGAAACCTCGTGGCCCGCGCGGGCGAAGCTGACCGCCCAGGCGCGGCCGACGAGACTCAGTCCGACGAGAGCGATCTTGCTCATTTGCGTCCTCCCGTCCCGACCCGCCCCGCGACATTGCGCATGTCGTAGCAGGCCTGCGGCGGTGAAGCCAAGCGGGTCCGAGGCGAAACCGCGGGCCCGAGCGACCGGTGATTTGGCCGGCTCGCGCGCTCAGGTTATCATCGACTTCATGATCGATGCAGAGATTCCGAAGCTCGCGAACTGGCTTGCGAAGGTCGGACTGGAAGGGCGGGCGGAGACTACGCTTCTCGACGGCTTTTGCGAGCGCGCGCTCGCCGCGCGGCTGCCGCTCGTGCGCGCGATCATGTTCATCGACACCCTTCATCCCATCCACGAAGGGCGGGTCTTCCGCTGGGAGCGCGAAAAACCCGAGACGACGGTGACCGAATACGGACCCACCACCGAGGGGGAGGCGGCGGAGCGTTGGCGCGCGAGCCCGTTCTTCCGCATGCTCGCTGACGGACAATCTTTGATGCGCTGGCGGATCGACGCCGAAGCGGAAGTCCAGTTTCCGATGTTCTCCGAATATCGCGAGGCGTCGATCACCGATTTCGTCGCGGTCATCAACCGCTTCTCCGCTGACGGGGTGATCGGCGAGATGGACTGCTTCTACGCAGGCTGGATGACCGATCGGCCGGACGGCTTCGCCGACGGCGAAATCTCCGCGCTGGAGCGGCTGACCCCGTTTCTCGGGCTCGCGGTCAAAGCGGCCTCGCTCGCCCGCATCGCCGAGACGCTGGTCGAGACCTATCTCGGGCGCGACGCCGGCAGGCGGGTGCTGCAGGGCCGCATCGCGCGCGGCGTGGCCGACCGCATCAAAACGGTCTTATGGTTCAGCGACTTGCGCAACTACACGCGCATCTCCGACAGCGCTGAGCCGGAGCAGATCATCCCGCTGCTCAACGACTACGCCGACGCGATCGTCACCGCCATTCACCAGCATTCAGGCGACGTCCTGAAGCTGATCGGCGACGGCGTGCTGGCGATCTTTCCCGCCCAGGACCGCGCCCGCGCTTGCGCCGCGGCGCTCGAGGCGGCGCGGGAAGCGGGCGAGGCGGTCACGGCGCTGAACGCCCGGCGCCTCGCGGACGGCCTGCCGGCGACGGAAATGTATCTCGGGCTCCATCTCGGCATCGTGTTCTACGGCAACATCGGCAGCAAGGAGCGGCTCGACTTCACCGTCGTCGGCCCGGCGGTCAACGAAGTCGCCCGCATCGCGGCGATGTGCCGCTCGGTCGACCAGCCGATCCTGATTTCCTCCGCTTTCGCGGACTCCGTCGCCGGGAAGCAGCGCCGCTTCGCCTCGGTCGGGCGCTTCGCGCTGCGCGGGGTCGGGAAGCCCCAGGAACTGTTTACGCTCGACACGAAGGCGTAGAAGCCTCGGCTCGCCCGGATACGACCGTCCGGGCAACAATCCGCGAGTGAAAACGTTGAGCCCGGTCCCCAAACCTGGAGTTTCATCATGTCCACAAGCGACAAGAATCCTTTTTCGCGCCGCCACGTCGTGGGCGGCAGCGTTGCTCTGGCGGCCGCGGCCGCGGCTGCGCCTTCTTTCGCGCAAGCCGCCAACCCCGCTTCCGCCAATCCGGCCCCTGCGTCGGGTTCCGGCGCCATGACCGCCGCGTCGGTGGAAGCCGTGCTGCAGAATCCGGTCGACAAATATCCGAAGCCGCCGTTTCCCAAGCAGTCGCAGCCCTGGCCGGGCCTCGCGAGCAAGATGGATCCGCGGCCGGACCACGGCGAGACCAGCTATCGCGGCGCCGATCGGCTCGCCGGCCGCAAGGCGCTGATCACCGGTGGCGATTCCGGCATGGGACGCGCCGCGGCGATCGCCTTTGCCCGCGAAGGCGCGGACGTCGCCATCGTTCACCTCCCTGAGGAGGAGCCCGACGCGCGCGAGGTCATCGCGCTTATCCGGCAGTGTGGGCGGACGGGCCTCTCGATTCCCGGCGACATCCGCGACGAGGCCTTCTGCAAGAGCCTCGTCGATCAGGCCGCGCAGGGGCTCGGCGGCCTCGACATTCTGGTGATGAACGCCGGCCGCCAGCAGAGCCGGGAATCGATCCTCGACCTCTCGACCGAGGACTTCGACGCGACGATGAAGACGAACATCTATGCGCCGTTCTGGATCATCAGAGCCGCCCTGCCGCATCTGAAACCCGGCGCAACGATCGTCGCCACGGCGTCCGAGCAGGCCTACGACCCGTCGCCCAACCTCTACGATTACGCGCAGACCAAGGCGGCGACGATGAACTACGTGAAGTCGCTCGCCAAGCAGCTTGGCCCGAAAGGGATTCGGGTCAACGCCGTCGCGCCCGGCCCGATCTGGACGCCGCTGCAGGTCAGCGGCGGCACGACGGAGGACAGGCTCGTCCACTTCGGCGCGAAGACGGTGTTCGGACGCCCCGGCCAGCCGGCCGAGCTCGCGTCGGTCTATGTCCAGCTCGCCCGCGACGACGCGAGCTTCGCCACCGGCCAGGTCTATGGCTCGTCGGGCGGAACGGGGCAGCCGTGAGGCGACGCTTTGGCGGCGGATGGCGCGATCCGACCTGTCGCCCGCCGGCTTTCAGCCGGTCGCCACGCCGTTCAGCGGCGCCCGGAGTTTCGGCCATCCGATCCGGTCGAGCCAGGATGGATCGATGAAGGGCGTTCCGCCGGGCGCCGACGACGCTTCCGCGCCAAAGCCATTTCCGGGCGCGGATTGAAGCTTTTCAATGCGTTGCGTTGGGTTTTTCCGGGCGATTGCCCGGCGTCGCCGGGAGTGCGATCGGGCTTCGATCGGGCTCGGGGCGATCCCGCCGGGACGCGTCGCGCCTGAGCGATCCTTGCGCTGCGTCTCAGGCGTTCGAGGCTTCCGACGGCAAGCATGTTGCGGGCGCGGATTCAAGCTTTTCACGGTCTTGCGGCGGTTTTCCGGGCAAAAGTAATTCCCAAGCCCTCGCTCGGTCGGTCCGTCTTCGAGGAGCTGGCGACACCCCGCCGACCTCGTCCTGAGGCGCCGCGAAGCGCCTTGGACGCGAAGCGGCCTCGAAGGACGCTCCAGATCGCGCCGACGGTTTGCGTTTGCAGCTCAGGCTGCCCCACCTTGCAGCTCCAGGGGCCAACAATCCGTCGACACGGCCATTAATAATTTATGTTCAGAAGGCGAATGACAGCAATAGATTTAATTAAAAGCAATTGACGAGCCAATCGTAACTTATAAAGTGGCGCGTCAAGATTAAGTTAAGGTAAGCTATTCCCCACTGTTTGCCTCCTTCGGGTCGAACGACTTGCTTCTCGGAACGGTCGCTCATCGTGCGTTCCTGCCCGTTAGCGATGGCGCAAGGGCCCATCGCGGCGTCGGAATCCAAGGCGGACCGAGGCGTGAGCCGCGCGGAGGCGCGAGCGCATGGGCTCGCGATCATCCTGCGATGTCGCGGTTGCGTCCCGTGCTGCCTCTACCCACCTGATTTTCACATGAGGAGGGTCCAATGACTGAAACCACAAAGCCGCGCGCTGTCGGCTTCAACCATATCGCGCTGGAGGTCGGGGACATCGAAGAAGCGCTGGCCTTCTACGGCCGTCTCTTCACCTTCGATCTGCGCGGCAAGAGCGACACCATGGCCTTCATCGATCTCGGCGACCAGTTCATCGCCCTGCAGAAGGGCCGCAGGCAGGCGGCGGACGACGGCCGCCATTTCGGACTCGTGGTCGATGACAAGGAGGCGGCCCGCAGGGCGCTCGACGCCGCGGGAGTCGCCCTGACCGGCGGACCCTTCCTTGATTTTCGCGATCCCTGGGGCAACCGCGTCGAGATCGTCGGCTACGACAACATCCAATTCACCAAGGCGCCCAACGTGCTGCGCGGCATGGGTCTCAGCCACCTCGCCAAGAACGAGCGCGCCAAGAAAGAACTGGCCGAGAAGGGCATGGCGGCCGGGCAAGACTGACGCAGGGCGATCTGGCCTTGCGGCCATTGCTCGAGGCGAGCAAATGGACCCATCTCATCCAGTCACTCCTCGGAGGGATGGTAGGCAGCCGGCGTCCCGATGTGGCCGGTTTCGCCCTCGCCGACCTGAATGAGCATGGTCTGGATGAAGTCCGGCGCGAGAAAGCGCGCGCAAGCCTGCCCGTCGTCCACAAGGGCGAGCATGACGGCGTCTCCGGACTTCGCCAGGACGGCGTGGTCGCCGGGAGGCAGGGTTCGCGACACCGGCGGCAGCGCGACAAAGAGCGCACGGACGAACTGGAACTGCGCCGCGGTGAGGTCGATCACCGTCGACACCGTCTTGAAGTCGGACACGGGGACGCAAGTCGGCGACCGGTCGTCCAGCCACTTGTCGAATACGCCTGCTTCCTGCGCATGAGCGCAGACGCCGCTCAGAAGCGCGGTCGAGAGGGCCGCGCTGAACCATGTGAGTTTCATGATACCTTCCTGTCGGGGCGACGCCCTCGATCTCACCACGTCGTCGGCGGCGTCCGCTCGCAACAATACCCGGCACGGCGGCGCGCTCCATTGGACGCGCGGATGGCCGTTGTTACGAATGGATCAGAAGAATACCACCTTCGTTTAGCTGTAGGCCGGAAGCAGACCCGAATGCGGACCTCAGCGACGGCGACGAGGCTCACGCCGAGCACGCATTCTCGGTAACACAAATTATATGTTATTATAGGTTGTGAGCCGGCCGTTCAGTCCCGAAATCGCAGTGACGGTAACTACTACGAAAATCGCATAGCGACCTGCGATGTTATGCGCACTGCGCATGCGCGAGGGGAAGACGCTACGGGTCCCCCTCCCCCGTTCCGCTGACGCTTTACGGGGGAGGACATGGCCGGCGCCGGGGCCCCTATCCTCCCCGCTTGCGGCGGGGGAGTGGGAACGCCCGATGGGCGGTGGGAGGGCGGCGCCGTCAGGCCGCCTGGGAGCTGCTAGTGACGCTAAATCCTGGGGGCTTCGCTACAGGTCCTTTCCCCCTGCCTCATCGAGATTTTCAAGCAACGCCGCAGCCGCGTCGTCGAGTTCGTTCAACTGGCCGGTTACGATCGACCACAACACCTCTGGATCGACGTGGCGGTATTCGTGCCGCAGCAAGTTGCCGAGCCCATGGATTTTTGACCACGGAACCTCCGGCCGGGCGTCCTTCATGGACTGCGGCAAGTGCTTCGCCGCTTCAGCGATGATGAGGAGCGCGTGCTCGACCGCGCGCTTCATTCCCCAACTCGCGACAAATGCGTGAAGGTCAGCGTCCTTCGTCAGACCTCGGATGCCCTCGATCTCTTCTCGAATATCGATCAGCCACACGCGCGGCGAGCGGGCGATCATTAAAAAACCCGTATCGCTTCTCGCTCGATCTCCGCTCGCAAGGCGGGGCTCAAACCTTCACGCGTGCCGTAATCGACCTTTTCGCCCAACCGCTCCCGCAACAGAAAATAGATATCCATAAACTCGTCAAAGCCGAACCTTTTTGATCTGTCCTTGTCTATGAAGACGTCGATATCGGAATCCCAGCCCGCCTCATCCCGTGCATGCGAGCCGAATAGATAAAGTGCGCGTGCTCCGCGCGCGCGGATCGCGGGCTCGACTTCCTTCAATCGCGCGATGACTTCGCTGCGGCGCATAGCTCATATTAGACCGACTATGGCCGCCCCGCCAGCGTGGCGGCGTGAGTGCGTCGTCAATTCGGCTCCAGGCTCGACAAATCGAGCCTCTTCTCGCGCACGCATTCGACCGCGCTCTCGTAGCCCGAGTCGGCGTGGCGCGTGACGCCTGTGACGGGGTCGTTCCATAAGATCCGCTCGATCCGGCGCTCCGCCTCGGGCGTGCCGTCGCAGACGGTGACGACGCCGGTGTGCGGGAGAAGCCCTGCCGACGCCGCCCCCATGGTGGAGCGACCCCCAGGTCGCGCCTGGTCGCGCCCGAGGCGCAGTTGATGAGCGCGTTCAGCATCGGCCAGTCGGACACGGCGTCCAAGCCGTCCTTCATCGAGTCGCTTCAGTCTTCAAAGAAATCTTCGTCAAGTTTCTTTATAATGATGGTTTGCTGAACCTGCGCGCCGACGTCAAATCGGGCCATGAGGTCAGCCAACTCCTCGCCATCGACCAGTGCGATCTGCTTTTGGCTCGCCCGGCCTGAATTCCTCGCAGCATCACTGAACTTCGCCGTTGTGATGAAGACTCCACGAGTTGCGCCTTTGTCCTCCAAGGCACCCTTGAAGCTTGTATCTCCTTAGGGCCTATCACGGCGCCGCGTTCATAACATTTCGCCTGAACGTAGACCGGATTGGTGCCGAGCGCGTCCTCGTGGATCACGCCGTCGACGCCGCCGTCGCCCCGTCCTCCGGTATGAAACGCCCATTCGTCGCGGTCGCGGCCGTACCCCATCGAGAGAAGCAGACGGATAACCAGCCGCTCGAAAAAGCGCGCCCGCGCCGACATCGGTTCGATCGCGAAAATGCGGTTCAGGAGATCATCGCGAAGCGCCGTTCCAAGTTCTTTGGCTGCCGCTATGATGCGCTCGTTTGGTGGCAATGGTGCGGGCGTTACTTCACCGGCTCGCAGGCTCTCGCGGTCCGTCGGCTTCGAACGATCTTCGCCGGACACGTGCCTCCGCTTCTTAAATTCCAAAAATTCAGGAGCGGAAGCATAAGGGTCTCGTAATCGGCTATTTCCGCCACCGCGCGAATCCGCCGCTGGGAACTCACTCTACATCTATTAGCTGATTCCCCTTTTTTGCACAGCGGGATCGGCAGCGTTCACGACATTGCGACGAGCATCAGCGACGAAGCAAATTCTCAAGCGGACAAGCTGTTGAATTTTCGCTTCGCCTGTCTGACGGCGCTCTGAGCTGTGCCAGCCGCTTACGGCAAACTCGGCAGGTCGAGCCCCTTCTCGCGCGCGCATTCGATCGCGGTCTCGTAGCCGGCGTCGGCATGGCGCATGACGCCGGTCGCCGGGTCGTTCCAGAGCACCCGCTCGATCCGGCGCGCGGCCTCGGGCGTGCCGTCGCAGACGACGACGACGCCGGCGTGCTGGGAAAAGCCCATGCCGACGCCGCCGCCGTGGTGCAGCGACACCCAGGTCGCGCCCGA
>DASRSL010000214.1:0-13333 GCA_035656495.1 Roseiarcus sp.
GTAGGCCGCGATCATCTCGCGCGGCATCAGGTCGGCGCCGATGCTGAAATACTCGATCGAGCGCTGGGTCTGCGCTCCCCACAGCTTGTCGGCCGGAACCCTGACCTCGCCATGGCTGTCCGTTTCGATCCGGAAATCCACCATAACCAAACCCTCGAGCCTTGTTTCGTCCGCGCCCCTCGCGGTCGGGCAGCGATAAGGCAGGGACCGTTGCGCAGCAAGGGAGTTGCGGAAGCGCCGCCCATCGCCGCGCCTCCTCATCTTTTGCGATCTTTTGCGGCCTGTTGCACAGGCGTCATATTTCGGCGTCAAACACCGATCAGGCGCGGAGCGGTCGGCGACGCGACCAGGGCGGTTATGCTTGCGAAACCGGCTAAAGACCTCGAAGAGCTGCGCACCCTCCTCGCCGAAGTGCAGGCGCTGCGCGAAGACGTCGAGAAGAAGGGCGCGGAGCTCCGGGCCGAGTGGGGCGCCGCCGAGGGGGCCGACTCCCGGGCGGTGAACCTCTCCCACTATATCGCGTTGCGCGGCCACGACCTGACCGAGCTGCAGCTCAGGTTGGCGGCGCGCGGCCTCTCGTCGCTCGGCCGCAGCGAAGCCAAGGTGATCGAGACGCTTGAGGCGCTGATTGTGACCCTGCGCCGCCTGACCGGCGAGACGAACGTCCACTACCCCGCCCGACCGCTGGCGCGGGCTGGGCCTTCGGAGCTCGAGGCTGAGTCGGAGCGGATTTTCGGCAAGCGGCCGAGAGGCGCGCCGCGCGCGAGGGTGATGGCGATCCTGCCGTCCGAGGCCGCGACCCATCCCGAGCTCGCCGACAATCTCATCGCCGCCGGCATGGATTGCGCCCGCATCAACTGCGCCCATGACGACGTCGAAGCCTGGGGGCGGATGGTCGCGAACGTGCGCGAAGCCGCCGCCCGGCTCGAGCGCCCCTGCCGGATTCTGATGGACATCGCCGGCCCGAAATGCCGCATCCAGCGGGTGAAGGCGCCGCCGAAGATCCGTCTCAAGCGCGGCGACCGGGCGACGCTCGTCGAGGAGGTGAAAGAGAGGACGAAGGAGCCGATCGCCTTCTCGCTCAACTTCCCCGAGCTCGTCGACCAGCTCGCGGTCGGCGCGGACGTGTTCATCGACGACGGCAACGCCGCGGCGCGGGTCGTCGCCAGGAACTCGGGCCGGGCGGAGATCGAGGTCTACGCCGCGCGCGAGAAGGGCGTGAGGCTGAAGCCGGGCAAAGGCGTCAACTTCCCGACGACCGGGCTCGACCTGCCGCCGCTGACCTCGAAGGACTTCCGCGATCTCGACTTCATCGCCGAGCACGCCGACCTCGTCGGCTTCTCCTTCGTGCAGCGGGTCGACGACGTCGAGCTCCTGCAGGATCATCTCGTCGCCCGAGCCCCCAAGCGCGAGCCGCACGCTATCGTGCTCAAGATCGAGACGCCGCTCGCCGTGCGCAACCTGCCGCGTCTCATCCTGCAGTCGGCGGCGCACAATCCGACGGCGGTGATGATCGCGCGAGGGGACCTCGCGGTCGAGCTCGGCTTCGCGCGCCTGACCGAGATGCAGGAGATCCTGTGGCTCTGCGAGGCGGCCCACACCCCGGTCGTCTGGGCGACCCAGGTGCTCGACAATTACGTGAGCGACGGCATGGCGAGCCGCGCCGAGATGACCGACGCGGCAACGGCGCAGGGCGCGGAGTGCGTCATGCTCAACAAGGGGCCCTATCTCGCGGAGGGAGTCGCTTTCCTGCGCGACGTGCTCTCGCGCATGGACCGTCATTTCGCCAAGAAATTCGTGCGCTTCGGCTCGCTGAAGGCGTGGAGCTAACGGCGAGACCGGTGCAAGCCGAGGCCCCCGAGCGAGGCCGAGTTCCCTGCGGCAGGGAAAAAAGCAGCGAACTTTTTCATTTCAGCCGATTCTTGGAAAAACCGTCCTGGAAAAGCCAATGATTCGAGGCGGCCTCCGGCAAAATTCCCTACGCGCCCGAACAGGGAATTAATCGGCGCATCAGGGAGTGAAAGTTCCCTGTTCGGCCGGGTGCAGGGACAACTCGCGCCCTGATGCGCCGCCATTTCGGACCGCGCCCATCGGGAGATCGCGGCCTCGGACACAATCCGCTGTTAGCCATGTCAGCGCGATTTCGTTGTTCGAGATCGCGCGAAAAGCCGTATAATCCGACCCGGAGGCGGCGGCATGACGAAACGGCGCGTTCCCGCCGGAAAACTTCGACTGAAGCGGGCGTACGAGCCGCCGGCGCCGGAAGACGGCGTGCGCATCCTCGTCGACCGTCTCTGGCCACGCGGCCTGAGCAAGGAGAAGGCCGCCGTCGATCACTGGATGAAGGACATCGCGCCGAGCGCCGAGCTGCGCAAACGGTTCGGCCACGACCCGGAGCGCTGGTCGGAGTTCCGGCGCCGCTACCGGGAGGAGCTCAGGCGGCATGGCGCGCTCCTGGATCAGATCGGCGATTTGGCCGCCGACAGTGCAATCACGCTCGTGTATTCGGCCCATGACGAAGAACACAACGACGCCGTGGTGCTGCGAGAGGCCCTGGTGAAGGGCCTCGACCCGGCTTGAGCGCAATTTGGCGCAGCCTTCCTTCACTCTCGACGTCGCGCCGCCGTTTCGGCTCGATCTCACCGTGTGGGCGCTCCGTCGTCGTCCAGCCAATCAGATCGACCGATGGGACGGCGCCGCCTGGCGGAGGACGGTCTTCGCCGGCGAGGTTCCTGTCGAGCTGACGGTGACGCAGGTCGCGAGCACGCAGAGGCCGCGCCTCATGGTCGAAATGCTCGGCGCGCCATCCGAAGCCTCGGAGATCCTCATCCGCCAGACGCTCAATCGGGCGCTCGGGACCGATATCGATCTTGCGCCGTTCTATGCGATGGCGGTCCGGGATTCTCGCCTCAACGAGCTTGCCGGCCGGTTCCGCGGCATGCGGCCGCCAAAATTCCCGACGATCTTCGAGGCCCTGGCGAACGGCGTCGCCTGCCAGCAGCTCAGCCTGGAAGCCGGGCTCGCTTTGCTGAACCGCCTCGTCGCTTCCCATGGACAGGCGCCGTCGTCTACGCCCGGCGAGGGAAAAGCCTTTCCGCGCCCGTGCGATTTGGCCTCGGCCGACCTCCAATCCCTGCGCGCGCTCGGCTTCAGCCGCGCCAAGGGCCTCGCCCTCATCGAGACCGCGTCGGCGGCGGAGCGTCGGCAGATCGACCTGGAAGGACTCGGAAACCTCGACGACGCCGCGCTTGGCGGGAAGCTCGACGACTTGCGCGGCGTCGGACGCTGGACCGCCGAATACGTCCTGCTTCGCGGTTTTGGCCGCCTCAACATCTTCCCGGGCGACGACGTCGGCGCACGAAACGGCCTGCAGCGGTGGCTCGGACTCACGCGTCCTCTGGACTACGAGGGCGCAGCGAAAATCTTGCGGGAATGGCGGCCCTATGGCGGGCTCGTCTATCTCCACCTGCTTCTCAAGAGCCTGCAGGAAAAGGGATTGATCGCCGCGACCGAGAATCGCGGCTGAAATTGCGCCTGCCGTCGGGCGCCTTCCCTCGCGCCGTCGTCGAAGACCGTTCCGAAGCTGGCTAGCCCAGCTCGGCTCCTGAATTCGAGCCAGCGCCGTTCGGCCGGCCCGCCAGCGCCCTCTACGCGATTGTCAAAATGCGGAGGAGATTTCAGGTTATCGCGTTTGGTCAAAGAATGCGGGGAAGGGCCGCGGGCAACCGCTCGCGCCATGACCGCGTTTGATGCGTAGATCACGAAGAAGGGCAGAAAGCAATGAACTCAGTCTATCCACTCTCGACGCCCGAAATCGCCCGCAGGCGGCGTGATTTGGCGCCCGATCCGCAGGCCGCCTTCGAGGCGTTCAGCAGGGCTGCGTTCGCCGACGGGGCCCTTTCGGCGAAGATGAAACAGATCATTGCAGTCGCCGTCGCCCACGTGACGCAGTGCCCATACTGCATCAACGGCCATACCAAGGCGGCGCGGCGTGCGGGCGCGACGCCGCAGGAGCTGATGGAGGCGATCTGGGTCGCCGCCGAGATGCGCGCCGGCGGCGCCTACGCCCATTCGACAGTGATGCTGACGACCTTGGCCGATGAGGAGGAAAAGCAGAAGAGCCGGGAGGGTCGCTAGATCGGGTTCGCGCCGGCGGCGGCTTTCCGGCAACGGCCAAGCAGCCTGAGGGCGTTCATTCCCCCAGCCCGGGCGTCCCCGCTTCGGCGCCTGGCCGGTCGTTCGCCAGGCAACGACAACGCGAAGAGCAGGCTTGACGATGGCAAGTTCCGCGATTAGCTAATTTAGCTAGTCGACGCTGCATTCGCGGAATCAACAATGCGAAAAGTGACAGTCCACGTCGCCAAGACCCAGCTCTCCAGGCTGATCGAGGCGGCGCTGGCAGGGGAAGAGGTGGTCATCGCCAAGGGCGACAAGCCGGTCGTGCGCCTCGTTCCGATCCCCCAGGGTCAATTCAGGTTCGGCGTTTTGCCGGCCGGCGCGCTCGGCGAAGGTCCGGACTTTTTCACCCCAATGGATGAGAACGAGCTTCACTCGTGGGAGGGACGCTCCTGACCGCGCTCCTCATCGACACCCACGTCTGGGCGTGGTCCTTGACCGACAGCCGGCGAATTTCGGAGCGGGCGCGAACCGCGATCGGCCAAGCGCAAACTGTTCTCGTCAGCGCGATTTCATTCTACGAGATTGCGCGGAAGGTTCGCCTCGGCAAATGGCCGGAAATGGTCGCCTATGTCGACAGATTGCCTGAACTTCTCGACGCTCAGCGGGCCGCAGTCGCGTCGCTCGAGGCCGCCGACTCTCTGATAGCGGGCGCGATGGAGTGGCCGCACCGAGACCCTTTCGACCGCTTCCTCGCCGCGTCCGCGCTTCGCCGCGGCGTTCCGCTCGTCTCCGCCGATCCGGTCTTCGACGGCGTGCTCTCACGGATTTGGTGAGGCGTCGTCTTTCGCATCTCGATTGGGTCGAGGCCGCGCACCGGCCCTCGCTCGTTTCATGTCGAAAGCGACGGCAGCATCATCGAATTTCGCAGCGCTGTCGACTCGGTGCGCTGCGCCATCGAAGTCCAGAGCGCCATGCTCGAGCGCAACGCGGGCGTGTCGCCCGACAAGCATCGAGTTCCGCGGCATCCATGTCGGCGACGTCGTCGAGGAGGCGGACGGCGATCTGATGGGCGACGGCGTCAACATCGCCGCGCGGCTCGAAGGCGTTTGCCAGCCCGGCGCGATCTGTCTCTCCGAGCAGGCCTATTGGCAGGTCAAGGGACGGCTCGAATTGGCGGTCAGCGATCTTGGCCCCACCCAGCTGAAGAACATCGCCGAGCCGATCCGGGTCTATGGGCTGGGAGTCGGCAACGCGGCGCCCGCGCCGAACGTTGCGCAAATGGAGAAGCGCGAGCCGCCGCGCCTCCCTCGTTGTCCTGCCCTTCGCCAACATCGGCGGCGATCCGGAGCAGGAATTTTTCGTCGACGGCGTCACCGATAGCCTGACCACCGACCTCTCCCGCATCTCCGGCGCCTTCGTCATCGGGCGCAGCACGGCTTTCACCTACAAGGGAAAGTCAGTCGATCTCAAGCAGATCGGCCGCGACCTCAACGTTCGCTACGTCCTCGAAGGCAGCGCTCAGCGCGCGGGAGGTCGCATGCGCGTCAACGTGCAGCTGATCGAGGCGGAAACGGGCGCGCATGTTTGGGCCGAGCGTTTCGACAAGCCGGTCGCCGATCTGTTCGAAATGCAGGACGAGATCGTGTCGCGGCTCGCCAATCGGCTGGGCGTCGAACTCGTGAAGGCCGGAGCTCTACGGGCGATGCGTGAGCGGCCGAACAACCCGGACGCGCTCGACCTCGCGATGCAAGGTTGGGCAAGCATCAACAGCTGGTCCATGCGCGTCATCCGCCGCGGAGCGGTCAGGACGGGCCTGATCGCTTCCTCCACTTTGTGTTCGGCACGCGCTACTTTACCACTCGGCCGCGGCAGTCGTCGGTGAAAAGGAGACATTCATGGGCATCGGGCAAACGATGGACGCGCAGAACCACATCCGCAGGTTCCACCTGCCGCACGCGCATCTCGAATCGGCGTTCGGGAGCGACTGGTTCGGCAAGAAGGCGGAGAATTTCGCTCGCTTCTTCGGCACGCCGACCTTCCTTGTCGCCCAGACAATCATTGTGGGTCTCTGGATCCTGGTCAACGCCGCCGGCTGGACGCAGTTCGACGTCTATCCGTTCATCCTGCTCAATCTGGCGTTCTCGACGCAGGCCGCCTATGCCGCGCCGCTGATCCTGCTGGCGCAGACGCGGCAGGCCGACCGCGACAAGGCCCACAGCCTCGCCGACGCGCAGCACCGGGAGGAGCTGCACCTCGTCAACGAGGAGCGGCAGGCGCAGATGCAGAAGCAGACGGCGCTGCTCGTCGACATGCTCAAGCAGAACACGGCGCTCACCGAGAACGTCGAGACGCTGCTGCGGCAGAACACCGAGCTGACCGAGACGGTCCGGGGCCTTGTCGAGCGGATCGGAACGATGACCGCCGACATGCACAGCCGGTCCGCGCCGGCCGAACAACCGACCATCGCTTCATCCGGCCTCGGGAGTACTTCCCGGTGAACGCCATTCTGAGATCCGCCGTCGCCTTTCTTCTCGTCGCGACGCCTGCGCTCGCCGACGATCCGCGCCCGCCGCAAGTCGCCGTCTCCTTCCTCGCCGAGCCCGCGCCGATCGTGCAGGACGGCTCGACGAAGCTGTTCTACGAGATGGCGCTCACCAACTACGCGCCCGTGGCCTATGTGCTCGACTCGGTCGAAGCGCAAGCCGCCGACACCCGCACGATTTTCGACGCCGCGGCGCTCGCCAAGGCGTTCGTCCGTCTGGGCGGGCGGGCGCCCGCGCCGAACCGCAGGCTCGCGGGCGGCGAGAGCGCGCTCGTCTTCCTCATGGCCGATCTCGGGCGAGCCAAGGCGCCCGGGTCGCTCACGCACAAAATCCGCTTCGTCGACGAACGCGGCGAGGCGCACGAGGTCGAGCCAGCGCCGCTCGCCGTTTCGGATGCGAGCCCAACGGTCGTCGCGCCTCCGTTGCGCGGAACTTGGATCGCCGGCGACTCGGCCAGTGAGGCGCCCGACGCCGCGCATCGCCGGGCTGTTCTCGTCGAAAACGGGCGCGCCTGGATCGCGCAACGCTTCGCCATCGATTTCGTGCAGGTCGAGACTGTGGACGGAAAGCTCTCGACCTGGAAAGGTCCGGAGGACAAGAACGACAGCTATTTCTGCTACAATCAGCCGATCTACAGCGCCGCGGACGGAACCGTGATCGCGGCGACGGACGGCATGGCCGAAAATGTCCCCCACTCGGGAACCCACGCCGAGCCGATCGACTTCGACAACGCCGCAGGCAATCACGTGGTCGTCCAGATCGCCCCGCACCGATACGCCCTATACGCTCACATGCGCCCGGGCACGGTCGCGGTGAAGGCCGGGCAAAATGTCCGGGCGCGCGATCTTCTCGGCCGTGTCGGAAACAGCGGCAGCTCGGAAGAGCCGCATTTGCATTTTCATATCGACGACCAGCCATCGTTTTTGGCCGGCAATGGCGTGCCCTACGCTTTTACAAAGGGATTGGAGAGCGGCCCGGTCGAGGCCAACGTCTCTTCGCCGACGTCCGTGACTTTCGGCGCAATCGGGGCGCAACACGCCTTCACCGACGACTATCCGCCGCCAAACGCACTTGTGACGTTCGAGTGAGACGGCATCCATTGCCTGCCGGACCAGCATACCGTTCTCAGCGCGATGACGGAGGCGGCGCGCATGATGCTGGCATAAGGCGCGCCCGCCACCGCCCAATGGGGCTCTCGGGGCAAGCCCTCACCGCACGGCCGCGAGCGTTGCGACGAAATCGCCCCCGCGGGCGTTGGACACCGCCTGATGGCAGGCCATGCAGCTCGACGGCCGGTCCTGCAGGTAGGTCTCCATCGTCGTGTTGACCACATTCTCCTCCGGCGCCGCGGTCGACTTGTAGGTTTCGCCCTTCGACCCGGAAGCCGTCCCGCTGGGAAAGGGCGCTCCGTCGTTTGCCGGTCCGGGCGCTTCGCCGCTCGTCGGCCACTGGACCGCGACGAGCATGTAATGCTCCCAAACCGTCCCCCTGACCCCGGGCAAGCTCCAATAGACGCGGTTCACGGCCATGACCGCCGGGTCGATCGGATGGCGGCGCACGACCTGCATCGGCGCGGGATCGCGCTTCGGCGGGTTCGTCCAGTCGACCGGCAGGGCCGCGGGCGAGCCGAACGGCGGCCACAGATTTCTCGGCCGCGAAGGGTCGAAATAGGCGTAAGGCGCGCCGGCGTCGCGCGCGTCGGGTTCGCGAGCCTCCGCCTCGCCCACGGGCGGCACGTTGTCGACATGCTCGAACGTGCTCCAGATCCATTGCGGCCGGCTCTTCGTCTTGATCGCGATGTGGAGCCCGACCAGCGCGACGTCGCTCGCCGAGCAGACCGCGCGCCCCGCGGCGAGCGTCCTGGCGGTGTCGACGATCTCGGCGCGCTCGATATAAGCGCGCGCACGCACGGCCGGCGGATCGGCGGCGGTCAGGGGGCGCCAGGCCGCCTTGACCGCGATCGAGCCTATGGGAAAGCGCGCAGGGCGGCTATTGTCGGGCAGGTTCAGCCCCCGGCTCCAGCCGCTGGCGGCGAAAGCCGAGAACTCCGCCTCGTTGAAATGAATTTCGTAGCGCGTATAGGCGCCGTTTCGCGCGACGAGGGGATTGGCCGGCGCGCCGACGGCGAAGCTCGGCTGGTTGAAGTCGGCGAAGGGTGCAAACGATGCGATCGTCTTTTGCCAGTTGTCGACGCTTGGCCCGCAGGGGTTGCGTCCGGCGTAGCTCCCCCAAGGCTCGGGAGCGACGCGGCGGCCGTCGTCGCCGACCGCGAACAATTCATAGTCCGACTTGAATGTCTCCCATACGCGCTCGCCGGAATCGCCGAGCGCTCTGTGGCGATCGGGGACGCCGCGATTCGGAGCGTCGAGCAGGGACGGCCAGTTGAGCGCAATGAACGCGCGCCAGGCGAAATTGGCGACGACGGCGCGCTCGTTGGCGGGCGCGTCATCGACGCGGTCCGGCGACACCATCGGCGCGAGGTCGGCCGATCCGGTCTCAGCCGACTTAGCGAGCCCCGCCGAGACGAGCAGCGCGGCGACGGCGCCGGCGCTCCGACGCAGGCGCCCCAATGTCCGCGACCGCATCATAGGCCAGCCGCGACTATCCGGCGCGGCCGAGTCGGCCGTCGATCGACCAGCCGGCGGGGCCGAACGCCGCCAGGACGAGGAATCCGCCCGCCATCGCGACGTTCTTCTGGAACATGATCGTCTGATCCGCGGCGAGGTGAAAGAACAGCGCCGTCAGCAGGCAGAAGCCGAAAAGCGCAAGCGCCGCCCAGCGCGTCTTCAGGCCGGCAAGAACAAGGAGTCCGCCGCCGAGCTCGGTCAGGATCACGAGCGGCAGCAGCGTGGGGGCGACGCCGTTCTCGCGCATGTAGGCCGCGACGTCGGCGTAATGCGCGATCTTGCCGAAGCCCTCGACGACGAAGATGTAGGCGAGCATCGCCCGCGCAAGAAGGACAATGGGATCTGCGAAGCGTCTCAGAAACAAGAGGTCCGCCTCGAAGGACGGCCTCGCCGGCCGGTAATCGCCCTCGCCGGGCGACGTTTGGACACGCGACATGCTGAGCCTCTCCGGCTGAGGCGGCGCGAACACGGGTTTCCCCGTGCGTCCGCGCGGCCGATTTCGACATGGACTACAGGGCGTGCGCGTCGGTGAGCGCCTTCGCCAGCCCGTCGTAATATTCGCACTCCTTCCCGCAGATCTTCTCGATCGTCGCCAACTGATCCTTGGCGAGGTCGAACTTGCCCTCGATCACATAGGCCTCGCCCAGATACTCGCGCACCTGCGGATAGGCGGGATCGAGCGCGACAGACTTCAGGTAATAGCCAATCCCCTCGTCGGTGCGGCCGAGCTTGCGCGTCGCGTAGCCGCGATAATTGAGGGCGCGCGGCGTGTTGGGATTCTCGAGCAAATCCAGCACGTCGATCGCCTCCTGGAAGCGGTCGGCCTTGGCGAGCGCGTAGGCGTATTCGGTGAGCTCGGCGTCCGGAAGGATGTCGCTGCGCCGCTGGAGGCATCGATGATGCCTGCGCTCCCAGACCTGGCCCGGAGAGCATGTCGTGAGGTCGTCCGCCGGCGCCTGGGCGCGATAGGGCGCTGCTTGGACGGGGCGATAAAAGCCTTCGCCTCCGCCGCCTGCTCCCGCGCCCCCGCCGCCCGCACCGGCTCCTCCTGCTCCCGCTCCCCCGCCTCCGGCGCCGCCGCCCGCGCCGCCTCCTGCGCCTGCCCCGCTGCCGCCCGCTCCCGCGCCGCCGCCTCCGCCTCCCCCGCCACCTCCGCCGCCGCCCGCCGCCAACGCCGCCGGAGCGGCGAGCGCCAGGCCGAGGACGAGGACGCTGCACGAAAGCGCGGCGGTGAACTTTCCGCCCGAACCCCCAAACGACTGCAAGGAAATATGCATCGCCATACCCTTTCCCGTCTGAACGTGGAGCTTAGGAAACACGCGAGCCCACCAATTATTCGGCAGGCGTCCGCGCAGGGGCCGGACGCGCGCGGGGATCGCCGCCTCCTGCGCCTGTCGCGCCTTTGTGCTCTAATGCGGACATGAGCGACGCGAGCCGACGCGAGGTTCGATTGGGGCTCGAGCAATGCCTTGCGCGGCTCTGGCGCTACGCCGTCGTGCTATCGTCCTCGCGCGACGCCGCCGACGATCTCGTTCAGGCGACCTGCGTGCGGGCGATCGAGCGGGCCGACCAGTTCGCTGCGGGAACAAGGGTCGACCGCTGGCTGTTCGCGATCCTGAGGTCGATCTGGCTCAACGAGATCCGCGCCCGGCGGGTCCGCGAAGGCGGCGGCCTGGTCGACGCCGCAGACGCGCTGACGGTTGACGGCGCACACGAGATGGAAGTGAATATTCTGACCGCCGAAGTGTTAAGAGCGGTTGGGCGACTGCCGGAGACCCAGCGCGAGACCGCTATCCTGGTCTACGCCGAGGGCTATACCTACGCCGAAGCGGCGACGGCGCTCGGGGCTCCAATCGGCACAATCATGAGCCGGCTCGCCGCCGTGCGGGCCGCGCTGGCGAAACTGAAATAGGAGCGTTCTGGATTTGATGGGCGACGACGATGAGCGGCTCTCCGCTCTGATCGACAATGAACTCGACGAGGACGAGAAGACGGCCCTGCTGTCGCGGCTGGCTGAGGACGAGCGCTTGCGCGAGCGTCTCGCGGTTCTTCGCGAGGATCGCGCGCGCCTCGCGGCGTCCTTCGACGCGCTGCTTGCGCAGGCGCCGGTGGACCGGTTGCGCGCGGCCATTCCCGCAGCCGACGCCGAGGCGCCCGCTCGTCCGAGGCGCGCGATCGGCTGGCTCGAGCTTGCGGCCGGTATCGCCATCGGCCTTCTGCTTGCGGGCGCGGCGTCATGGGTCGGATTCGGCGGCGGCCATCCCGAGCGCGAGACCTGGCGCACTGCGGTGATCGAATACATGGAACTCTTCACGCCAGACACGTTCGCGCTCTTGACTCCGGACAGCGCGATGGAGGCCAGACAATTGCAAGCCGTCAGCGCCAGGGTCGGCGTCGATCTCGCGCCCGAAAAGGTGGCGGTCCCGGGTCTGCGGTATCGCGCCGCGCTCAACTTTGGCTACGAGGGCGACGCGCTCGCCGAGATCGCCTACACCGACGCCGGCGGCGCGCCGGTCCTCTTCTGCGTGATCGCCAACGGCGAACCGGACGCGCCGCCGCGCACCGTCACGCGCGAAGGGCTGTCGTATGTCGCCTGGTCACGCGGCGGACGCAGCTACATGTTCGTCGGGCGCATGCCGGAACAACGGGTCGCGGAGCTCGCGCAGACGCTCGTCGCGCGGTTTTGAGCCTCGGACATCACCCCAATCCCTGCGAGCCCGTCGCCTCGCCCGCGACGGCCGCGAGCCCGCTCGCCATGGCGGCGAGCAGCTTCTCCGCCCCGACCGCCGCGCCGTGCCGGCCGGCAAGCCACCGCGGGTCGTTGTAGGAGAGCCACGTTCGTCCGCCCTCGTCCTGCCAGACGAGCGCCTTGAGCGGCAGGTCGATTCCGATGGTCTGCGCGGCCTGCATCAAGGGCGTGCCGGCGCGCGGATTGCCGAAGATCAGGACCTCGGTCGGTCTGAGATCGAGTCCCGCCTCGACCGCCGCAGCCGCGTGGTCGATTCGGGCAAGGATCGCCAGCCCATGCGCCTCAACTGCAGCCGCCAAGCGGTCCATCGTCTCTTTCGGCTCGAACTGGCTGCCAACCGTGATCAAACCCTCGGGCGCCATGGGCTGAGACCCCTCTTCACGGCGAATGCTCAATGTGCGGATCCGAGACTAGAGCAGTTCCCGACCGGCTGGAACCGTTCATGCTGGAACCGTGATGGGATCGCCGGGAAAGGTTTCAGATAGTTTCCGAAAATTTCGGGCCACTTCACCCCCTCCCGGCCATCCCACCAAGAACCGGTTCGCCCGCGATGAGGATTGTGTGGGCTTCATAATCGACCTCCTCGCGTGGTCCGGACCTGACATTCGGCGCTTGGTTGGATTGGCGATTGGAGGCCGAAACCCTTCACCTTTGCCGCCCTTCAAGATTGGCTCCGATACGGGCGGAGAACGCCAGAAAGCGGCCGTAGGCGTTACGAGCGGGTCGCGCCTTGAGCGGATTCGGTGTTTTTTGCACACACGGTCCATCCACAGCGTTGTCGCCGTCCAGCGCAGTCATGAGTCTTGCAGCGCGCTCCGTCTTCTCCTGGAGGAAGCTTTCCGGAACTCACATGGCGAGTCGTCATCGACGCAGTTCTAGCAACGCACCGTTGCATTCGGCTGCTCCCGGTTTGGCCGGGAATCTAAAAGCTATCTTGCGACCAGTTTCTCGCGTTCTGGAGGGCGCAGGCAAGTTCGGCAGCGCCGAATACGAAGTTCCATTGGGGCCATTTGCAAACGAGGCGCGAAACGCGCAGGGTTGAACGCAAGGCGGGTTCACCGAGACTGTCAGCGGCTGGCGGCGACAATGGGCGTCACGCAGAGATGACCGCGCAAAAAAACGACCTGGAAAGCAAAAGTGCCCCCGTCGCCCCGCCGGCGGCGCCACAGCGTTCCGCGCCCGAGCCAAAGCACTCGCGGCCGGAGAGGCGATCTGCGAGGCGGGCTCCGGCGATCTTGGTGACGCTCATCGTCGTCGCGATTGTCGGGCTGTCGCTTTGGTATCTGGCTCAGCCG
>DASRSL010000215.1:0-1612 GCA_035656495.1 Roseiarcus sp.
TGAAGGCCGCACCGGAGCGAATGGTCTGGGGCAGCGACTGGCCGCATCCGACCGAAAAGACCGACGCCAAACCGGACGACGCGATCCTGTTCGACCTCTTGACCGACTGGGCGCCCGAGGAGGCTGTCCGCCACCGCCTCCTCGTCGACAATCCGGCGGCGTCGTATCGATTCGGACGGGCGGGCTGACGGCCGAGCAGGGTTCGCTCGGCTGGCCAGCGTTAGGACGGCGGACCGCAGCGCCCCGAGGAAATCCCCTCTGAAATCTCTCGTGTGGATTTTTCTTTCTGAAAATCTAAACATCTGCTACCGTGCTTTTAGGTCCCTTCAACGCTGCAGACGGGTTTGGCGGCGCGCGACAGGCTCTTGGAGCCGGGGAGAAGACAAAAAATTTGGAAAGCGACTCTTGTGGTTTTTTATCCTTGTAACCCCTTGAAATCCCACGAAACCGCCAAAGGATTCTTTGGAAAGGCTTGGGGAGAAACAGCCTAGGTTTGGAAATGCTTGCAAGAAAGCTTGGAGGCGGGTGGACGGCCCCGGCCGACGCTCGGGCGCCGTTCGCCATGCTCGCGGCGCCCCGCAGAACCGGCGCGCCATTCGTCGGCAAAGCCCGCGGAATTTCCGCTCAGAGTTCAGCCGGAAAACCCGGGGCGCGCAAATCCGTGCCCAGCGCGTCCTCGAGCAGCTTGACGACCTGGGTCGACCAGGCGCCGCCGCCGTAGGCTTCGCGGGCGCGGATGAAGGTTTGCGTGGTCAGGGCGGCCAGATCGAGCGGGACGCCGAAGTCGCGGCCGAATTTCATCGCGAAGCCGAGGTCCTTGCAGGCGAGGTCCATGGTGAAATTGATATTGTAGCTGCCGTTCAGGATCAGCTGCGATTCCGTCTCGTGGACGAAGCTCGTCCCCGAACTCGCTGAAATCACGTGAAAGGCCTGCGCGAGGTCGAGGCCGCCGCGCTTGGCGAGCATCAGCGCTTCGCCGGCGGCGACCAGGTGGACGAAGGCGAGCATGTTGGTGATCACCTTGATCAGCGAGGCCGAGCCGATCGGGCCGACGTGAAAAATCCGCCTGCCCATCGCGGCGAAGGCCGCGCGATGGCGCTCGAAGAGCTCGGCGTCGCCGCCGACGATGACGGTGATTTCGCCCGTCGCGGCGAGATGCACGCCGCCGGTGACTGGCGTCTCCAGGGTTGCGACGCCGCTCTCCGCGGCGACGGCGGCGAGGCGCAGAATCGTATCCTGATCGATGGTGCTCATCTCGATCCAGGTCGCGCCCGGCTTCGCGCCCGCGAGCACGCCCTCGGGGCCGGTCAGCACGCGCTCGGAGACGGCGGGGGAGGGCAAGCAGGTGATGACGCCGTCGACTTGCGCCGCGACCTCGGCGGGGGTCGCCGCCCATCGGGCGCCCGCGGCGAGCAGGGGCTCGGCCGACTTCGGGTCGGCGTCGTGGACGATGAGGTCGAAGCCGTTGCGTGCGAGGCTCGCAGCGAGCTTGCCGCCGAGATTGCCGAGGCCGATGAAACCGTAGCGCAACGACGCAGCTCTCACTCCGGCGCCATTACCGGTCCGGCCCTCGGCACGAGATGCAGCGCCTTGCCGGCATACGGATGCGCGC
>DASRSL010000216.1:0-44887 GCA_035656495.1 Roseiarcus sp.
AGAGCCGCGCAGCCGGAACGGTTTTCCGGTGATAGTTTACAAAATCCCCAATTACACTCATCCAGCACTTCGCTACTCCCGCCCCGGTCATGCTGCCGCCAGGGTAAGCCGTCGACCCTTGCCGAGCCTTGTTTTCCGGGCCTTGAGCGTTGTCAAGGGCGCGCGATAACCCGTCGAGAGACGGGCGTCTCCCAATGCCCCATTGTCCGTCGAAGGATGGACGTCGTTTGGAGAAGGGGTGGGCTGCGGCATTCCATTCGGCGTTTGGATAATTGGTTGGGGGCCACCATCCCAGATGCTCACGCCGTCCGCAGACTCTCCACGTCAACGGATCCGGTCGGCGGGGTACGGATGCTTGCGGGACGACGTCGTGGAAGCGGCGATCGGCTTTGACGACCGGATAGTGCTCCTGAAGCGCGAGCGCGAGATAGAAGCAGTCGTAGGCCGGATGATCGAGGTCGACTGCCAGACGCGCCGCCTAGGCCGCGAGATGGCGCATCGGAACGGGGACCCCGAACCGGCGCCGCTTTCAGAACGTCGACGGCCTCGGCGAATTCCGCGCGCGTGATTTCGGCGCGCCGGCAAAGGGCCCACAAGGGCTTTGTCGCTTCCGCGAAAAGGAGCTCGGGCGCGACGAGCGTCGCCGCGCCGTCGAGGAGGTGCGCGGCCTCGCCCGAAAACGCTTCGCTCACGAGCCACTTCACAGCGACGCTCGCATCGATGACGTATCCGCTCATGCGCCGTCGCGGTCCCGGTCGGCCCGGATGATCTCGACGCTGTCGATCGTGGAGCGCAGACGGCGGCGCAAGTCTTCGGCGCGCGCGGCGAAGTCGCTCTCTGCTTCCAGAAGCGCCTCGCGCAGGATCTCCCGGTGCTCGGCCTCCGCCGATCGTCCATGCGCCGCCGCCCTCTGCTTGAGCGCGCTCAATGTCGTGGCCGTCGGCCATGGTTTTGCCTCCGAGTTGACAATCTCAGGCGCTAGCCGCGCGTGTCCGGCACGGCTTGCAATGAAGCGCGCCGGCACGCGATCCACGTCAGAAGAGTGACGAAATGACCATTTCGGGGATACGAGTGGCGGAAAACAATCCTGATGAAATACGGCGCCATGCCCTGGGCGGCCGTCAAGCGAACGCTGAGGAACTGCTGGCTGAATTGGTGCGACTCGTCGAATCTTCGGGGCTCGCAGAGCGTTCGCCGCCGATTGCCGAGACCGTGGCGAAGCCGAGCCCGATGGATGCCGGGCCGATGCAAGCCCTCGAAGCAGCGCCGCTCAGCCCGTCAGTCGGCGTAGCGCCGAGCAAGCCGAGGGGGACAGGGGCCGTCGACGTCGAACCGCCGCGCTCCCGCGAATCCGACGATTTATTTTCGAACGGTCCGAACGGAATCGATCGGTCGACAGGACGACGTTCCGGGGCTTGGACAGTCAAGGTTTCGGCGCTCGTTCTGGTTGGCGCGGCGGTGATCGGCTCGATTTTCTGGCTCAAGCAAGATCGTCCCGGACCGCCAAAGGCGCCTTCCTTCATCGCTACAGCCCAAGGCCCGGCCATTGTGCAGTCGCGAAGCGATTTGACCGTCGCGCCTTCAAGCGATGCCGCGGCGGCCCCGCTGAGCGACATCACGCAGCCGGCCCAGGTCAAGGGCGCTGCTTCCGAAGAGCGGCCGATCGACCTTGACGCCCGCGCCTCGCTCAATAATCCAACCCGGTCGGCAGACCTGGGGCCGCCGATAACCGGCGAGGCGCAACCGGCGGCCGTCGCGTCCGCTGGAAAGCCACTCGCGGCGCCGGTCGACACGCCGGCCCCTGCGGCGCTGACCTCTCCACCTCCGGCGTCGCAATCTCTTGATTCCAAGCCGGCGCCCACGGTCTCGCTTCCCACGGGCTCGCCGAAGATCGCGACTCCAAACCCCTCCGCCACGGACACGGGTCAGGCGCAGGCGAGCGACGCGCCCTTGCCGCCCGTCAGGCCCACGCCGAAGGCCGCGGACGAGGCGGCCGGGGATGCTCAGGGGTCGACGCCTAAACTCGAATTGCCCACCAAGCTTTCGAGCAAAGCTGCCCACGGTGCGCTCGCGAAGGCTGACGCGACGGCGCCCGGCGCTTCCGTTGAGACGCCGAGGCGGGCGCTTCGGCGCGGGGCGTCTGTCAAGCCCGAGAAGGGGACAACGACGGTCACGCCCGCGCAAGACCCGGCCGAGGCGCAGGCGGCTCCGCCGGCGCCTCCTGCGCCGGCGCAGCCCGCCCCGCAGCCGCAGCCCAACACTAATCCCGTCGTTCATGCTTTCAACAATATGGTTGGCATGGTTGGCGCGCTGACCAGCTTCATTCCTTTCACCCATTGATCCGGACCGCCGCCCGAAGCCGTCGAGCCGGGCGGAGCAGGTGGAGGTCGGAGGGCACGCCGCCTGACGACGGCCGCCTTGTCGAAGGGCCTCGCGCAGGAGATCGCGAAAGGCGGTCGTCTTTGTCGAGGAACGCGCGTTGGCGCCGGGCGCCGCTGTCTACCCCACCTTCTCGGCAAGCCACATCTTGATCAGCGACTGATAGGGCACATCGCGCTTGTGAGCCGCGATCTTGATCTGCTCAAGCAAGCTGACCGGAAGCCTGAGCGAGATCGACGTCCTGCTCGGCTGCAGATTGGGCAGATGCACTCGTTCGGCCCGGCTCCATTCGAGGTCCGCCGCCGAGTCCTCGCGTTCCCAATAGGCGCGCTCCTCCGCCCTCGCTGCGAAACTTGGGAGCGGACTTATGCGGTGTCTTCATAAACGGCCCTTTCCCTGGCGCTCATGTCGCAGGCGGAAATTGACGCGGAACCGCCATTTTGAAGTCGCGTCCCGCGCCGCCGGCAATCCAGCCGATTTGGCAGGGCCATGGATTCCAGTTGCGTTGTCACGGAAACGGGCCGCAGGCGCCATCTTTCACCCACGGGCAGACCCGCCCCGGACATGCCCCTCATACTGCGGCAGGTCGTCCGCGATCGCGAACCACGGCGCCTTCGAGCCGACAAAAATGTGATGCGTCGGGCGGATCGACGGGTCGTCGGTCAGCGTGCCCATGGCGACGTGGACGAACGCGCCGTCGCGGACCAGCGAATAGAGCAGTGAGCCGCAGGTCCGGCAATGCGCGTCGTGCGCCTTTTCGTTCCCGAAGATCAAGAGATTGTCGGCGCCGCTGGTGAGCGCGAGCTTGCCGCGCTCGATCCCGGCGAAGGGCTTGAAGGCGGAGCCGGTCGTTCGGCGGCAGTTCGAGCAGTGGCAGTTCGCGGCGTAGAGGAATTCGTCCGGCGCCGCATAGCGCACCGCGCCGCAGTAGCACGAACCGGCGAGCTTGCGCCCGCTCCCTGTCTCGGGGTTTGACACGGATTCCTCCTTTGGGCTCTCCGCCGCCTGTTAGCTCCTGATACGCCCAAATTATCTCCCTGATAGGTCCCTGATCTGCGCAAAAAATAGCCCTGTTATCTGAACAAATGCAACGCGCGATATATGAGGTTAAGCATTTGAAACTGCTAATCTTTCCTGATCAACGTTGCGCCAAAAAGCGTCCATTCTCCTGCATTCTTGCGCCTAACAGGGAGAAACAGGCCGCCTCACGAAGCCGATCCGAGATAATGCGGCGCCCTCCTGCACGGCTGCGCGGCGGCATGGTTCATATCAGCTGCAGCTCGTCGAGACGGAGTGCGAAGGCCGAGGGAGCGAAGAGTGGCGAGAGGAGGTCGGACGCCGCGAAATCAAGTGCGTCTTCGTATCCCGCCCCGGAAGGCTCCCGGAACACGCGCGTGGTCAACTTGACCGCGTCGACGACCCAAAGCTCGCGGACGCCGAATGCGGCATAGAGCACGGCCTTTCGCCCCATGTCGTAGCCTAGCGAGGAAGCCGCGATCTCGACCACCAGCAGCACATCGCCCGCGGTCAACCGCTCGAGGGGGGTTCCGCGCAGGTAGATGACGAAGTCCGGTTCGACATAGGTGTCTTCGCTGAGCCGAAAGGTGGTTTCGGGGATCAGGTCGATGTCGTCAGGAATCCTCTGTATCCAACGGCGATTGAGCGCCTTCTTGACGATCTCATGGCGACTTCCCTTGGGCGACATTGGAACAAGCTCCCCCCCGATCAGCTCGACGCGCTCGTGCTCGTCCAACACCCCGGCGGCGACCATGGCCTCGACTTCAGCGACCGTGAAGCGGCGACGCGGCAAGCCCTCTGCGGCTCTTGTGACGCGGGCGGCGGAAGTCATGACTCCACCCTCCTTTCCGGCTGAAGCTTAGCAGGGTTGGCCGAAAGCGTCGCCGTGTCCGGCGATGCGCTGTCATCGGCAATCGGGGATTTTTGCGTCTTGACAGAGTTTGAACTTTTGATGTCGTGTCCGGCGCGGTCAGCAGCGCCGGGCAGGCGAAAGGGGGCAGTGATTCTTGCCGACGACCGTTAAGGAGATCATCCGCCATCTTGAGGATGACGGATGGACTCTTGTGGCGACCAAAGGCAGCCACCGGCAATTCACCCATAAGATCAAGAAAGGCCGGGTCACCGTTCCCGGCAAGCTTAATGCCGATTTGCAACGGGGCACGTTGAAGAGCATCCTCCGTCAGGCAGGCCTCAAGGATTGACCCATGCGTTACGCTGTCGTGATCGAGAAGGGCGAGCGGAATTATTCGGCATACGTTCCGGATTTGCCCGGCTGCGTATCGGTCGGCGACACGCTGGACGAAGTGAAGGCCGAAATTCGCGAGGCGATCGCATTCCATCTCGAGGGCATGCGGCAGGATGGTCTGTCGATTCCGAAACCATCGAGCTCCGCTGAATACATCGAGGTCGGGGACCGGGCCGCCTAAGGAGATGCCGTCGTCGATGGCGCAGGTGCGGACCAAACGGGTGTGCAAAGGATTTTTCGGGCGCCTTCCCAACGCGCTTGGTCTCGGGGCCCTGTTCGCGCTCATGAGCGCAACCCCCTTTCTTGCCGCGGGACAGCCGGCCGTTCCGGCCTGGCTCGAGGCCCATGTGGGCGAGGGGGAGGGGGAGATCGCGCCGGTCGTGCTCATGAGAGCCCGCGCGCTCTACCAGCGGAAGCTGAGCGAGGGCGCGGTCCGCAACCCCTGCTACTTCGCCATGGACGCGACGCGCCCTCACGACCTCGGCGGCGGGCGATTGGGGCGCCGGTTCTACGTCATCTGCGAAGCCGAAGGCTCATTTCGCGCGATCTCCGCCGGCCACGGGGGCGGGCGAGACCTGGACGGAGTCGCGGATTTCTCCAACGGACGGCGGTGCGTGAAGAATTTCGGCAACGCGATGGACTCCGAGCTGACGACGGGCGGCGCC
Source organism: Roseiarcus sp. (assembly GCA_035656495.1). GTDB lineage: Bacteria > Pseudomonadota > Alphaproteobacteria > Rhizobiales > Beijerinckiaceae > Roseiarcus. The sequence continues at coordinate 5,308 of DASRSL010000216.1, forward strand.
TATGTGACGGGCGAGACCGCCGGGTCCTTCAAGGGCTATTATCGCGCCCCGGGCGGAGGAGACGCGTTTTTCATGCGCGCGTTCCTGAAGTTCGACGGCGAGGGCGAGGCCGCCAACGCCAGGGAGCGCGCCATCGGCGGACATCCGGCGGTCGTGTTCAGGGCACTCTGCCGTCGAAGGGATCCGACGAGTTCGCACGCCGACCCGGACGGCTACGTTCCGTTCGGAAAGCTTGTGGCTTATACGGCCGGGCGCAGCGACGGCTGCACCAGCTGGTCGCCCTCGGACGCCGAGAGCATCATCGCGATGGTCAAGAACGCTCCGACCACGCTCTACATCTATCCGGAATCGCGCGACATCGACGCCGTCGCGCGGGCGGTTCAAGCCGGCCAGTCGCCGTCGCGCGCCGGGCTCTACTGGAACGCCGCCTGCCTCAGAGACATCGGCGCTCCAAGATTCTGGCCGAGGGAATCGATTGAGCCGATCATCGCGCGCTACCGGGAAGCGCATCCCCCTCCGCCGCCGCGGCCGCTGCCGATTTGCGGGGAGGGCGTCCTGCGGCAGGCCGGCTTCGGGGATTGACCCCAACGCGGCGCGTCAACCCGCGGTCACATTGCGACCGAACCCCTCGGCTCGATCGTCGGCAGGCTCCTGGGCGGACCCGAGGCCCTCGGCCGCGCATCGCCTGCGATCCAAAGGCCTTGAAGCGCCGCAACGGCGATCAACCCCATCAGAGCCGCGACCCAGGCCTGCCGCCGCACGACGCCGGCGCATGGTCCGAGGGACCTCGCTGTCAGCCGTCTCGCCGGCAGTCGAATCGCGGTCATCTTATTCCCTTCCGCGGCGGGGCAGTGCGTCCGCCAGAATGCGCTCGAGGCCGGCGAGAACCGGCGTCTCGCTGCGACGCATCGCCTCCTCGGCGGCCGCCACGGCGCAAGGGCGCGCGTGCTCGCGGAATTCCCGAACGAGCCCGGCGACGAAGACCCCCGGCGGCGCGCCCGTTCGCGCCGCGGCCGCCTGCACCTTCGCGGCGACGCCGCCGCCGAGCGAGGCGTGGGCCGCCGCCGCGACCGCCGGATGGGCGCAGGAGTTGTCCACCTCCCGGAGCTTGATCATGCTTCCTCCCCCGGGCGGACACCCAAGCTCGCTGCTCTTCGCCGCGCGTCGGGAAGCGAGAGAACGTACGACAACGCCCGTTTCCTCTCCTATCGCAAAAGTGGAAACAATAGACAACAAGGGAAAACACGTACTGCGGTGAAAATGACAAAAGTATGAATAATCGAATACCTAAAGCCGCCTTACTATGCCGACTCTAACATCAAAGTTAACGCGCTGAACGATGACACGGAAGCGCCCGTGCGCGGCGTCGGCCTCGCCATCCCCGCGCCCCTCCGCTAGACAAGACCTCCCCGGAGGCCGGAGCCCATGTTCGCCAACGTCCTCATTGCCAACCGCGGCGAAATCGCCTGCCGGATCATCCAGACGGCGAGGCGGATGGGAATGCGGTCGATTGCGATGCACACGCCCGCCGACCGGGGCGCGCTGTTCGCGCGGCTCGCCGACGAGGTTCACGAGATCGGCGAAGGCGCGAGCGGCTATCTCGATGGCGCGGCGATCGTCGCCCTGGCGCGGAGGATCGGCGCCGAATGCCTGCATCCGGGTTACGGCTTCCTGTCGGAGAATGCCGACTTCGCGGAAGCCTGCGGGCGGGCGGGGATCGTCTTCGTCGGCCCGCCGCCCGCGGCGATGCGGACGATGGGGCTCAAGAATTCCGCCAAGGCGTTGATGCAGAGGGCGGGCGTCCCGATCGTGCCGGGCTATCACGGGGACAACCAGAACCCGAAATTCCTGCGCGAGAAGGCCTATGAGATCGGCTATCCCGTCCTGATCAAGGCGATCGCCGGCGGCGGCGGCCGCGGCATGCGGCGGGTCGACGCGCATATGGAGTTCGACGCGGCGCTGGAGGCCGCCGGCCGAGAGGCGCAGTCGGCGTTCGGCGACGGGCGGGTGCTGATCGAGAAGCTCGTCGCCGCGCCGCGCCACATCGAGATGCAGGTGTTCGCCGACGCCCACGGGACCTGCGTGCATCTCTTCGAGCGCGACTGCTCCCTCCAGCGCCGCCACCAGAAGGTGATCGAGGAATGTCCGGCGCCGGGCCTGCCGGAGGAGACGCGCGCCGCCATGGCGAAAGCGGCGACTGAAGCGGCGCTCGCGGCCGGCTATGTCGGGGCGGGGACAGTCGAGTTCCTCGCCGACGCCTCGCGCGGCCTCGACGCCGACGCCTTCTATTTCCTCGAGATGAACACCCGTCTGCAGGTCGAGCATCCGGTGACCGAGGCGGTGACGGGGCTCGATCTCGTCGAGTGGCAGTTTCGCATCGCCGCAGGCGAGCGCCTGCCTCTGGCGCAGGACGAGATCGCCTGCCGGGGTGCGGCGATCGAGGCGCGCGTCTACGCAGAAGACCCGGAGCATGGATTTCTGCCTTCGCCCGGCCGCATCCATGCGATGAGCCTCAGCGGCGAGGAAGGGCTCGCCGGCCTGCGGGTCGACACGGGCGTCGCCGCCGGCGACAGCGTGACCGCGTTCTACGACCCGATGATCGCCAAGCTCATCGTCCACGCGCCCACCCGGACGGAGGCGCTGAGCATGCTCGACAAGGAGCTCGGCGACGCCGTCGTGATCGGGCCGAAGACCAATCTCGCTTTTCTGCGCGCGCTGATGCGCAGGCGCGAGGTCGCGAGCGGCTCGTTCGACACCGGTTTCATCGACGCGCATCTTGCCGAGCTCGGCGCCGCGCCGCATCCGCCCGACCTGCGCGCGGCGCTCGCGGCGGCGCAGGTCCTCATCGCGCGGCGCGATGCGTCGCGCCCGCCGACGCTTTGCGCGTACGACCCGTGGAGCGTGGCCGACTCGTTCGAGCTCGTCGGCGCGCGCCGCGTCGGCGTCGACGTGACCATCGACGGCAAGCCCGAGCGCCTGCAGGTGACGGCGGACGCGGCGCGAACCGCCGCCGCCGCCGGCGAACGACCCGAGATCACCCTCTTCGAGACGCAGGCCGGCGTCTATGCCTTCGCGGGCGGTCGCCAGGCCTATGTCGAGCTGATCGATCCGCTGGAGCGCTCGGCCGGAGGCGCGGAGGAGGGCGACGGCGGCGTTCGCGCGCCGATGAACGGCCGCATCGTCGCGCTCTTCGTCGAGGAGGGTTCTGCGGTCGAAGCCGGCCAGCGCCTCGCCGTGGTCGAGGCGATGAAGATGGAGCACGCGCTGACCGCCCCCTTCGCCGGAATCGTACGCGATCTCGTTGCGGCAGTCAGCGAGCAGGTCGAGATGGGCGAGCGGATCATGCGTGTGGATGAGGCAGGAGCGGCGTCCTGACCTCGCTGGCGTCGTGCTGACGGATGAGGCGGGAAGGGATTCGCCGCCACGCTTCCAGGCTGCAGAGAGCATGTCGTCCGCGGAGCGCATGAGCTTGACTTGGCGCGCTCGCGGGCGGAGCCTGTTCGTTGGGCTAGAGCGCGCCAAATCGTCCGTCCCCGGCGCGTTCGGCGGCAAGGGGAGGATCGGGATGGCGAACGCGGTCCGCAAGAAGGCTCCCCCCGACGAGCCTCTGGTCGACACGACGCCCCACGGCGCCGGCAAGGACGACTCCATCTCCGCCGCGGACGCTGTCGAGAGCGCCGCGATCACCCATCACGCCGTGACGATCGGCAGCAAGAAGGTCGCCTATACGGCGAGAGCCGGCCACCTTGTGACCCTGGACCCGTCGAGCGCGCGGCCCGCGGCAAAAATCTTCTACGTGGCCTTCACTGCCGACGATGCGGCGCCCACCAGTCGGCCGGTCACCTTCTTCTATAACGGCGGTCCAGGCTCCTCGTCGGTGTTCCTGTTGCTCGGATCATTCGGACCGCGGCGGATCCGGACGGAGATGCCCCGTTTCACGCCGCCGGCGCCCTACACGCTCGAGGACAATCCGGACAGCCTCCTCGATCGCACGGACCTCGTCTACATCGACCCGGTCGGCACGGGCTATTCCGCGGCGATCGCGCCCTTGAGGAACGGCGACTTCTGGGGCGTCGATCAGGACGCGCGCTCAATCGAGCAGTTCGTTAAGCGCTATCTCACGGCGTTCAACCGCTGGAACTCGCCTAAATTCCTGTTCGGCGAGTCTTACGGAACCCCGCGAACCTGCGTGCTGACCTGGTTCCTGCACGAGGACGGCGTCGACCTGAACGGCGTCGTTCTTCAGTCGTCCATCCTTGACTACGGCAAGGCCGCCGATCCTGTGGGAACCCTGCCGACGTTCGCGGCTGACGCATTCTACCACCAGAAGACGACCGTCTCGCCGGCGCCGCCCGATCTGCCCACGTTCATGCAGGCGGTCGAGACATTCGCGCGGGAGACATACCAGCAGGCGTTGGCGCACTACCCGAAGATTGACCCCGGCGTCCTCAAGCCATTGAGCGACATGCTCGGCGTCCCGGAGAGCGTGGTCAAATACTGGAAGCTCGACCCCACATCGAACGACAACGTCTTCCTGTCGAGCCTGCTGGCGGACCAGGGGCTGGCCATCGGGGCCTATGACGGCCGCGTCACCGGGGAGGACGACGGGATTGCGGGATCGATCGCTCCGAATTCCGGAGGCAACGATCCGACCATGGCCGCGGTCGGCGGCGTTTATACCGCAATGTGGAACGTCTATCTCAATGACGAGCTCAAATTCGTCTCGACGTCGCCCTTCCTGGATCTGAACGATCAGGCTTTCGCCAATTGGGATTTCTCGCACATTGACCCGACCGGCGCGCAAAGGGGCGGACCCAATACCCTCTACACGGCGGGCGATCTGGCGGCTTCGATGGCGGTCAACCCGTACCTGAGAGTGTTTTCCGCCAACGGGTACTTCGACGCCGTGACCCCATTCTTCCAGACGATCCGGAACTTCGACGACATGCCGGTCAGCAGCCCAAGCGACCTCGAGAGGCTCACCGTTCGCAATTACCCCTCCGGACACATGGTCTACCTCGACAACGCCTCGCGGACCGCGATGAAGGCGGACCTCGCCGGGTTCTATGCGAGCGCGGCGCCGGCGCCCGCGACCCTGGCGGCGAGGCGTCCATCGGAAGCGCCGCAAGTCGTCAGCCAGTCGCGCTACCGCCGGCGCCTCAGCCGCACGCCCTACTGACTTGGGTTCGATCGCCTTGCCGCGTTCGCGCGGCTGCGCGGAGGAGGCGGGGAAGGAGCCCCGGCCCCTCGCCCCGGGTCTGGGTCGCCTTGTAGCCGTGCTCCATAGCCCGTCGAAAGACGGGCGTTCTTCGGACATCCTGTGGAGCGCGGCGGGCACGGTCGGCGACAGTCGGCGACCGCGCCGACAGAGGCCGCCCGGCGGGCGTCACACGTAGTGCTTCGCCCGAATGCGGGCCGCCTTTGCGAGGCTCTCGCGGTACGCATGTCTCTCGGCGGCGGTCTTCTTGCTCGGCCCGTGCATGTGTTTGTGAGAGAGCTCGCGCGTCTTGCCGTCCACAAACGCCCGGAGGCTCGGCCCGGAAGCGGGGCCCAGGGTCCTGAGCACCGGGGTCGGGCCGAACCAGACAATCTGTTGCAATTCGTTCGAAACCGGATCGATGAAGGAAATGTAGCCGCCGGGTAGGATTTGTCTCGGTTTCGTCACCGTGCCGTTGAAGCTGTATTGAACGGCGGTCGACGGACTGGGGTCATAGAAGTCCGGGGTGATGAAGTCCGACACCCTGATGCCGTTGATCGCATAGGTCGAGGCGTCGGCTTCGCAGGGATCGCACGCTTCGACCAGGTATTCGAACTTGCCGACAGAGTCGACGATCTTGCCGCCGGAAATTTTGATGGCGGTCGCCGTCTGCAGACGATTGCCGCTCGGGTCGACCAGCATTTCAATCGTCTCGTGGCTGGCGTCGACCGTCCATTCGTCGCTGCCCGGCGTGGCGACGATTTTGGCGTAGGGCTGATTGTGCCGGGTCATGTGAAAGCCGCCTTCGTCGGGCGGCAATTCCTTGACGATCAAGACCGGCCAAACGCCCTGCGGGATGGAGTGCGCGTCGGTCAGGTATTCGACGCTGGCGTCGATATTCCAGAACTTGGGCAGGTCCCTTGTCACTTGAATGTTGAGCGCGGCCGCGGCCGCGGCCATCGTCTGATTGTCGACCGAGCGCGTCATGTCGGCGAGGCCGACTCGGATCTGCAACATTCGAAGTCTCCTCCAAAAATTATTGTGACTGGAACAGCCTTTGAACGGGCTTGAGCGCTGCCGTCGGCGGCGGTCACCAGACGGCCGGCGTCGGCGAGCCCTTGCTTCTGGGCTACCCCATGGTTGCTGGAAACGCAGTGACGCGGGTCACAACATGTCCATCGGCGACGGCCTTGTTTAGCACAGCCGGCCGGCGCAGGATGAGGCGCAAAACTGGCGCGCGGCCCATTCGGCCAGACAGGGAGGACTGCATGCTTCTGCCAACGACGCTCGTCGGCTCGTACGCGCAACCGGAGTGGCTGATCGACCGGGCGAAGCTCGCCGGCCGCTTTCCGCCGCGGGTGCGGGCGAAGGAATTGTGGCGCATCCCCGAGCCCTTTCTCGCCGAGGCGCAGGACGATGCGACGGTGCTCGCCATCAAATTGCAGGAAGAGGCGGGACTCGATATCATCACCGACGGCGAGATCCGCCGCGAGAGCTATTCGAACCGGTTCGCAACCGCGCTCGAAGGGATCGACATCGACAAACCGGGCGTCGCGCTCGACCGCTCCGGCCACCCCAACCCCGTCCCGTGCATCGTGGGCAAGATCAGGCGCAAGCATACCGTCGTGGTCGAGGACCTGATGTTCCTGCGCCGGTACACGACGCGCATGATCAAGATGACCGTGCCCGGACCCTTCACCATGAGCCAGCAGGCGCAGAACGACTTTTATCCGGGCGCAGCCGAGGCGGCGATGGATTACGCCGAGGCGGTCAACGCCGAGATCAAGGACCTGTTCGCCGCGGGAGCGGACGTGGTCCAGATCGACGAGCCCTATATGCAGGCGCGGCCGAAACCGGCGGACGAATATGGACTCGCCGCGCTCAATCGCGCGCTCGACGGCGTGACCGGGACGACCGCAGTCCACATCTGTTTCGGCTACGCCGCGATCATCCATGAGAGGCCCAGCGCCTATTCGTTTCTGACCCAGCTCAGGAACTGCCGGTGCAGGCAGATCTCGATCGAGACGGCTCAGTCGAACCTCGACTGCGCCGTGCTGAAGGACCTGCCCGACCAGAAGATCATTCTCGGCGTGCTCGATCTCTCGACCCCCGAAGTCGAGACGCCCGAAACGGTCGCGGCGCGCATCCGCCGGGCGACCGCCTACCGCAAGCCGGAAGACATCATCGTCGCCCCGGACTGCGGCCTCAAATACCTGTCGCGCGGCTCCGCCTTCGGCAAGATGAAGGCGATGGTCGAGGGGGCGAGGATCGTGCGGGCGGAGGTGGGGGCGGGGTAGCGGGACGACTCGCGGGCGGTTCGACAGATCGCGTCCGAGCCGGCAGAGTTTTGAGCTGGATTGGGAACGCGCGCTGGTTTGTGAGGACCGGCGTAAGTGCCACGGGAAATCCGTTTGATTGCGATGGTCTCCCGCCTGCATGTCGTCGTCTATTGAATGTCGTGGAGAGCGCCGCATCGTTTCCGGACGCAAGGCGAACAGTCGCGGGGTTGCCTTCTATGAGAGACAAGCTCATTCGTGCGTTAGCGAGGACGCCAGGATCGCGCGCGGGATCGCGGCCGATCCCGACGCTACGCACGACCTGTCGAAACGCGTCGCTGGCGTGGTAAAGCGCACCGGGCGCCCGCCAAAGGCCGACCGCAAGGTCCCACTGACGCTGCTCCTCGGCCGATCGCCCCGGATCTCCTCGGCGGAATGCGCGAACTTTTTCTGGAAGAAGGTCCGGCGAGGCGAGCTGACCCAAGGGGAAGCCCCGGAAGCTCCGCGAGGGCCATGGAAGCCGCTTTCGCGATCGAGTCGTTTCCTTTGGCCGAAGCGACAGGACAGGAGCAGAGCCTGCATTGGCGGCCGACGCGATCTGGGATCGCCGCCGAAGGTTTTGCTTTGGCTAAGGACGCAGCGGCGCTAGCGTGCGGTCTCGTTGCGAAAAGGAGGCGCCGGCGATGTCGACCTATATCGCACTTGCAAACTGGACGCCCGAAGGCATCAGGGTGGTTGGGAATGCAGCCGATCGCTTGGACGCCGTCAAGAAACTGATGGCGGACATGGACTGCCGTTACCATTCGATCCACATGACCATGGGCGAATACGATCTTATCCTAATCTATGACGCGCCCGACGACGCCGTCGCCGCGCGTCTAACGCTGCAGATCGCCAAGCAAGGCTTCGTGCGAACCAAGACTCTGAAGGCGTTCCCCGAGCAGGCCTTCCGCGAGATCGTCAAGTCGCTCGGTTAGCCAAGAACAGCGCATCAGCCGGCGTCGCGTATAGAGCCGGAAAGCGGTCTTCGGCTGAAGGCGAACGCGGCGCCAGAAGGAGACCTTCCGAGGAGCGGGTAAATCTGCGAAGGCGGAGGGCGAACGGCACACTACGGCGCCGCAAGAACGACCCGAGGGAGATAAAGCCGATCCGGACGAAGCGAGATCATGAGGCCGCACTCAAGGAGACCGAGCGCCTCTGGGTGGGTACTCCTGGGGTGCGGACAAGCGAGGGCGGCGCTTTGTGCTATCCTGGACCGACCCGTGATGATGGGCTAGATTGTCGGCAAGCGCGTAACCGGCCTCGCCGCTGCGGACCGACGGCAACACCTGGGAAACGCTATGCAGCTGTCAGCCGGCCAACTTCGCGATTTCGACGAGCAGGGCTACCTGTTCTTTCCTAACTGCTTCAGCGAGGAGGAAATCGCGCTCCTGCGCGACGATGCCGAGGCGATCCTCAGACTCGATCGCCAGGAGGTATGGCGGGAGAAGACCGGCGCACCGCGCACCGCCTTCGCCGCCCATACCTTCAACGAGACGTTCCGCCTGCTTGCGTCCCATCCGCGGCTCGTCGAGCCGTTGCGCCAGCTGTTCGGCGAGGAAGTCTACGTGCATCAGTTCAAGCTCAACGCCAAGGCCGCATTCGAGGGCGATGTCTGGCAGTGGCATCAGGACTATGGCACCTGGGCGCGCGACGATGGCATGCCGCAAGCCCGCGCCATGAACATCGCCGTATTCCTGGACGAGGTCATGCCGATCAACGGCGCGTTGATGCTGATTCCGAAAAGCCATAAACAAGGTGTGCTCAAGGCTGGCCACGACTTGGAGACAACGTCTTATCCGCTATGGACGCTCGACAAGGAGACAGTGACGCAACTTGCTTCCGAAGGCGGCATTGTCGCGCCAACCGGCAAGCCCGGCTCAGTCCTGATGTTCCACGGCAACCTGGTGCACGCTTCCCCGCCGAACATTACGCCGTATCCGCGCAAGATTGTCTATCTTACCCTCTGCGCCGTCTCCAACCATATCACCAAATTCACGCGACCGGAGTGGATCGCGCATCGCGATTTTACGCCGATCGTGCCGGTAACCGACGACGCGCTGCTAGCGCACGCGCGTTCACACCGCGTCGCGGCGGAGTAACAAAAGCGCGATCTCTCTCGTCGCAAGATTGACCCCGCGCGAGGTGGCGCGATGGAACAAATTCGCGTTTCCACCTTCGCCGGGCCTGGCGCCCAGCCGGTAATCCATACCGTTCCGCGTCCGAAAATTTCCAGCAAAGCGGCGCTTATCAAGGTCGGCGCCTGCGGCGTCTGTGGCACTGATCTGCACATCTTGAAGGGCCACTGGCCGAAGCAACCTCCCTGGCCGTTTACCCTCGGCCATGAGCTCGGCGGCGTGCTCGTCGAAGTCGGCAACGAGTTCAAAACGGATTTCATGGAGAAGCCGCTAACGGTGGGATCGAAGGTGATGATCCCCCCGCTGATGCCGTGCGGACGCTGCTATTACTGCATCCACTATCCGCAAAGCGCCAACAAGTGCCTGACCCCGGTCTACTATGGCCGATACATCGGGTTCGACAAGCCGCCGCATCTGTGGGGCGGATGGGCCGAATACCTCTATGTGGATCTCGACATGCTGCCCGGCACGAAAATCTACAAATTGCCGGATGACATGTCGCTCCGGCTCGGCGCATTATCCGAGCCCTTGACATCATGCCTTCGCGCCTTCAATCGCGCGGCGCGGGCCGGCGGTTTCACCTGGGGCGACACTGTCGTCATTCAAGGCTCCGGCCTGATCGGAATTCTGGCGGTGGCGGCCGCCCAGGAAATGGGGGCAGGCAGGGTGATAGCCGTTGGCGCACCCGAGAAGCCCCGGCTGCAAATCGCGCGCAAATTCGGCGCCCAAGAGACAGTGAACATCGAAGAATTCGAGCTTCCTGACGAACGTGTCAAGCGGGTGCGAGCCATCGTTGGCGGGTTTGGCGCCGATCTGGTGATGGATTGCTCGGGCCATCCGAGCGCTGGCCCGGAAGGCATCGAGTTCCTGCGTGATGGCGGGACCTATGTCGAGATGGGCCAGTTCACCGATGCCGGCTCGATCATGACGTCTTGGCGCCGCATCTGCGCGAAGGACATCAACGTCCTCGGCTCGTGGGGCTTTACCGGCAACGACCTGCCGCTCGGCGTCGACATGCTCTACCGCGCGCGCGCCAAATATCCGTGGCTTGACATGCAAACGCTCTATCCTTTCTCCGAGCAGGGTATCGGGCGTGCAGTCGCCGACGCCATGGCGATGAAGACGGTGAAATCGACCATAGTGCCTTGGCCGGACCTGGTTTAGCAGGCGGAAGAGAATCATGAATCTGCAATCCTTGCTCGCCGCGCGGATCGCCGCCGACAAGCCCGTTCGTGTCGGGCTCATCGGCGCCGGCAAATTCGGCTCGATGTTCTTGGCGCAAGTCCCGTCGATCGCTGGCCTCGACGTGGCGGCAATCTCCGACCTTGATCCGGAGCGCGCCAAGGCTGCATGCCGCAACGTCGGGTGGGATGCAGGACGCATCGCGCGGACGCGCTTTGCCGAACACGGGCGCGACGCGTGCATAGACGAGCGCGTCGAGGTCGTCGTCGAGGCGACCGGTGATGCGCCCGCCGGCCTCGCCCATGCCATACAAGCGATCGAAGCGGGCAAGCACATCGTTATGGTCAATGTCGAAGCCGACGCTCTCGCCGGGGCGTGGCTCGCGCGCAAGGCGCGTGCCGCCAGCGTGATCTATTCCATGGCGTACGGCGATCAGCCAGCGCTCGTCGCCGAAATGGTCGACTGGGCGCGTTCAGCCGGGTTTTCGGTGATAGCGGCGGGTAAGGGCACCAAATATCTGCCGGCCTATCACGCCGTCACGCCGGACGGCGTTTGGGAACACTACGGCCTCACCCCGGCGGAGGCGAGGCACGCCGGCATGAACTGCCAGATGTTCAACTCGTTTCTCGACGGCACAAAGTCAGCCATCGAGATGGCGGCGGTCGCCAATGCTTGTGGCCTTAGTGTGCCGCATGACGGACTGGGCTTTCCGCCCTGCGGCGCTGACGATCTCGTTAGCGTCTTGCGCCCGCGGCATCTCGGCGGCGCGCTAGCCGGCGATGGCATGGTCGAGGTCGTCTCGTCGCTTCGACGCGATGGGCAGCCGGTGGAGCGTGACCTGCGCTGGGGCGTCTATGTCGTATTCAAGGCGGAAAGTGACTACGCCGCGTCGTGCTTCAAACAATACGGACTGCCAACCGATTCCACCGGGCGCTATGCGGCGATGTATAAGCCCTACCATCTGATCGGACTTGAATTGTCGATTTCGGTGCTCAATGTGGCGCTGCGCGGCGAGCCGACGGGGACGTGCCGCGAATGGCGCGGCGACGCGGTCACCGTCGCCAAGCGCGCCTTGAAGGCCGGCGAAACGCTCGACGGAGAGGGCGGTTACACGGTCTATGCCAAGCTCATTCCAGCCGCGCGCAGTCGTAAGCTCGGCGCCTTGCCAATCGGACTTGCCAATCATGTGAAGCTGGTGCGCGACGTCGCCGCTGGCGACTTCGTGACCGCCCCTGACGTTGCGCTTGCCGATAAACTTCAGGCCGTGCGCGTGCGGCGCGAGATGGAGGAACAGGAACAAGAAAAACGAGGCTAAGTGTATGGAGGTTATATCAAGTATCGATTGGACAGCCTCGGCGGATAAATTCCTGATTTGCGTAGCCTCTCTTCAAGGTGAGGTGGATAAGGTTGTCGCGCTTATGTCAGTATTAGCGGCTACGAAAGCAATCGACGCCAATCAGTTTCGCGAGTGACCGGTCCTTGACTGGATCAGGGAGGATCCAATAGTTAACGAAACCTTTGAGCACGTCTATGGCGAACCGATGCGAAACAAAGTCCCGGAAGCCGTGACCACCGTGAAAACAAGCGCAAGTAAGGAGCTGGAAGCAGAGGTAGGGGGTGTTTCGCCAGTTCCCAACGGTGCGACGCGCCATTAATTTCGTTGCGTTATTCAGCCAGGAGGAGCGCACAACCGCTGCGCCGCCCCTATTCGTGTGACAGCAGGTACACACATTGGGGGAGCCTCCAACCCGGCTCAGCCGGGAAACGGCGGCCCACGCCGAGCTACACCACGCACCGGGACACGATCGTCAAATCGGCCTATTGAGGGGAAGAGTCCCCTCGCGGCGCGCCCGAGGAGGCCGTGAACCCTTCCCATGAACCTTTCTTGCGCCATTCTTGGACCATGACATCGGCTCGTAAATCGCTCCCGCTCCGCGAAATCTTGAGAGACCCGCGCCTCGCGCTGATGCTCGCGCTCGGCTTCTCGTCGGGCCTGCCGTTCCTTTTGATCTTCTCGACTCAGTCGGCCTGGCTGCGGGAGGCGGGGGTCAGCCGCTCGGCGATCGGGCTCATGAGCTATGCGGCGCTCGCCTTCACCTTCAAGTTCGCCTGGGCGCCGTTCATCGACGAATATGATCCGCCGCTCCTCGGGGCCTGGCTCGGCCGCCGGCGCGCCTGGATGCTGCTCGCGCAAATCGGCGTCGCCGCGGCGCTCTCCGGGCTCGCCTTCGGCGCGCCGGCGAAAAACCTCGGCTGGAGCGTCCTCTTCGCCTTCCTCACCGCCTTCGCCGCCGCGAGCCAGGACGTCACCATCGACGGCTGGCGCATCGACGCCGCGCCGATCGAGCGCCAGGGCATGATGTCGGCGGTGTACCAGCTCGGCTATCGCCTGGCGATGCTCTGCGCCGGGGCCGGCGCGCTCTACATCGCCGATTTCGCGAGCTGGCGCGCCGCCTATCTGGCGATGGCGGGGCTGACGGTGGTCGGGATCGGCGGATGTCTCTTGTCGCCGCGGCTCGACAAGCCAGCGGAAGCGCAGGGCAGGCGCGCCGCTTCCTTCGCCGTCTCGTTCATCGAGCCGCTCGGCGATCTTCTGCGCCGCTACGGCCCTGCGCTGATCGTCATCCTCGTGCTGGTGGCGATCTATCGCCTGCCGGACTTCGTCTCCGGCGTGATGGCCAACCCGCTTTATATCGACCTCGGCTTCACCAAGTCCGACATCGCCACCGTCTCGAAGCTTTACGGCGTGTGGATCGGCATTGCGGGCGCCTTCGGCGGCGGCCTCGCGGTGGCGCGGCTGGGGCTCATGCCGTCGCTCATCCTCGGCGGCCTCGCCGCATCGTCGTCGCACCTGACGCTTGCTTTGCTGGCGTCGCACGGCGCGAGCCTGCCGCTCTTGACGCTCTCGGTCAGCGCCGAGAGCTTCGCCTCGGGCTTCGCCGGCGCGGCGCTGATCGCCTACATGTCGTCGCTCGTCTCGCCCGCCTTCGCGGCGAGCCAATACGCGCTTCTCTCCTCGCTCTACGCGCTGCCCGGCAAGCTCATCGGCGGCCTGTCGGGAGTGATGGTCGACGAGTTCGGCTACGTCCGTTTTTTCCTCGCCACCGCCATGATCGGCATTCCCGTCGTCGTGCTGACCCTTACGGCGTGGCGGATGCAGGCCCGGGAGGCCGAAGAGGCGCCGGCGAACGGCGATCGCGGCGCAGAAGCCGCCCATTGAGGCGAACGGGGTGACTTTTGTGCTCTTGGCGAAAAAATTCGAGTCCCTCGTGTTTAATTTTTCGCGACGGTCACACGAAGGTCACAAGGTCATTCCCCGCGCAACGCGGAAATAGTTCGCTCGCACGCCATTCGGGGGCAGGCTCTTGGCGACGACCCGACTCGGTTTCGTCCACAGCTCGCTCTGGACAGCCTCGCGAAACGGCTCGGCTGGATCGCCGCTCTGCTATAGTCTCGCGCCCCATGGCCCTCCACCTCATCAAACTCTGCGTCGGCGCGGATTCGCTCGACGACCTCCGGCAATGGATGGCGGCGCGGATGAGGGAGGCCGAGCGCCGCAGCGCGCCGCTCCGCCACGCCCACGTGACCCGGATGACGCCGAAACGGGCGGCGGAGATTCTCGACGGTGGATCGCTCTACTGGGTCATCAAGGGCCAGATCGGCGCGCGGCAAAAGATTGTCGGCATCGAGCCTTTCATGGATTCCGACGGGATCGGCCGCTGCAAATTGTGGCTCGACAGGCAAGTGGCCGCGGTCGCTCCGCGGCCGATGCGCGCCTTCCAGGGCTGGCGCTATTATCAGGCGAAGGACGCGCCGCCGGATCTCGATGAAAGCCGGAAGGGCGTCGCCGAGATGCCGGAGCCGTTGCGGCGGGAGCTCGTGGGGCTCGGGCTGCTGTAGCCGCTGTCTCGCGGCCAGGGTGGAGGCCCCGCCCGCTTTTGCTTCCTCCGCTCCGTGTTCTTTAAGAGGCGGAAACGCGCCCTGCTATTTTCCTCATCTATTGCATGAAAATGTCTTCACAAGTATCGAACAGAAGAAAGTTTCTCCAAAATTGATCCAGCGGCGGCGGGCGGCTCTGCCCCGTTCGTAGGGAGGAACAGGGCGAATCCATGTCTCGGATAGGCGCAGGGAGGCGCATGGGGATCGGCGAGTTTTTCTCGCTCCCCGCTTGCCCTCACGGCGCACTGCGCCGATGTATCGATGAATGCTCAGGGTGTTCGACCGGAATGGACAAGAACAAGGAGGCGCCGCTTGACCGCCGGAGCGGCGCCGACGACGTCGCCGCCTTCGTCGAGGCCGCTCGGAAGACGCCGGCGCAGGGCCAAAGCGGACGCGGCCGGCTCATCTTCGCGCTCGACGCCACCATGAGCCGGCAGCCGACCTGGGATCTGGCGCAAGCGCTGCAGGCGAAAATGTTCCAGACCGCCGCGAACCTCGGCGGCCTCGAGGTGCAGCTCGTCTATTACCGCGGCTTGCACGAGTGCCGCGCCTCCAGATTCGTCTCGGGCGGGCAGGGGCTGGCCGAGCTCATGAGCCGCATCGACGTGCGCGCCGGGGAGACGCAGATCCGCAGGGTCCTCGCGCACGCGCGCGAAGAAGCGAAGCGGGCGAAGGTCGGCGCGCTCGTGTTCATCGGCGACGCGATGGAGGAGAGCCCGGACGCGCTCGCCGGTCTCGCGGGGGAGCTCGCCCTTCAGGGCGTCAAGGCCTTCATGTTCCAGGAGGGCCACGATCCGGCCACGCGGCGGACCTTTTCCGACATCGCCCGCCTGACCGGGGGCGCTTACAGCGCCTTCGACGCAGGGGCGGCGGGGCGGCTCGAAGCCCTTCTGCGCGCGGCCGCCGCTTACGCCGCCGGCGGTCATGCGGCGCTCGCGCGCGAGGCGGAGGCTGACCCCGCGGCGCGGCTTCTTCTGTCGCAGATGCGCGGTTCATGAGATCGGCGTAGGCTGCGCGGCGAAAGGGAATCCCGGTGTCGACGTCCGCGCCAGCTATTGCAGCGTTACCGCGATGAATCTAGTCATCGGATTGATATTGCTTTTTCTGTTGCTGACCGCGATCAAGCAGTTCGCGCGCATGGACGCTGCTGCGGTCGCGCGGGCGATCCGGCACGGCGGCGGCTTTCTCGGACTCCTCCTGGCGGCGCTGCTGCTTCTCCGCGGCCGCATCGGCCTGGCGGCGGCGCTGGCAGGCATGGCGGCGAGCTTTGCTGGCTGGCGCACGTCCAGGCAGCCGTGGACCACCTTCTTCCGCTCCGCCGCAAGCGGTCCCGGCGCCAGCGCCGGACGCGTCACGACCGCGCGCTCCACCATGATCGAGATGCGCCTCGACCACGACACCGGCGCCATGAGCGGCGAGGTGCTGGCGGGCGCCTATGCGGGAAGGGCGCTCGACGCCCTGTCGCGGGCGGAGCTTCTCGCCCTGCGCGAGGAATTGTCCCGCGACGATCCGGCCGGGGTCAATCTCCTAGAGGCTTATTTCGACCGCCGGTTTGCCGGCTGGCGTCAGGCAGACGAGGGTGATCGAGACGGGCCGAGGCGCAGCCCCGCCGGTGCGATGTCGCGCCGCGAAGCGCTTGATGAGCTGGGCCTGCCGGAGGGCGCGAGCGCGGCGGAAATTATTCGGGCGCACCGGACCCTGATGAAGAAATTTCATCCAGATCATGGCGGAGAAACCGCTCGCGCCGCGAGGGTCAATCAGGCCAAGGATGTTCTGATGCAGCGACAAGGCTAGGTTTCCGCAGCAAGAAATGCAGGACCGGGGCGTTAGGTTCCTTCGTCAGTCGCGGGCGGCGAAGCAGGAAAAACCATCGCGTTTGAGGGAGCGGCAGGCCGTCTCCGCCGATGCCGAATCGAGGCCGGCGAAGCGAGCGCGGTAGAATGTGTCCTCGCCCTTGCGCACCTTTTCGGCGACCGGCCTGGCCGACGCAGGGATCGAGCGGTTTCGCTGCCGCGCCTTCTCGAGAAGGGCATTCGCCTTGGCGGCGTCGTCTGTCGCGCCGATCTGGATCACCCAGCCCTTCGGGCTTCCGGCGTCCTCTTCGCCGTCGGATTTGGCGGGCGGCAGGGCGGCGACCGTCTTCTCGGCTGCGGCGGAGCTGCGCGCTCCCGGTTCGACCGCCTTCGGCTTTGCGGGCGCGGCGGCCTCGGCGACCGCCCGGCCCCTCTGCAACGCATTGAACCCCTTGACCCAGCCGAGCTGAGCCGGGGGAGGGGCGCGGTCCTCAGGCAAATTCGCGGCGGGCAGCGCGGCCCGAAGCGGCTCGGCCGCACGCTGAGGCGCCGGCGCCGGAGCAAACGCAGCCGGGCGCGCCTGGACGGCGGGCTCGACGGCGGCGACCCGCAGCGTCGGCGCGGCGTCCTCGTCGGCGCTGTCGCCTTCCGCAACCGGCGGCGACTCGGCGCGCATGGAAGGAGCGTGTGCCGGCACTTTGGCGGCGACCAACGCCGGACGCGGGCGGGCCGGCTGAGCCTCCTCCTCCGCCGCCGGCCGCGCGAGGGGCTCGGCGGCGCTCGACGCGTCAGCGATCATGGTCGCAGTGCGGACCGTCGAGGCCTCCGCAATGTGGTCCTCGATCAGGTTCTCCATGACCTGGTCGCGCCAGACGGCGCTGCGTCCGCCCATCACGACCGCGATCAGGGAGCGCCCGTCGCGGTGGACGGAGGTCAGGAGATTGAAGCCCGAGGCGCGGGTGTAGCCGGTCTTGATGCCGTCCAAGCCGTCGACGCGGCCGAGGAGGTGGTTGTGGCTGCCGATCGTCCGGCCCGCGTAGTCGAACTGCCGCGTCGAGAAATATTTGAAATAACGGGGGAAGCGCTCTTCGAGCGCGCGTCCGAGAATGGAGAGGTCACGCGCGGTGGTCAGCTGCTCGTCATTGGGCAGGCCCGAGGCGTTGCGATAGAGAGTGCTCGACATGCCGAGCGCGTGCGCTTTGCGCGTCATCATCTGGGCGAACGTGCTCTCGTCGTGGCCGATCGCCTCGGCGATCGCTACCGCGACATCGTTGGCCGAGCGCGTAACCACTGCCTTGATCGCATCCTCGACGCTGATCGTCTGGCCCGGCCGGACGCCGAGCTTCGATGGCTCCTGCGCAGCCGCATGGTCGGAAATCGGAATGCGCGTCTGCAGGGTCATGGCCCCTTTGTCGAGTTGCTCGAAGAGAAGGTAGAGCGTCATCACCTTGGTGATCGAGGCGGGATGGCGGATTCCGTCCTCTGCGACGCTGTAAAGCGTGCGACCGCTGTTGGCGTCGACCACAATGGCGGAAAAGGCAGGGGAGGCCGGAACCCCCGCCCAGCGGCCGGCGCGGGCTGATTGATGCGCGAGGTGTCGATAGTGATGGACGTGCGCGTAATATCTGTGCCGGAAATGGCGGGCTTCCGCCGGCGCCGCCGCCAGCGTCAGCGCCGACGCCGCAATCAGAGCCCTGGCCGCGAGACGAACGACATGAACGAGCTGCGATTCCTCTCGACGCCGCGTCATGAACGCCCCCGCTTCACGCAGGCAACCGCAAAGCAGTTGCTCAATACACACACTTGCACGTTATGGGGATGCAGTTACGGCCGAGTTAACGGAAGCGACGGATTCTCGTCGCAATGGCAGGCAAGGGCCTGAGCGCATTGAGACCAATCGCCGCAGCGGCCTTTCATTCGGTGGACAACGAATGAAAGATAGCCGTGCAATATAGTGGTTTCTCAGCCTTTTTCGACTTGCGCTACTCGCATTGGAGGAAAATTGTGCAGTGCAAAAAAGCCTTGACTATGATTGTGCGGCGCACATAATACAGCGCGATCGACACCGCGCCTCGTGTCGCAGCAATCCGAGGCTAACAAAGGGATTGAATATGGCTACCACTCCGAATTTCGAGGATTATCAGAATTTCTCCAAGCAGCAGCTGGAGGCTTTCACCGCCGCGTCGGCGACTTGGACCAAGGGCCTGCAGGAGCTCGCCGCCGAATCGACCGACTACGCCAAGAAGACCTTTGCGGCAGGCTCTGCCGTATACGAGAAGCTTCTCGGCGCGCGCAGCGTCGAAACGGCGATCCAGATCCAGAGCGAGTACGTGAAGCAGGCTTACGAAGGCTTCGTCGCCCAGGCGAGCAAGGTTTCCGAACTCTACGCCAAGGTTGCTTCCGACGCTATGAAGCCGGTGACCACGGCCTACGCCAACCTCCAGGCTAAGTAACATCGGACGACCGCGCCTTAGACGTGGCGCGAGTTTCGAACGCTGCAAGACGATCCGGCGCCTTTAAGGGGCGTCGGATTTTTTTTGCGTCGGCGGCCGGGCCTGGAACGCGCGCGGCGGGCGAACGTTTGTCTTGGCGTTCCCGGTTCGGCTTCAGCCCCTCGGTGCAGAATGCGATTTCGCCTCTCTGTGACAGGGGCCCGGCGCCTCTTGCACAGTGAGGGACAAATTGGCAATTCTTCGTTCTTCGCGCGACTGGCGAGAAGAACGTTGGACGCCCACATATGGTCGTGTTCACGTGGATGAATGTGTGGCTGAGGTCCAATCGGCAAGGAACGGGGTTATTTCGTGCCTAACGCCTCAAATCCGTTGGTCGTCCGCCTGAAGGCGGGGATGGCGCGTCTGGCGCGTTGGTTCCATCCGGGCGCCTCTGCGGCGGGGTCGGCTCGAACGGTCGCATCGCGCGAGCCCAAGCGCGGAGGCGAGACGCCGGGAAGCGGCGCTGCGGTCATCACGCGCACGCGCGCGCAGACCAAGCGGCCCAATATGTATCGAGTCTTGCTGCTGAATGACGATTATACGCCCATGGAGTTCGTCATTTCGATCCTCCAGGCGTTTTTCAACAAGGACGCTCAGGAAGCGACGCAGATCATGCTCCAGGTGCATCACAATGGGGTGGGGGAATGCGGGGTCTATACCTACGAGATCGCCGAAACCAAGGTGTCTCAGGTGATGGACCATGCCCGCAAGAATCAGCACCCTCTTCAGTGCATCATGGAAAAGAAGTGAGAGGCCGTCCGCATGCCTATTTTCTCCCGCACGCTCGAGAAAACGCTGAGGAAGGCCTTGGCGTTGGCCAATGAGCGCCACCACGAATACGCGACTCTCGAGCATCTTCTGCTCGCCCTGATCGACGACGCGGACGCCGGAGCGGTGATGCGGGCCTGCGGGGTCGATCTCGATTCCCTGCGTAGGACGGTCGTCAACTATCTCGACACGGAATTGGAAAACCTGGTCGTCGACAGCCGGGAGGAAGCGAAGGCGACAAACGGCTTCCAACGCGTCGTTCAGCGCGCCGCTTTCCACGTCCAGTCGTCCGGTCGCGAAGAGGTGACGGGCGCGAACGTGCTCGTCGCCATTTTCGCCGAGCGCGAGACGCACGCCGCCTTCTTCCTGCAGGAGCAGGACATGACCCGCTACGACGCGGTCAACTACATCAGCCACGGCATCGCCAAACGGCCCGGCCATTCCGATCCGTCGCGCCTGCCCCGTGGCGCGGACGAGGAGCACGAGTCGCGCGAGGCGAAGGAAACCAAGGAGAATGGCGATTCGAAGAAAAAGGAAGGCGCTCTGGAAGCTTATTGCGTGAACCTCAACCGGAAGGCGAGGGAAGGGCGGATCGATCCGCTGATCGGCCGCGAAGCCGAGGTGCAGCGGACGATCCAGGTCCTATGCCGCCGGCAGAAAAACAACCCGCTCCTGGTTGGCGATCCGGGCGTCGGCAAGACGGCGATCGCCGAGGGCTTGGCGCGAAAGATCGTCAACTCCGACGTTCCCGAGGTCCTCGAGGAGGCGACCGTCTTCGCCCTCGACATGGGGGCGCTGCTCGCCGGCACCCGCTACCGGGGCGACTTCGAGGAGCGCTTGAAGCAGGTGATGAAGGAGATCGAGCAGCACAAGGACGCGATTCTTTTCATCGACGAAATTCATACGGTGATCGGCGCCGGCGCGACTTCGGGCGGCGCGATGGACGCCTCGAACCTGCTTAAGCCCGCGCTCGCGCAAGGGACGCTTCGCTGCATCGGTTCGACCACTTACAAGGAATACCGGCAGTATTTCGAGAAGGATCGCGCGCTCGTCCGCCGGTTCCAGAAGATCGACGTGAAGGAGCCGAGCGTCCCCGACACCATCGAGATCCTCAAGGGCCTGAAGCCCTATTTCGAAGAGTTCCACAAGCTCCGCTATACAGGCGAGGCGGTGAAGGCCGCGGTCGAATTGTCGTCGCGCTACATTCACGACCGCAAGCTGCCCGATAAGGCGATCGACGTGATCGATGAGACAGGCGCCTCGCAGATGCTCTTGCCCGAGACCAAGCGCAAGAAGACGATCGGCGTCAAGGAGATCGAGGCGACGATCGCCTCCATGGCGCGCATCCCGCCGAAATCGGTGTCCAAGGACGACACCGAGGTGCTGCAGCATCTCGAGGAGACGCTGAAGCGCGCCGTCTATGGCCAGGACGAGGCGGTGTCCGCCCTCGCCGCGGCGATCAAGCTCGCCCGCGCGGGGCTGCGCGACCCCGAGAAGCCGATCGGCTGCTATCTCTTCTCCGGTCCGACGGGCGTCGGCAAAACCGAAGCGGCCCGGCAGCTCGCGACCAGCCTCGGCCTCGAACTCATCCGCTTCGACATGTCCGAGTATATGGAGCGCCACACCGTGTCGCGTCTGATCGGCGCACCGCCTGGCTATGTCGGCTTCGACCAGGGCGGGCTATTGACCGATGCGATCGACCAGCATCCGCACAGCGTGCTGCTTCTTGACGAAATCGAGAAGGCCCATCCGGATCTGTTCAACATCCTGCTGCAGGTCATGGACCACGGCAAGCTGACGGACCATTCCGGCAAGGCGATCGACTTCCGCAACGTGATCCTGATCATGACGACCAACGCCGGCGCTCAGGATCTGGCGCGCGCCGCCTTCGGCTTCCACAAATCGACCCGCGAAGGGGACGACAAGGAGGCGATCGACCGGTTGTTCGCGCCCGAGTTCCGCAACCGGCTCGATGCGATCGTGCAATTCTCGCGCCTGCCCGAATCGGTGATCGCGCGAGTCGTCGACAAGTTCATCCTGCAGCTCGAGGCCCAGCTGTCCGACCGCAACGTGACGATCGAGCTGACCGACGAGGCGCGGTCATGGCTGGTGAAGAACGGCTATGACGAGACGATGGGCGCGCGCCCGATGGCGCGGGTGATTCAGACGCAGATCAAGACGCCGCTCGCTGACGAAGTGCTGTTTGGCCGGCTGAAGAACGGCGGCGTCGTCAAGGTCGTGGTCACGGCCGACGACTCCGGGCAGAAGAAACTCGGCTTCGTCTATCCCGAAGGCCCCGCCGCCCCGCGCATGGAGCGCGACCTGCTCCTTGCCGCAAAGGCGCGCGGGCGCGCGCGCAAGCGGGTCGAGCCGGCCGTCCCGGATGCGGTCGACCGGACGCCCGAGCCCGAGACGCCTTAGCGCCAGCCGCAGAGCTTGCGGAAAAGTTGAAGCCCCGCCGTCGGGCGGAGCTTTTGCTTTTTCAGGCGCAAAAAAGAGAGGGAAGGCTTTCGCCTTCCCTCTCTTTTTCAAAGCTCTGACGGGAGGAGATCAGAACTTGTAGCTGATACGGGCGCGGGCGATCGAGCCTTGGAACTCCTGCTTCACGTTGATGAATGCGCCGGGTACGAATGCCGTGTCCAAAGCGCCGGTCGCAAGAAGCGTCGTGTTGCGACTGCCGAGGTTGTAGTAGAGATATTCGGCGCCGATTATCCAATTGTTGGTGAAAGCCCACTCCAGACCGCCGCCGACCGTCCAGCCGACTCGGGTCTCGCTGTTCGACCCGGCCCAGCAGAACTGGGCGTTGAAGTCGCAGAAGTTGGCGTTGAACCTGCCGCCGCCGTAGGCGAAGCCGCCCGTGCCGTAGATCATCAGGCGGTTGTCCGGGGTGGCGACGAACCCGACCCGCCCGCGGACCGTGCCGAGCCAGTCGAGCGACTGGTGAGCGTTGGCGGTGAAATTGTCGGTCAGGTTGCCCGTGAAGGGATTCACGAAGCTGGGGCCGACGACAGAGACGTTCCTGCTCAGGCTTGTTCCGTCGAAGTCAGTCTCGACGCCGAGCACGAATGCGCCCGTCTGCCAGTTGTAGCCGACCTGACCGCCGCCGATGAACCCGCTCTCCGACGTATTCAGACGGCCCGGGACGGAGTTTTGGAAGATCAGGCCGCTCGCCGGGAAGAAAGCGTTGATCGTTGTGTTGCCGGTGTTCCAGACGCCACCGGCGTTGCCGCCGATGTAGAACCCGGTCCAGGTGAAGGGCGGCGGCACGAACACCGGCGCCGGGGCCTCTTTCCGAGTCGGAAGGTCGGCGGCCTGCGCCGAGATGGCGCCCGCAACTGTCAACGCCGCAGCGGCGGCCCCCATAAGCCAGCGATTCTTCATTTGTCTTCTCCGTTTTGATCGGCTCCGCGCCCGCGCGCCGTCGCCCGCTGAAAAACTATGTTCTCACTATACGGGCGGTCACCGACTGAGTCCACCGTTGCGTTGGCATTCGGCCATGTTCGCCACGGGATGTGGCAAAAAAGCCACAAAATGGGTCCGTTTGGTTAAAGAAGTATTTGCGATTACAGCGAAATTGCTCACGCGTTAACCAGTCACCAGGGTCGCGAGCAGCACGGCGATCACGCCGGTCAGAAACACGCCGTCGAAGGTGCCCGCTCCTCCGATCGATGCGACGGGCGCGCCGAGGCTTTGCAGCGAGCCGAGATTGAGCAGGTCCGCCCCGATCAGCACGCCGATTCCCCCGCCGATATAGGCCAGCGGCGCCGCGTAGCGCCTCGACAAAACTAAGCCGGAGAACGCTGCGAGGAGCGGCGGCGCGACGGTCGGCACGGAAATGCCGACGCCTGGGACCGGGGTCGCCATCCGATGGACGAAGAAGGCGACGATGGCGATCGCGATCGCGCCGAGCACCCATAGCCGATAGCGGACCAAAAGATAGAGCGACAGCAGGATCGGGATGACCGCCCCGCCGACGTTGATCGCGAGCACCGTGCCGGGCCAGTTGACCGCCACCGGCGCGAGGAACGGAACCCCCATGATCTCCACCACCTCGCGCGAGACGACGTGCTTCCCAGGGAGCCGGACGAGGGGGATGTTGACGTAGGAGCCGAGCAGCGAGCCGAACAGCACGAGCGTAACGACGAGCGGATTGAGTCCGAGCGCCGTATAGGCCCGCCGCAGGAGCCCGATCTGGATGAGGATGACGAGGCCGACCAGGAGGACGAAGAAGACCGCCGCCAGGCCGGCGCTGACCGGAAAATAATGGATATGGGTCACGGTCTCGTCATCCGGCCTCGGCCCCGTTAAATGCGGGCCAAGGCCGCAATGATCCGGTCCGCGTGCGGGCGCAGCGCCTCCGCGCTCTGAAATGGTCCGCCGGGCGGTTTCAGCGCCACGCCCGGCCAGCGCGGCAGCACGTGGAAGTGCAGGTGGAACACCTGCTGGCCGCCGGCGACTTCGTTGAACTGCTGGATGGTCAATCCCTCGGCCGCCATCCCCGACATGACCGCGCGGGCGACCTTCTGAATCGCCGGCATGAGGCGGGCGAGATCCTCGGCGGCGACGTCGAAGATGTTGCGCGCGGCGACCTTCGGCACGACCAGCGTATGCCCGTCGGCGCGCGGCATCACGTCGAGGAAGGCCAGCGAAACATCGTCTTCGTAGATTTTGGTGCAGGGCGCTTCGCCACGCAGGATTTTCGCGAAGATGTTGTTCGGATCATAGGTCGAGATCAAAGGATTCTCCCACTGTTTCGTGATTCGCCTGGTCGCTCTTCCGGAAGGGCGCACGATCTTCATAATAGGCGATCGTCTCGGCGACCGCGGCGCGCTCATGCTGCAGAAAGTCGGCG
The DNA here is from genome assembly GCA_035656495.1 of Roseiarcus sp. GTDB lineage: Bacteria > Pseudomonadota > Alphaproteobacteria > Rhizobiales > Beijerinckiaceae > Roseiarcus. Next base: position 29,984 of record DASRSL010000216.1, read on the forward strand.
ACCGCCTTCGCCAGCCGGGCGTCGGCGAATTCGTGGGCCGAGTAGGTCACGACGGGACGATAGCCACGCGCGAGCTTGTGCTCGCCCTGCGCGCCGGCCTCGACCCGCCTTAGGCCGCGCGCCAGGGCGAATTCGATCGCCTGGTAATAGCACACCTCGAAGTGGAGGAACGGCCTGTCCTCGATCGAGCCCCAGTTGCGGCCGTAAAGCGCGTCGTGGCCGATGAAATTGATGGCGCCGGCGACGTAGCGGCCGCCGCGCTTCGCCATCACGAGGAGGATGCGCTCAGCCATCGACGCGCCGATGAGAGTGAAGAAGGGCTTGGTCAGGTAAGGCCGTCCCCACTTGCGTGAACCGGTGTCCATGTAAAACTTGAAAAACGAATCCCAATGATCTGGTCTGATTGATGAACCGGTCACCCATTCGATTGTTAGATCTTTTCCGAGCGCCTCCCGGCGCTCACGGCGGATCGCCTTGCGCTTTCGCGAGGCGAGCGCGGCGAGAAAGTCGTCGAAGGTCGAGAAACCGCCGCAGAGAAAGTGGAACTGCTCGCCATGGCGAACGAGGAAGCCGGCGCGTTCGAGCAGCGCGGCGTCCTCCGGCGTCGAAAAGGTCACATGGGTCGACGAGGCCTTCGTTTGCCGGCGAACCTCCCGCAGCGCTTGGATCAGCGCCTCCCGCGCGCCTTCCGGAGCGTCCGTCGCGACGAGCAGCCTGCGCCCGGTCACCGGGGTGAAGGGCGCGGCGACCTGGAGTTTCGGGTAGTAGCGCCCGCCGGCGCGCTCATAGGCGTCGGCCCATGCGTGGTCGAACACGTATTCGCCGAGGCTGTGGCTCTTGAGATAGGAAGGCGCCGCTGCGACGATTTTGCCGGCGGAATTCTCGACGACGACATGCGCCGGCGTCCATCCCGAACGGCCTCCGGTCGAGCCGGACGCTTCCAGCGCATGGAGGAAAGCGTGTGTGACGAACGGGTTGAACCGCTCGCCAGCGGCCTCATCCTCGTTCCGGAAGACCGGATTGGCGCAGGCGTCCCACGCCGCCGAATCGACGTCGGCGATCGAGGGAAGAAGACGCGCGGTGAGTTTTGCGGAAGGCATAATGGCATGCGATTGGAGGGGGTGCTCGCTCCGATCCTAACACGATGCGTCGCTTCCGCGGCAAAAGCGATTAGCGCCGGAAATCGATACAGGTCCGGATTGTCCCCCTTCAGCCGCCTCTCCGCTTGCCTCGAGGCCCCGTCCTGGGCCGATTCTTTACTTCGCGTCTTTCCTCACGATCGCATAGATCGCCGCCACAGCGTCGCTCAGCTTGTTCGCGTCGTCCGCCGGCTGTGAATTGGTCTGCACCGTGATCATCAGGTTCTCTTTCTCGAACCAGACGTAGAGCGTCCGATAGCCGAGCGTCGTGCCCCCGTAGAACCATTGCGCGCCGAATGGCCCGAGCATCCCCTTGCTGAGGCCGAGCGAAAATCCGCGGGGATCGTCGGCCGAGACGTCGGCGATTGGCTTGCCGGTCTTGGTCGAGACCAGCGACATCCACTCTGCCTGTTGTCTGGGCGGGACCACACGCCCCTCGAAAACCGCGCGCATCCAGCGGTCGACGTCGCGCGCGTTCGCTATCGCCCCGCCCGCCGCCTGCGCCCAGGACGTGCTCATGCCGCGCACGTCCCTGCCGATCATCGGGAGGTTCCACGATTCCTTGCAGTTCGACTGATAATCGGCGCAAGCTGGGTTGTCGAAATAGCCGTGCGCCAGGCGATTGGTCACGGCTGCCGGATAGGTCCCGTTCTCATAGAACGTGCTGGTGAGGCCGATGGCGTCGATCACCATCTCGTGCACGAGATCGCGGTAGGACCGGCCCGTCGCCTTTTCGGCAATCATGCCCGCGAGGATGTAGTTGGTGTTCGAATAGTGATAGCCGGCGCTTGTCGGCAGGGCGTTCGCGCCGCCGGGGTAAGCGGCTTTGATCAATTCTTCGGCGGTCAGGTCGCGGGTCGGCTCGTTCACCCAGGCGCGCGAGATGGTCTCGGTCTCGGAATAGTTCGGGATGCCGCTCGTCATGTTGAGGAGGCGCCGGATGCTGACGTCCTTCCACGCGGGATATTGCGGCAGCCATTTGCCGAGCGGGTCGTCGAGGGAGAGCTTCCCCGCGGCATCGAGTTTCAGAATCACGGCGGCGCAGAAAGACTTCGACGTGCTGCCCATCTGGAACAGCGTACCTCGTCCGACTGGCGGATCCTGTGCTTCGCGGCCGGTTTTGCCAGCGAAGGCCTCGATCGCCGGACCGGGATCGCCGAAGCTGACGTAAGCGGCGATACCGCTGATTTTTTCCACCGGCGCCCGCTCGGCAACCCACGTGTCCAGCGCCGCCTGGATCTGTTCCGCCTGGCGCGCCTCGGCCCTCGCTGCCGGCGCGGCGAGCAGCGCGAGGCCGAGCGCGATGAAGGCGAAGCGCTTGCCGCGAAATGTCATTCCTGTCCCCTGAGAGATCTGGCGAGACTATACACCACGGCCGCCCCGGACGATCAGGACGATCCCTCGGATCATTGTTTCCAGAACGAGGCCGGCCAGGTAGGCGAGGGCGCAGCAGAAGGCTGCGGCGCCGGCGACCCTCAGCGTCGTGTCGCCGGCGAAATCGTAGCTTCCCCCGTTCAGCGCCCGCATGACGAGCGTGAAGGGCAGGGCGGCCAGAACGAGGGGCAGGTCGGCGAACCAGGTTCCGGCGCGGCGGAGGTAATCGATGTAGAGCGCGGTGAAGACGAGCGCTGTGAGCGCTGCGAGCGCGAAACCGGTCCAGGACTTGAGACGGATCGCCTTCTTCCTCATGTGGCCTTGTAGGCGACGATCTGCTGCGTTTGGCGGCCGAGCCCCTCGATGCCCAGCGACACCCTGTCGCCCGGCTTCAGGAAGCGCGGCGGCTTCTTGCCCAGGCCGACTCCGGGCGGAGTGCCGGTCGTGATGACGTCGCCGGGCTCGAGAACCATGAACTGCGAGATGTAGGAGACGAGCGTCTTGACGCCGAACACCATGGTCGCCGTCGAGCCGCTCTGCATCCGCTCGCCGTTGACGTCGAGCCACATGTCGAGCTTCTGCGGGTCCCCGATCTCGTCGGGCGTGACCAGCCAGGGGCCGAGCGGGCCGAAGGTCGGGCAGCCCTTGCCCTTCGTCCACTGGCCTGCCCGCTCGAGCTGGAACTCGCGCTCAGACACGTCGTTGCAGACGCAATACCCCGCCACGTGCCTGAGCGCCTCGTCCTCGCTGAGATAGCTCGCCTGCGACCCGATGACGACCGCGAGCTCCACTTCCCAATCGGTCTTGGTTGAGCCCTTCGGGATGACGATGTCGTCATTGGGCCCCGCGATGCATGAGGGAGCCTTGTTGAACAGCACCGGCTCCTTCGGCACCGCCTGGCCGGATTCGGCGGCGTGATCTGCGTAGTTGAGACCGATGGCGATGAAGTTGCCGACCTTCGCGACGCAGGGGCCGAGCCTCGGGGTTCCGCGCACGGCCGGCAGCGATTCGGCCTTGAGCCTCGTCAGACGGGCGAGCGCCCGCGGGCTCAGCGTATCAGCGTCGATGTCGGCGACGACCTCGCTGAGGTCCCGCAGTTTGCCGGCCGGATCGATCAGCCCGGGTTTCTCCTTGCCGCTCTTGCCATATCGAACGAGCTTCATCGTCCCCTCGGCTTCCTGTGGGAGCCGCCTACCGCGGCGCTGCTTTCGATCGTCACCTAGACGCGACAAGCCGCAAAACGTCAATCGTCATGCGAGCATCATGCGAGCAATTCGCCCCTCATTCCTCGACACGCAGATTTGATTACCGGGGGTTATGATTTTTTTATCCTGTCATCCTCAAATAGTCGACATTGCATCGTTAGAGACGGCTCGAGCGCCGATCCGGGACAATGCGCCGCTTGGCGTTTGTTCCCTGTGACGAGCCCGGATTGGGGCCTGAAGGCAGTTTTCGGATGATGTTTTGTTGAACGACGGGGGCTCGCAGGAGCCCACATTAACTCCCGCCTGAAGAAAAGACCGCACAATGTCATCAGTGGAACGTATCGCGCTTTTTATTGACGGCGCCAATTTGTACGCGAGCGCGAAGGCTCTCGGGTTTGATATCGACTATAAGCGACTGCTGAAGGAGTTCCAGGGCAAAGGACGCCTGATTCGAGCATTCTACTACACTGCGCTAGTGGATGATCAGGAATATTCGTCCATTCGTCCGCTCGTCGATTGGCTCGATTACAACGGCTATGCGGTGGTCACCAAGCCCACCAAGGAGTTTGTGGATTCCACCGGCCGCCGGAAGGTAAAGGGCAGCATGGATATCGAGCTCGCGGTCAACGCGATGGAGATGGCCGACCATGTCGACCTCCTGGTGCTGTTCTCCGGCGATGGGGACTTCCGGGCGCTCGTCGAGTCAGTCCAGCGCAAAGGCGTGCGGGTCGCGGTCGTCTCGACGATCTCGACGCAGCCGCCGATGGTCGCGGATGAATTGCGTCGTCAAGCGGATGAATTCATCGATCTGGCGCAGCTCGTGCCCCGCATCGGGCGCGATCCCGGAGAGCGGCCCGTTCGCGCCGACAACCACCGCCGGCACTACATGGGTTCCGTGCAACAGCCGGTTGAAGAGTCGGTTCGCGACTAAAGGGCGTTGCGGCGTCCAATGGCCTTCGACGTCAGTCCTCCGCGGGACTGCGCGGCTTGTCCGCGCCTCGCGGAGTACCGCGGCGCCAATCGCTCCCTCTATCCGGATTGGTCGAACGCCCCGGTCGCTTCATTCGGCAAGGCGAGCGCGCGCCTCATGATCGTCGGCCTCGCGCCAGGACTGCGCGGAGCCAACCGGACGGGCCGTCCGTTCACCGGCGACTACGCCGGCGACCTGCTCTACGAAACGCTCATAAGGTTCGGCTTCGCGGTGGGCGTCTACGGACAGCGGGCCGACGACGGCCTCGAACTCGTCGACTGCGCCATAGTCAACGCCGTTCGCTGCGCGCCGCCGCAGAACAAGCCGACCCCTCAGGAAATTGCGGCCTGCCGCGCCTATCTTTCGCGGTCGATCGGCGCGCTTGCCAATCTCAAGATCGTGCTCGCGCTCGGACGGGTGGCGCATGACAGCCTGTTGCGCGTGTTCGGGGCGCGTGCGGCGGACTTTCCCTTCGCGCACGGCGCGCGCCACGCCCTGAAGGCGACGGGACCGAGCCTATTCGACAGCTATCACTGCTCGCGCTACAACACGAACACGGGCGTGCTGACCGAAGCGATGTTCCAGGCTGTTTTCGCCTCGATCCGGGCCGAGCTCGAAGGCTCGTGAGGCCGGTCGATCGCGACGGGCGCGACCCTCGAGACCAGGGGAAACGACGTGGGCGCAAAGGTGTTCGGCGCAATCGGCGGCGCGTCCGTGCATGAGGTCGTCATCGCCTCCGCCGGAGGAGCGAGCGCGAAAATCTTGACTTGGGGCGCGGTCATCCGCGATCTCGTCGTGCCGGCGCGCGGCGGGTCGCAAAGCGTAACGCTCGGCCTCGACACTCTCGAGGACTACATCGCGCATTCGCCTCATTTCGGGGCGATCGCCGGCCGCTTCGCCAACCGCATCGCCAATGGCCGATTCGCCCTCGACGGGATCGAATACGTGCTCGACCGGAAGCCGGGCCAAAAGCACACCCTGCATGGCGGGCCGAAGGCCTTCGGCGAGCGCATCTGGAAGCTCGGCGCCTACGACGGGTCGTCGGTTTCGATGACGTTGGAGTCGCCGGACGGCGAAGCGGGCTTCCCCGGTTCGCTGACGGCGACCTGCGTCTATCGGATGCTCGAACCGGCGACGTTGAGGGTCGAGCTGTCGGCGGTCACGGACAAGCCGACGGTCGTGAACCTCACCCAACACGCCTACTTCAATCTCGACGGGTCGACGGACATTCTCGATCATCAAGTCTCGCTGTTCGCCGACTTCTACACGCCCGCCGACGACGAGCTCATCCCAACCGGCGAGATTCGGTCCGTTTCTGGAACGCCTTATGATTTCCGCGTCGAGCGCCAGGTGCGCCATGCGAGCGGGAAAACGTACGATACGAATTTCGTCGCTGCTCTGCGCCCTGGCGCCGACGGCTTCGCCCCGATCGCGCGCGTCCGCTCGCCGGTGAATGGACTGACCATGTCGTTCTACAGCTCGGCCCCCGGGGTCCAACTCTATGACGCCGCCAAGCTCGATTGCCCTGTTCCTGGGCTGCATGGGGCGCGCTATGGCGCGCACGCCGGCCTTTGCCTCGAGCCGCAAGCCTTCCCGGACTCGCCGAACCGGCGTCACTTTACCGACTGCGTCCTGAGGCCAGGCGCGCAATATCGGCAGGTGAGCGAGTTCCGCTTCGCCTGAAGCTGGGCAGAAGCGCGAGCGACTCCCGTCGGCTATTCCCGTGCAAGGCTTTCGCCAGGGCCCGCTTCCGCGAGCGCGCGGCCGACCTCGAGGCCGAGATCGTCGATCGAAGTGTGCTCGCGGACGGTGAGATCCTCACCCTTCGCTTGCCGCTCGGCCTGTTCGGGCGAACGGGCGACGTTGACCGTGACCTTCGCCTCGACTTCTGGGTGCAGGTGGATCGGCACCACGTGCAGGCCGAGCGTCTTGATCGGATGCTGGACGGCGACGTGGCTGCGCTGCACCGCATGGCCCGCCGCCGTCAACGCTTCGGCGACGTCCCGCGCCGAGACCGAACCATAGAGTTGCCCTGTCTCTCCGGCCTGCCGGATGATGACGATCGTCGCGCCGTCGACCTTGACCGAGACCTCGTTGGCGCTCCGCCTGAGTTCGCGGTTGCGCACCTCGAGATCGGCGCGTTGGGCCTCGAATTTTTTCTTGTTGGCCTCCGTGGCGCGCAAAGCCTTGCCGCGGGGCAGCAGGAAGTTGCGCGCATAGCCGTCCTTGACGTGGACCGTGTCGCCCATCTGGCCGAGCTTGGCGATCCGTTCGAGCAGAATGACATCCATGATGCGCTCCTATCGATGACTGGTGGGTTTGGGGGAAGGAAGAAACGCCGCCCGCGTGCGTAGCCTGGCGAAGGCGTCGACGAGTCCGAGCGCCGCGAGGACGGGAAGCGTGTACGGGGCGCGCAGGACGCAGCAGGCGTACAGCGCGACAAGCATCACGACTCTCAGTTTGAGGCCGCGCGAGAGGGCGTGCGCGACGGCGAGGCCCTGCAGGACGAAAGCTGTGCCGAGCCCGCCGGCGCCGATCGAGAAGTATTGCGACGCCGGAGCGGGCAGGGCGTAGGCGCAGACCGCGCAGACGACCGCGACTGCGCCGAGCGGCCACGGCAGACGGAGCGAAGTCGGCAGATCGGGCCATGGTCTTTGCAGCCGGTGCGACAGTTGCGTCGAGCGCGCCGCGGCGTAGAGGTTGACGCTCAGCATGAGGAGGGTCGAGGCCGCGATCGCCGCCGGGCCGAAGCGGACGAGCGCTTCGGCGAAGACCCGCGCCTGATCGACGTCCTTCGCCTCCAAGGCGTCGTTCGCAAGCGCGGCGAGCGCCGTCGCGGCCTGCTTCGCTCCTTCGGCGTAGCCGCCGTAGAGGAGAATGATCGCGGTGAGGACTGCGCCGGCGCCGAGCATGCCGATCGTCGCGGCGACGGTGACGATCGCGCCGACCGACGCGAAGGTCGGGCCGGACGGAGACCGCGCCGGCAGGTAGCGCGTCAAGGGCGCGACCGCGCCGGCCGCCAGCAGCCAGGCGGGAGCCGCGACCGACGCCGCGTAGAGGAGGCCCGTCAGCGGTTCGGCGAGGAGAGTCAGGCCGGCGACCGAGACGACAGCCGCGGTCGCGCCGGCGTCGATTCCCCAGCCCATGGTCGCAATCATGATCGGAAGCGGTGCGAGATAGGCGAGCGCCATCGCGAGCGGGCTCGACTGCGCGCTGACGGCGAACAGAAAAGCCGCGGCGCACCCGGCGCCGATCGCGACGGCGAATCGATGGATCATGGCGCTGTCCCGCATGGGCTCGCGGTTAGAAGGCGGGAGTCGCCTCCAACTCCCGCCGCGGACGGCGACCGGCCGCGGCGGTTCGTCCGTAATGGACCCTTATCGGATCACGTAGGGCAGCAGGCCGAGGAAGCGGGCGCGCTTGATCGCCTGGGCGAGCTCGCGCTGTTTGGCCGCACTGACCGCGGTGATTCGAGACGGCACGATCTTGCCGCGCTCGGAGATGTAGCGCGACAGGAGGCGCGTGTCCTTGTAGTCGATCTTCGGCGCATTCGCCCCCGAGAACGGGCAGGACTTGCGGCGGCGGAAGAAAGGGCGACGAGGCGCGGCGGCCATCAGCTTGCTCCAACGTTCATCTCATCGCGCGGGCGGCGGGGAGGGCGATCGGCGCGGTCGCCGCGCGGCCCCCGGGGACCGCGTTCGTCGCGATCAGAGTCCTCCCGCTTGCGCAGCATCGCCGAAGGACCGGTCTCGTGTTCGTCGACACGGATGGTGAGGAAACGAATCACGTCCTCATTGATGCTCAACGTGCGCTCGAGCTCGACGATCGCCTCGGACGGCGCGGCGATGTTGAGCAGGGTGAAGTGCGCTTTCCGGTTCTTCTTGATGCGGTACGCCAGCGACTTCAGCCCCCATGGTTCGACCTTGGTCACGGCGCCGCCGAGCGACGCGATCTTCGACTTGAGCTGTTCCGTCAGCGTCTCGACCTGCTGCTGCGTGACGTCCTGGCGCGCCAGGAAGATGTGCTCATAGAGAGCCATTCGGTGCCTTTCCATTCACTTTGCCTGCGTCCTGCGCGGAGCCCTTCGAGCCCCGAGAAAGGCTCGAACCGGTTCGTTCGAAGGCGGGAACACGGGAAGCCGGACTTCAGGGTCCTACCACCCGCTGATTGAGCGGGCGGCCTTCCGTTCAGCCCCCGGCGGGACGCAACGAGGGACGCTGCATACAGACAGACGGCGTCCGCCGCAAGGCGAATCCGCTGGTTTGTCCCGCGCTGCGATGAGGGCCGCAGGAACAAGGGCTTTCGGGTAGGCGTTTCCGACCGGGGGCTCACCAAGCAAGAACCGAGGAGACCATCCGCATGGGCCTTTTCTCAAAGGACATAAAGACAATGGACGACCTGTTCGTCTACACTCTGCAGGACATCTACTACGCCGAGAAGAGCATCGTCGGCGCCTTGCCGGACATGATCGGCAAGGCCAGCTCGCCGCAGCTGCGCGCCGCGTTCGAGGCCCATCTCGGCGAGACGAGGAATCACGTCCGCCGTCTCGAGCAGATCTTTCAAATGATCGGGATGCAGCCGGCCAGCGCCGACTGTCCTGCGATCGACGGGATCATCGAAGAGGCGACCGACGTGGCTAGCGAAGTCGCCGACAAGAGCGTTCTCGACGCCGCGCTGATCGCCGCCGCCCAAGCGGTCGAGCACTATGAGATGTCCCGCTACGGCAGTCTGATCGCCTGGGCGAAGACGCTCGGCAAGAGCGACTGCGCCCGGGTGCTCCAGGAGACTCTGGCGGAGGAGAAAGCCGCTGATGAAAAGCTGACTTCGATCGCCGAAAGCGCCGTGAACCGTCGGGCGGCGTGACGCAAAAAAAGCAGGGTGCCTTCGGGCGCCCTGCTTTGTGGCGGAAGACGAGCCGACTTCCCGTCCGCTAATGTGGCTTCCTTTCGGGCGCGTTGTCCGCCTCGCCGTAGCCCTTCATGACATCGGCCATAGTTTCATAGTTGTCGTCGGGCATCGCCTCGATGACCTCCATGACGCTGGGGTCCGCGCCGTTGTTCGTGGCCTGGCGCATGAGATCCTGCTTGTGCGCCGGAAAGTTCAATCCCCTGAGGTGATGTGACACATTTGCGGGCGAGTGCCCGCCGAGACCTCGGGTCATCGCAAATCTCCTGGTGTTGGGGCTGGCGTTGGCGCAGGACGGTCAGGATACGGATTTACCGCTTGCAAAGTGCGCCTGACGTTGCCCTTGCTGAAAGGCAGGGCGGCGTGCACGGCCGCCCTGCCACGCTTGACTGTCAGGTGGTCAGCGTCGGCGCTCCCAACCTCGGTGGGACGCCTCGGAGTGGCCCTCGGGATCGCCTGACCAACCGCCATGGCCGCGCCCGCGCCCATAGCGCTCGTCGTCGTCTTCGTAGTAGCGGCCGCCGCGCCGGCTCTCGTAGCGACGCTCGTCTTCGTCATAGCGCGAACGGCTGCGATAGCGGCCGTTGTCGTCGTCGCGACGCTGCGAGCGGTGGCCGCCTTCCTCCCATCCGCGACGGGCCGCCTCCGAATGGCCTTCCGGATCGCCGTACCAGCCGCTTTCGCCATGTTCGCCGCTTCGCCAACCGCGACGGGAAGCTTCGGAATGGCCTTCAGGATCGCCGAACCAACCGCTTTCGCGATGCTCCGGATTTCGCCAGCCGCGGCGGGAAGCCTCGGAGTGACCCTCCCGATCGCCGTACCAGCCGCTTTCGCCGTGGTCAGAATGCTCCCATCCGCGACGGGAGGCCTCGGAGTGGCCCTCCGGATCCCCGAACCAGCCGCCGTGTCCACGACCGCGGCTGCTGTAGCGGCGATCATCGTCGTCGTATTCGCGGCCCATGGAGCGGCGCCCGCCACCGTAACGGCCTTCGTCCTCGTCTTCGTACCGGCTGCGCGAGCGGCGGCCGCGGTCGTCGTCCGACATGAACCGGCCCTGCTCGTCGCGATCAGGCATGCTTGAGTATCTTGGCATCGAAATTACTCCTTCGTCTGTTTGCCACAGCTCGGGTTGTTCCGAAATGACTTCGAACCAGATTGATTCAAGACCACTCGGACCGGCGTTCGATCCATATTGGCCGGAATATGCGAACCCTCGCCGTCAGGGGTTGCGTTCGGACGCCGCCTTCCCACAGCGGCGATCGAAACGCCAATGCAAGACCGCTAATCGGCCTTGCGTTCTTGTCCCGCCCGGTCCTCAAGCTCAGCGGCGATGCTCCCAGCCTTTGCGGGCCGCCTCGGAATGACCCCGCGGATCGCCGGACCAGCCGCCGTGGCCGCTGCGGTTCCTTCCGCCGCGCCCATAACGTTCGTCGTCGTCCTCACGGCGTCGGCTTTCGTAGCGCCGGTCCTCGTCCTCATAACGCGGCCGGCTGCGATAACGGCCCTCGTCGTATTCATCGCGCCGTTCCGACCATCCCCGCCTAGCAGCCTCCGAGTGGCCCTCCGGATCGCCGTACCAGCCGCTCTCGCCGCCCTGGCGACTACTTCGCCAGCCGCGACGTGAGGCTTCGGAGTGGCCTTCGCGATCGCCATACCAGCCACCCTGATTCCGATCACGGCTCCCGTAGCGGCGTTCATCCTCGTCGTACTCGCGGCCCATGGCCCGGCGCCCACCGCCATAGCGGCCTTCATCCTCGTCCATGTTCCGGCCGCGGGACCGGCGGCCTTCGCTGATGAACCGGCCCTCTTCGTCGCGTTCCTGCTCGCCGCGGTAGCCGCCATAGCGGCCTTCGTCCTCGTCCATGTCCCGGCCGCGGGATCGACGGCCTTCACTCATGAACCGGCCCTCTTCGTCGCGTTCCTGTTCGCCGCGATAACCGCCTCTGCGCCGGGAATAGCCGCGCTCATCTTCCGGCGCGAACCGGCCCACTTCGTCCCGGTCACGCATGCGGCCATACCGGGACGTGTCCCCTTCCCGTCGACCTCGCCGGCGCTCTGAGAAAACCGAGAGGCTTTGCGGCCTCAGCAGATCCATCGCCTCTTCAATGGCTTCGTCGATATCGGCAAACCGGTTCTTCATCCGCTCGAATCGGCCCTTCATCTCTGGTCCGAGCTCGTTTAAGCTCGATTCATCGGATGCCTCGCCCATCGCCTCGGTTTGCTGCTGCGACGCTGCAATGATGGCTTCGAGCGCATCGGACAGTGCGTCGAGCTTCGCCTTCGCGCCGTCCACCGCGCCCGAGTGGATCAGATCGGCGAGCAGCATGTTCAGCATGTCCTTGCGGACCGCGACCGCAGCCATCTTGTCCTCGTCGACCTCGGCGTCCGCGAGCGCCGGAACCATCAGATCGACTTCGACCATGTGATGGGGAAGCCAGACCGCCGCGAACTCCTGGACGATCGCCGGGAGGTCGGCGCCGTCTTCCGACCGCTTTGCGAGCGCGGCCTGGAGCTCCTTGTGGCGCTCGCCCTGATACTCGGCGATCGCCGCTTGGCCGCCCTTGCCTTGTCCCATTTTTTCCGCGCCAGCGCTCGCGGCGCCCTTGGCGCCGCCGCCGGCCTTGGCCTCCGAAGAACCTTCCGTCTTGGCTTTGCCCGATTCTCGTCCTGATTTTTCCGGCTCACGTGCCATGGCGCGCTCCTCGCTGCGAATTCCGCACCGTAACGTCAGGCGCCGCCGATGGGTTCCAACCTTTGTTGCGGTTCTGGCGCCGCCCGCTGTCGGAGCGGGCCTGCCGAAGAGACTTGAGATGCTTTGCAAAAAGAGGGGAGCCGCCCGCCCGCCGATGCGGGCGCAGGCGTATGATGGCTTCTCGACGGCTAGGCGGGGGCCTGGAACGACAGGATTCTGTCGCTCGGAAAATCGTACAGTTTCCCGGTCTCGGTCCACTCGGGCGAGCAGATTTCGACGATCTTCGGCGCGAGCTCGTCGGGCGTGCGCAGGGTCATCGGGTCCTCGCCCGGCATCGCCTTGGCCCGCATCGCGGTGCGCAGCGGCCCCGGATTGATCAGCATCACCCGGATGTTCGAGGTATTGGCCGTCTCGGCGGCATAGGTGCGGGCGATGGCGTCGAGCGCGGCTTTCGCGGTCGCGTAGGGACCCCAATAGGCGTGGAAGTCCGCCCGGCTCGCCACGCCCGAGGTGATGAACGCGACCCGTCCCGCCGGCGACCGCCGCAGCAGGGGATCGAGCGATCGGACGAGACGAAAATTGGCGGTGACGTTGACGGCGAGCACGTCGTCCCATTCCTTCGGATCGACGTGATGCAGCGGCGACAGGACGCCCAGAATCCCGGCGTTGCCGACGAGGGCGTCGAGCCTTCCCCATCTGCGATGGATCGCCTCGCCGAGCCGGTCGATCGCCGGGTGGTCGCGCAGGTCGAGTGGCGCGAGCGTCGCCGGGGCGCCCTCGCCCGGATGGAGCGCCCGCATTTCATCGTCGAGCTCCTCGAGCGCTCCTTGCGTGCGGGCGAGCGCCACCACATGGGCGCCAGAGCGCGCGAAGGCGAGGGCCGCCGCCCGCCCGACGCCGCGGGAGGCTCCGGTGATCAGCACGACGCGGGCCGACGCGTTTGCGGGGGCGGTCAATCGACACTCCTCAGGACGTCTGCTAACTTGTGCGAGGGCGAGGGCGCCTGTGTGGCCTCGACCGAACTCCGTCGACCGGCGCGAGTCGAAGGCGCATTCGCTGGCGGAATAGGGATTTCGCGCGGTCTTATGGACTTGCCGAGTGTGAAAAGAAAGTCCAAAACGGCCGCGAGCTAGGCGTGGGCGCTCGAGGCCGGGCGCCGGGGGTGGGGGTTCGCGCAATACATTGCCGCGCTATTGTCTCGAGGCTCGATAATGTCGGACGTAAAGACTGGCCGGGAGTCCGGCCGGACGGTGACGAGGGCGGATCTGGCGGAGATCGTCTACAACCGAGTGGGCTTGTCGCGCACCGAATCGGCGGAGCTCGTCCAGTCGGTGCTGGACGAAATCTGCGACGCCGCCGCGCGCGGTGAAACCGTGAAGCTCTCCGGCTTCGGCTCGTTCGTGGTGCGCTCGAAGGGAGAGCGCATCGGCCGCAATCCGAAGACCGGCGTCGAGGTTCCGATCCTTCCGCGCCGCGTCATGGTGTTCAAGCCGTCGAACGTCTTGAAGGCGAGGATCAACGGGCGCCGGGACGGCGCGTCGGACGAATAGCCGGCCTTCGGCGTAGGGCGGTTTGTTTCGCGCGCGCCGGCGCCTATCTTCCCCTGCGCAGCGCAGCGGGAGGGGGACCGCCCGAAGGGCGGTGGAGGGGGCGGCGGCTCTATCCTTCCCGTGCAGCGCGAGTGGAACGGGGCAGGGGGGCGCCTCGAAACCGGCCCCGAGCTGGGAGTTGCCGAGGCGATGGAAAAGAGCCCCGAAGCCTTTCGAACGATCCGGGAAGTCGCCGAGGCGATGGCGCTTCCGCAACACGTCCTGCGCTTCTGGGAGACGCGCTTTCCGCAGATAAAGCCGCTGAAGCGGGCGGGCGGCAGGCGCTATTACCGGCCGGAAGACGTCGAGCGGCTGAAGCTCATCAAGCGCCTCCTGTACGACGAAGGCTACACGATCAAGGGCGTGCAGAAGCTGTTCAAGGAGCAGGGCGTCCACAACCTGGCGATCGCCGCCGTCGCCGGGCGGCTGTCGTCCTCCCCGGCGGAAGCGGAAGCGCCCGAGGAGGGGCGCGAATTTTCCGTCCTCGACCCCGACGGGGCAGCCGGGGCCCCCGAACCGCCGCCCGAGTTCGCCACAGCGGAAGCACCATCGCCACCCGCGCCGCGTCTCACGCCCGAGGAACTCACAGAGCTTCGCGGCGTTCTCGCCGACATCCGCGAGGCGCAGCGGATTCTCGATCACGCCCATCTACGGCAGGGCTGAAGCCGAAGCTCGGCCGTGAAGTCGGCGCCGCCGCATTGCCAGGCGCGGGCAGGGCGCCTATAAGGGGCTCGTCGGGGCATAGCGCAGCCCGGTTAGCGCACCAGTCTGGGGGACTGGGGGTCGTGGGTTCGAATCCCGCTGCCCCGACCATTACACCTTAGCAACGTGTTTACTCCGTTTCGAATCCGAAGTCGCCGATCCGCAGATCGCGGGCGTTGTCGCTGACGACGCTTTCGACGTCCTCGGGGAAGCCGCTCGACGTCTCGGCGTCGATGTCCAAGGTCAACGTGATCTTCGTTCCCCTCACGCGATCGAGCTCAGCGAGGATCGATTGCGCGATATTGCTGACCTGCGGCGTCGGCCGGTT
>DASRSL010000217.1:0-23477 GCA_035656495.1 Roseiarcus sp.
CTTCCCGACGGCGGCCCTGAGCGTTCGCCCGGCGGGGCGGCGCGACATGTTCGAACTATAGAGTTTGTGGCGGGTCCGACCATGACGGTCGTCAGTTTCCGCGGACTCTTTTTGCGGTCCGAGCAGCGGCGTCACGACGCGATCAGACTATTGCCTGCGCCGCCCCAGGACTGCCGGCGAGGCCCGCCTTTACGTTCCGCCCCAAGGGCTCACCTTGATCGCTGGCCATCGCGCCTGTTTGCGGGTTCGGCAAAATCATGTCGCCGCGGAGGAACACGGATCCCATGTCGGACAAAGCGCGGTCCTTGAACCGTCGTCGCGGCCGGGGAGGTTTGCGCACCCGATTGTCCTCTGCGCGACGCGGACTATGCATGGATCGTTTGGCCATTTGGCGCCTCGCCCGCGGCCGGGCGCGCGCTCTGAGACCCCAATTGCGCTTCTGTCTGCGCACGACGGTCGCCGGCCTCCTGGCGCTCGCCGTCGTCGACAGCTTCAACTTTCCTTTGCATGGCTTGTGGGCCGTGCTGACGGCCATCGTCGTCACGCAAACAAGCGTCGGCGGATCGCTTCGGGCGACCCTCGAATACATGATCGGCACGCTCGGCGGGGCGATTTACGCCGCTGCGCTCGGCGTGCTCGTTCCGCACGCGACGGCGGCCGGGCAGGCTTTCGTCCTCGCGCTGGCGATCGCGCCGCTGGCTCTCGCCGCGGCGATCAATCCGAGCTTCCGCGTCGCCCCGTTTTCCGCCGTGCTCGTGCTGCTCATCGGGGGAGCGATCGGCGAGAGCCCGATCGATTCGGCGGTGGTCCGGGTCATCGAGGTCGCCCTCGGCGGGGCCGTCGCGGTCGCCGTCTCCCTGCTGGTGTTTCCGGCGCGCGCGGAGGGACTGGCGCTCGACGCGGCAGGCCGGATCCTGAATCAGATGGCGGAACTCCTGCCGAAGCTGCTCACGGGCTTCGCGCGCACGCCCGATCCGGCGGAGATCGGAAAACTCCAGGGCCGTCTGGGCGAGGCGGTGACGGCCCTCGAACAGGTGACGGCGGAGGCGAGGCGCGAGCGGATCGTTCCGCTCGCGCGCGGTCCGGATCCGGCGCCGCTCTCGCGCATGTCGCGGAGACTGCGGCATGACCTCGTCATCGTCGGGCGCGCGGCGGCCGCGCCGCTTCCAGGCGTCTTCGCCGATCGCCTCGGGCCGGCGCTCGATCATCTCGCCTCCGTCGCAAGCGCATTCCTGATCGGCAGCGCGACCGCGCTTGCGCAAGGTCGCGCTCCTCCGCCGCTCGAGCCGGTCGAGACGGCCCTTGGGGCCTACGAGGCCGAGATCGCCGCTCTACGCAAGGAGGGTCTGACGCGCCCCCTCACGTCCGGCGAGGCCGAGCGCCTGTTCGCGCTCGGTTTCGCGCTCGAGCAGCTGCGCGGAAATTTCGCCGATCTGGCGCAAATCATTCAGGAGCGCGCTCGAGGCGGTGGGGGCCGATGAGTTCGGCCGCGCAGTTTCCTTAGCAATGGGTTAACCGGACCTCGTCTACCTTGACCCGAATCGCAACCCGACGCCGCACATCCTGCCATAATAAGCCGAGTCTTCATGGAAACGACGCTGATCGAATCTCTCGTCCGCATCCGCAACTCCACAGCTTTGCTGGGGCCGTCCAGCCGCGGGGCGGCTCGCCTGCTGAGGGAGCGAATCGCGGCGGCGCCCAAGCGGGTGGTCGTCGGCGCAGGCCTTGCGGCGCTCGTCGCCGGAATCGGCGGCAATGCGCTGCTGCTGCAGACCGGGCGGCATGCGCCGCCGCTCATCGACGCGGCGCCGCGCGATTCCCCGCCCGCCCCTGCGGCGGTCGAGCCGGTCGCCGCGCATGCCCCCCCCGCGCTCGTCTCGGCGCCCGCCGCCGCCCCGGCGGCCGAGCGCCCTGCGGCCGGGGACTTGCGCGCGGCGCGAGCGCCGGCGCCCGACACGACCTCTTCCGTTGCGCCCGTCGCGCAGGACGGACCTCGCGCAGCTGCGGCGGCGGCGAGCGATGGGGCGCGCGCCTCCGATCCGATCGGCGCGCTCTTGCGGGGCAAGCCCGTCGACACCGAGTCGCGCCTTGTGCGCGCCGCCCAGGTCGCGCTCGCGAAGCTCGGCTACGCGGTCAAGATCGACGGCGCCGAAGACAGCGCCACGCGTCGCGCTCTTCGTCGTTTTGAACACCAGCACGGGTTCGCCTCGACGACGGAAATCAGCCCGGAACTGGTCAGGCGGCTCAACGCGGCGGCCCGGGCGGGAGGCTGAGGCCGGACTTCCTCGTAGCGGTCGGTCCCGCGGCTTCGACCGCCGCGCTTGCTCCGGCGTCCCTCGGCCGCTTCTAGGAATCTCGGCTCAAAAGAGGACCTCTTGCCTTTCTTGCCTTGCGTGGCGGCCTTGTGCTGGGGCCATTTTCGGATGCGGTGTATTCAGCACAACATATCGCAATTTTACTTGATCTCGCCAACGTTGTTTGCAACGTTCAACCATCTCGATTGCGCGAACAACGTTAATTCAAGGGACTTAAGCAAGGCCGCATATCGGTCAGTCCCGGCCCGCGCCGTCGTCATGCGGCGGTTCCCTGCCTAGGCGGGCGAGGCGCAGGGTTTCGTTCTCTCGAACGGAGGTTCGCCCGCCGACCGTCAAGCCAGATACTGCTCTTCGGTCACCTTCTCCATCCAGTCGACCGCCTTGCCGTCGAGCGCCTCCTGGATGGCGATGTGGGCCATGGCGGTCGTGGGCGAGGCGCCGTGCCAGTGCTTCTCGCCGGGCTCGAACCGGACCACGTCGCCCGGTCTGATCTCCTCGACCGGACCGCCCTGGCGCTGCACGCGGCCTGAGCCTGCCGTGACAATCAGGATCTGGCCAAGCGGATGGGTGTGCCACGCCGTCCGGGCGCCGGGCTCGAACGTGACCGCATTGCCGGCCGCCCGCGCCGGGGCGCTCGCCGGGAAAAGCGGGTCGATCCGCACCGTGCCGGTGAACCAGTCCGCCGGCCCCTTCGCCGAGGGCTGCGAACCTGCTCGCTTGATCTCCATCGTCTCATCCTCCGTGTGACCGGCGGTCTCGCCGGTTGCATTCGGTCAGTCGACAGCTTGCGCCGCCGCGGCCGGCGGGTCTAGCCGGGAAGGCGACGGCTGGGCCCTGCGGCTGTTGCTTTTATGCCCTTCAGCGGTCGATGTTGCTCCGCAGAGAATCCGAAGCCAAGCGCGAAGGAACGCTGTTCTGCGGCGGGTCGAGCGCGGCGGAAAATGGAGCGTTGACGGAGATCTTCGCAACCCCTGCGGCCCTGCTGCGTTCATGAGCAGCGGGCAGCTTCAGGAGAGGACCATCATGGCTCGGGAAAATGAGACGCCTGCGGATTTGTCCGCGGCCGCGACGAAAGCCGGCGCAAGAGTCACCAAGGAGGCGACGGCGCAAGCCGAGCAAGTGGGCGACGCCGCGACCGGCGCGTTCGAGGCGTCGGGCAGGACCGCGAGCGGCGCGTTCGAGGCGTCGGGCAGAACCGCAAGCGGCGTGATCGAGGCGTCGGTCAAAGGCGCGCAGGACTACCAGACGAAGCTCGTCCAGATCTTTCAGGCGAACGCGCAGGCGAACCTGCAGCTCGCGCAAAAGCTGATACAGATCCGGTCGCCGACGGACTTCATCGAAACGATGAGCGCCCATATGCGCGAGCGGGCCGCCTTGATGACCGAGCAGGCCAAGGAACTCGCCTCGCTGGGCCAGGAGGCGACGCGAAGCGCCGTCGACGCGCTCGTTCATCCGAAAGGATAAACGGCGGGGAGAGCCATCGGTGGCCGCGCCGCGGCCCCCCCCCGGGGCGACCGGACGATGCTGAGGCGCCAGCTTCTCCTGGCCCGCCGACGGACTCGTGCGACGCGCACGCTCCTGGTCGCAACCGGAGGCGCGCGCCACGGGAGGTCCCGCGAATATCGTCCCGGGCTCGTTCCGCTTGATGGCGGGCGAAATCGGGCTATTTAAGAGAGCGTCGGCGCCGTTCGCCGCATCGCCCGGGCGCTCCGAGATTCCGTGCGCGTGTGCGCGACGAGATGGCTCATATCGCCGAGGCACGCCCCATGGTAACGTTGGGGCGTCGGCGATGCCTCGTCGAGCGCGACGGCGACACGATTGACACGATTTTCATTGATGGCCGCCGGTTGAGCATGACCTGAAGGCGCAGCCAAAGGAGACAAGATCATGGAAGAGATCGTCATCGCATCCGCGGCCAGGACGCCGGTCGGCAGCTTCAACGGCTCGCTGAGCTCGCTGCCTGCGCATGAGCTGGCCACGGTCGCGGTCAAGAGCGCGTTCGAGCGCGCCGGCGTTTCGCCTGACGAGGTGGACGAGCTGATCCTCGGCCAGATTCTCGCCGCGGGCGAGGGCATGGGCCCGGCTCGCCAGGCCGCGCGCGCGGCCGGCATGCCGGATGAGAAGACCGCTTTCAGCGTCAACCAGCTCTGCGGCTCGGGCCTGCGCGCGGTGGCGCTGGCGGCCCAGCAGGTCCGCACCGGCGAAAGCAACATCGTCGCGGCCGGCGGGATGGAGAGTATGAGCTGCGCGCCGCACGCTGCTCATCTGCGCAACGGCGTCAAGATGGGACCGCTGGAGTTCGTCGACACCATGCTGAAGGACGGGCTCACCGACGTCTTCCACGGCTATCACATGGGCGTCACCGCGGAGAACGTGGCGACGAAGTTCCAGATCACGCGCGAGCAGCAGGACGAGTTCGCCCTCGGCTCGCAGTCGAAGGCGAGCGCGGCGCAAAAGTCCGGGCGATTCAAAGACGAGATCGTTCCGGTCACGGTGAAGTCGAGGAAGGGCGACGTCGTCGTGGCCGACGACGAGTTCATCCGCCACGACGCCACCATCGAGGGGATGCGGAAACTGCGGCCCGCCTTCGCCAAGGATGGGACCGTGACCGCGGGCAACGCCTCGGGCATCAACGACGGCGCCGCCGCGCTCGTCCTGATGTCCGCCGCCGAGGCCGCGAAGCGCGGCGTCAAGCCGCTCGCGCGCATCGCGAGCTTCGCCACCGCCGGCGTCGATCCGGCGATCATGGGAACGGGTCCGATCCCGGCCTCCCGCAGGGCGCTCGGGCGCGCCGGGTGGAAAATCGGCGACCTCGACCTCATCGAGGCGAACGAGGCCTTCGCCGCGCAGGCGCTGGCGGTCAACAAGGACCTCGCCTGGGATGTGGGCAAGGTGAACGTCAACGGCGGCGCGATCGCGCTCGGCCACCCGATCGGCGCCTCGGGCGCCCGCATCCTGGTTACGCTCCTGCACGAAATGCAGAGGCGCAACGCCAAGAAGGGACTGGCGACGCTCTGTATCGGCGGCGGTATGGGCGTGGCGATGTGCGTCGAGCGCGGTTGACCGCGCGCGCGCCCGCGATCGACGGCGCGAACCTCGAGGGAGGATGACCATGGCTTCGGAAAGCGAAAACCCGGCCGCCTCGGCGGCCAAGTTCGGCGAGAACGTGGCGGCGCAACTCGCGAACGCCGCCGATATGTACGGCGGCGCATTCGCGGGCTCGCTGAAGGCGGTGCAGGACTACCAGGCGAGGCTCCTGCAGTTCTTCCAGGCGAACGCCGAAGCGAACATGAGCCTGGCGCAGAAGTTGATGCAGGTCCGCTCGCCGTCGGACTACATCGAGACGGTGAGCTCGCACATCCGCGAACGCGCCGCCGCGATCGGCGATCAGGCCAAGGAACTCGCGTCGCTCGGCCAGGAGGCGGCGAAAAAGGCGATGGACTCGCTCGGCCAACCCAAGGGCGGCTGAAGAAGCGACCGCTCTTCCGAGCACGGGAGAAGGGGCGCGAGCGCCTGGCCCGGCTCCGCGGTCGAGCCTCGGCGCGCCGAAACAGGAGGCAGGCTCCTGGAGAGCGGCTGGCGCTGTCTCGCGCCCGGCCGTTCAGCCTTTGGCGTAGTTGCTTGCGCCGAACCAGTCGACCACTACGACCGGCTCATTGCCGACAACCCAAACGTCTGGCCGCTTGGAGGCGATGTAATGTCGCCGGGGCCGGCGACGAACTCCGTGCCGTCGTCCATGCGGATCGCCAGGCGCCCGCTCACATGGTACTGGAAATGCGGCGCATGGCAGCTCTCAGTCTTCGCGATCGGCTTGACGTCGTTCGACCAACGCCATCCAGGCTCGAAGACGAAGCGTCCGACTTCGCCGCCGCCGATTTTGAGAATTTCGGTCCGGCCGCGCGGGAAATTTCGAATCTCGTCCGGCTTTGCGAAAGACTTGTGCTCAGTCTCGTGCGTGCGCGTCGTCGACCTCCTTTTATCCGGAGCGCTCGAGCGGCTGTCCGCCGTGGAGCGTCTTTCCTATTCCGCCGCTGTCGCGGCGCTCTCGGCGCGTTCACGGATCTCGTATATCTCGAACGTTTCGCTCACGCCGCGCAGCGACAGACTCCGCGACGTCGTCCGATAGCCGGAGTCGCCGACGAGACGCGCGACCTCCGCGCTTTCTGCGACGGGCTTGGTCGCCAGGATGGCGGACGGGTTGGCGAGACCCTGGACGCGCGAGGCGATGTTGACGGTCTGCCCGAAGTAATCCTGCCGCTCGTCGAGCACCACGGCGAGACACGGTCCCTCGTGCAGGCCGATGTTGAGAGCGAGGTCGTCGCTTCCGCGCTGCTCGTTGATTCTGCGCATGGCGGCTCGCATGCGCATGGCCGCGCGCAGCGCCCGATCCGGCGTCGGAAAGGTCGCCATCACCGCGTCG
This sequence comes from Roseiarcus sp., assembly GCA_035656495.1. Lineage (GTDB taxonomy): Bacteria > Pseudomonadota > Alphaproteobacteria > Rhizobiales > Beijerinckiaceae > Roseiarcus. The sequence continues at coordinate 6,736 of DASRSL010000217.1, forward strand.
CCGATCGTTTTCACCACTGCTCCGCCCTCGGCCGCCACGGCGGCAATGAGTTCGCCGAAGTGGTTTCGCACGAGATCGAAGGCGGCAAGGTCGCCGATCCGGTCGTAGAGCGCGGTCGAGCCCCTGAGGTCGGTGAACAGGACGGTGAGATTGGTGATCTTGAAGCGCTGCTCGGGGTCGAACGTCCCGGTACGGTAGAGATCACGGAAGGTTTGGTTGCTGAGGAGCCGGGTCGCAGTCAGGAATGGCCGGCGGGCGGCCATGACTTTGTCCATCTCTACGGTATGAACCCAGATCGCCGGCAGCGTCCGGCGGGCGGATTTGTTTTCGAGAGAAATACGCGCCGGGCCGGGCCGAAGCTTGAGAGTCCCGTTGTGAGCGTGAGCGTCGGCGAAAATGAGCGAAAGCGAGCGTCGCTCGTTGGTCGCCTCTCCAATGACGTCGAGAAAGAGCGAGGCGTGGGTCACCGGATCAAATAGGATCATGAACCCAACAGGCAGGCTGAGCGACATCGCCGCCTTCTCGCCCGGGGCCAACTCGATCGCGTCGAGAGTAAGCCTCCCGACGACGCCATCGACGTCTCCGCGCCCGTCGGCCCACGAACCCCAGAAAATCTGGCGGATGTATTCGGGGAAAGGAAGCGAATCGGGATCGTGCGCCGCAATACGGCGAACCCGCGGATTCACGGTGAACGTGACCTCGACGACCTCGTCGAGCGTCGGTTCGTAGTGCGCCGCGCACATCGAGCAGAAGTAGTGGGATCGATCGAGAGTCTTGAGCGCCGCACCCGTCTCGAGCACGCCGCCGCAACCAGGGCAGAGCGCGCTCCAGCTGATGTCGAAAAGACCCAACCGCGCCGCATGCACGAGCGTTGCTATCGCTGTCTCTTCAGTAAGACCGTGCTCGGCGGCGAAGGCAAGCGCGTTGATCCGGTTCAGTTCGCGGTCGGCGCCGGACGCGACCGTTCGCTCGAGGATAGCCGCCGCATCCTCGTCGCCCGCAGCCTGCCGAAGAAGACTCCACAGCCCCTGCGTCTCGGCCATTGCAACTCCTGCTCGGTTGCAGATCCCTTCCCCGGTTCCACGCGGGCGCGCACGAACCGATTGTGGCGATCCTGCATCACGATCGGGACCGATTTGCGGCGAAGCCTTCCCGCAGGCGACCCCGCGCGCGACGGCCCTCAAGCAGCCGCAGCCCGGCCCTCCCGCTCGCGGATCTCGTAGATTTCGAACGCCTCGCTGACGCCGCGCAGCGACAGCTGCCTCGACGCGGTGCGGTAGCCCGCGTCGCCGACGAGGCGCGCGACTTCGGCGCTCTCGACGATCGGCTTGGTCGCCAGGATCGCGCTCGGCTCGGCGAGGTCCTGCACGCGCGAGGCGATGTTGACGGTCTGGCCGAAATAATCCTGCCGTTCGTCGAGCACCACCGCGAGGCATGGACCCTGGTGCAGGCCGATGTTGAGGGCGAGATCCTCGCTGCCGCGCTCGTCGTTGATCCTTCGCATCGCTTCTCGCATCCGCATGGCCGAGCGCAGGGCTCGGTCCGGCGTCGGAAAGGTCGCCATTACGGCGTCGCCGATCGTCTTCACCACAGCGCCGCCCTCGGCGGCGACCGCGGCGATGAGCTCGCCGAAATGGCTGCGGACGAGATCGAAGGCGGCGAGATCGCCGACCCGGTCGTAGAGCGCGGTCGAGCCCCTGAGGTCGGTGAAGAGGATGGTGAGATTCGTAATCTTGAAGCGCTGCTCCGGGTCGAACGTGCCGGTGCGGTAAAGGTCGCGGAAGGTCTGGTTGCTGAGGAGCCGGGTCGCGGTGAGGTAGGGGCGAGTGCGGCTGGCGAGCTTGTCCATCTCCGCGCCGTGCAGCCAGATCCCCGGCAGCGTCCGCCGGGCGGACTTGTTCTCGAACGAGACGCGCATCGGGCCGGGCTGGAGTTTGACCGTCCCGTTGTGGGCGCGGGCGTCGGTGAAGACGACCGACAGACTTCGGCGCTCGTGGGTTTCTTCGCCCGAGACATCGAGAAAGATCGAGGAGTGGGTAATCGCATCGAAAACGATGATGAGACCCTGCGGCAGGGCGAGCGACATCGCCGCCTTTTCGCCTGGCTCCAGCTCCATCGCGTCGAGCGTCAGATTCTGGACGACGACGTCGACCTCCTCCGGCACCTCGGCGCCGGAGCCCCAGAAAATCTGGCGCATGTACTCGGCGAAGGGAAGCGAATCCGGATCGTGCGCCCCGATCCGGCGAATCCGCGGATTCACCGTGAAGGTGACCTCGACGAGCTGGTCGAGCGTCGGCTCATGGTCGGCCGCGCAAAGCGAGCAGAAATAGTGGGATCGATCGAAGCTCTTGAGCGCGGCTCCGGTCTCGAGCAGCCCGCCGCAGCCGGGGCAGAGCATGCTCCACGACATATCGAAGACTCCGAGCCGCGCAGCGTGGACGAGCGCGCCAATCGTCGCTTCCTCGTCGAAGCCATGGGCGGCCGCGAAGGCGAGCGGGTTGATGCGGTTGAGCGCGCGATCGGGCGCCGCCTCGACCGCCGTCTTCAGCGCGTCGGCGACTGAGGGCTCCGCAGCCTGCCGGAGCAAATCCCAGAGTGCGGACGTTTCAGCCATCGTGGTTCCTCCGTTTCTGGACGTCTGCTTCATGTAGGCGAAAGTTTTGCCGCCGCCAGGGCGGCCGTCGCGCGCCGGCAGGTTCCGCGGCGAGCACGGGCTCATGTGCCGCCTTCTCGGCGAACGGGGCTGGCCGGCCGCCGTCGCATCGGCCTCGGACACGCGATCGGACGACGGACGGCTGACATTCGACGGGCGGGAAGCCGCCTTTGTCGTCAACCGCTCGACGGACTTCTTCTGGCGCTCCGACGCCCTGGTCGGGCCGACCCGGCTCCGCCGACTCGTGAGACAGGGCGACCTCTACGTCGCCCAGAAGCGGATCGCCAAGTCCGCAATCCGTTCCGCCGGCGCCGATCTGTGGACCGACCTGCGCGTCTGGGCCTACCGAGGCGAAATCGTCCTTCTGTCGGGACGAGCGTCACGGCGGCCGGACCGGCTGGACCTGGCGCCGCCCGGCCGCATTCTTTCACGCCGGGCAGGCGAACTCAATCCGCCATTTGAGCGGGAGCGGCCGACCCGTCGCGCGGCAATTTTGCCCGGTCTGGCCCGCGGTTGACCCCACGCAAGTTGGCGGCCAATGGAACCTCTATGATTGGAAAACGGTTAGCGACAGCGACCTTATCGTCGCTGGGAGTTCATCCGGCGCGTGAGGGACAAAATGCAGACGCCAGTCGACATCGCCTTCCGGCAGTGCGAGCCATCGGAAGAGATCCGATCCGAGATCGCTGCGCAGGCGCAACGCCTCGAAAAATTCAGTCCTCGCATCACGAGTTGTCATGTCGTTGTCGACCGCCCGCAAACCCGGCATCGCAACGGTGATTTGTTTCAGGTTCGGCTTCGCATAGCCATGCCGGGGAATAAGGACGTGGTCGTCGACAGGCGGCGCAGCGACGCCCCCGAGCGCGAGCACCCGCGGGTCGCGATCAGGGAGGCCTTTGACGCTGCGGTGCGCCAGATCGAGGAGGCCCAGCGCGAGTTGCGCGGTCAAGTCAAGGAGCATCCGATTGAAGACCATGGCCGCGTCGCGAAGTTTCTCGGGGGCGACGAGTGCGGCTTCATCGAAACGCCGGACGGTCGAGAAGTCTATTTTCACCGCAATGCGGTGCTTAATGGGGCCTTCGGCCGGTTGACGGTCGGCTCGGAAGTCCGCTTCGTCGAGGAAGAGGGCGTAAAGGGCCCGCAAGCGAGCACGGTCCGCCTCGTCGGCAAGCATCATCTCCCGTAGAGCGGTCTTTGGCGACGCGTGTGTGGGTTCGCCTCAGCGTGCATGAGGGCGACCTTCCTGTCACGCGACCTGCCAGGCTGGCCTTCCATTCGCGTCTGAAGGCGCGCCGCCCAAATAAAACGGAAGGGCAACGGAACCGTCTACGCCCCGGTTCGGTTGAGTTTGGTTTCGTATCATCGCGCCGGAGACGACAATGAATGGTCTGATCTATCTCGTCGGCTTGATCGTTGTGATCATGTTCATTCTCTCCTTCTTGGGACTTCGTTGATGGCGCCGAGTACCTTGGCCGAACAACCGGACGCCGAAGCGACCGTCCCTGGTCCGATGTATCTGCATTGGGGTCCGGTCTTTGCCGGCGCGATCGTCGCCGCGGCGGTTTCATTTGTTCTTATTTCCTTTGGGTCCGGCATCGGTTTGGCGATCGCCTCGCCGTCGTCGAGCTGGCGGGACACTTCCTCAGCTTTGGCGCTGCTCGGGGGTCTGTGGTTATTGCTGACGTCGCTCGCCGCCTTCGGACTCGGGGGATATCTGGCCGGCCGCCTGCGCGAAACCTGGAGCGATACGACGCCCGACGCTACCGAATTTCGCGATGGAATCCACGGCGTCCTGGTGTGGGGTGTCGCGATCATCATCGGAGCCTTCCTGGCTCTCTCGGCCACGCGAACGTATCCGGGTCAAGCCGCCGACTTGAAGGCCCCGACCGCGACAACCGCCGAACCCCTGCTGGCGTTCGAGCTTGATCGGCTGTTTCGATCGGATCGCACACCCGCCGAGCCCGGGAACGATCCCGAGCTTCGAGCCCAGGCGGCCAGGATCATCACCACCGGCCTCGGGCACTCCGGAATGGCGCCGGACGACCGCGCCTACCTCGTTCACATGGTTCAGGTCAGGACCGGCTTTTCTCAGCCGGATGCCGAAAGCCGCGTCAATCACGTGATCGGAGAGGCGAACGATGCGATCGCAAAAGCTCGGCATGGAGCCGTCATTCTGGCGTTCATGGTCGCCTGCTCGCTCATGCTCGGTCTGGCGGTGGCCTGGTTGGCAGCGGCGTTCGGCGGACAGCATCGCGACGGCGCCGTAAACCACCCGTTCTGGCGTCGCTGGGAAGTCGACCGGGCCTTCTTCATCCGATAGCCATCGTCGAGTTCCTGGACCAATGGGGCGCGAGGGTTTTTGATCCGACGCAACTCAGCGCCTCGCCGCCGCCGACGCTTGCGCATTTCACCGGCGGCGAGCCGAGCAGAGCCGAACGCCCCGATTTGCGCCGGCGCAGATCTTGCGGACGCCCAGCATGATACCGAGATGAGAATCAGTCCGACACTTGAAACCCGCCGGGTGGCGGGCGGCGGGAATCGCCGTGGAGAAGCTAATCATGCGCAAGCGCAACATTCCTCATGACGCGATCGTCTTTGTGGGGGACGGACGCAAGGCCCTCTTCCTGCGCAACGACGGCGACGAGATATTCGCGAATTTCCTCACGGAGAATGTTTTCGTCGATGAAAATCCGATGACGCGCGATCAGGGGACCGATCGGCCGGGCCGGGGCTTTGCGAGCGCCCATTCGACGAGACGCAGCGCCGTGGAGGCGACCGACTGGCACGAGATAGAGAAGCAGCGCTTCGCCGAACGCGTCTCTGAGGCGCTCCAAAGATTGGTCCGGGAGCGCGGCGCGCCGGCGCTTGTCGTCGCGGCTCCGCCGAAAATCCTGGCCGACCTGCGCGCCGCCCTGCACCCCGACGTGAAGGCGCGGGTGATCGCCGAGATCAACAAGGACTTCACCAACGAGCCGGTGTGGGAGATCGAGCGGCATGTCGTCGCTTCGCTGGCTGTCGCCGAGGCGCCGGGCGAACGGTTCTAGCCCTCCGGTCGCCGACGGGCGCCATCAAGAGGCCGGCTGCAGGGCGGCCGCCCTCAAACGGTTTGAACCGTTGCTCGGCCGGTCGGGACTCGATCAACTTCCGGTTCGTTTGCTCGGCCGCTGAGTCGAGCGCCGAAGAGCGGCTGCAAACAGAAAAGGCCGCCTGGAGGCGGCCGCCGAGTTTGTCCAAGATCACCAAGCCGAGGACATCCGGGTTCTTGCGCGAGGGGCAAGCGCGACAAACCCGAAGCTTGCGGCGCCGATCGCCGTCTCTTCAGCCAAGCCGGCAGCTCATAAAACCGTTTGGGTTGCAGAATTTTCCCCGTTTTTAGGTCAAGAAAACAGGTAACGGCGCTTGCGTGGGGAGCGGAAAGCGGCGAAACCGAGGCCGGCGAAGCCGAGGGCGAGCATCGCCCAGGTCGGAACCTCGGGAAGCTCGACGCCGAAGATGCGGTCCGATGGCGGCGGGCTGGCGTCCGCAGCGTGGACCTCGTATGCGCCGGCCGCGTTCGGATCGCTGTTCACCCATTCAATTGGAACGTTATAAGTCCAAGGCGCAAAGTGACCATGACCGCTCCCGAACGTAACAGTAACGACTTCGGCGTAAGCTGGCGCGACGGAAAGAATTCCAATCGTCGCGATCGCTCCGCTCAAGACACCCCTGAGAGTCCCCATTTCCCCATCCTTCCCCGACAAACTGGCTCGAAGACGCCCTTCCTGGTAAGAATCCGGCCGCCCAGCCATGAGTCGGCGCGGATCAGGTTACGCTACGGAAACACAACTATCGGGGTTGCAAGCTATCGTCAACCATTTTTTCGGGGCCGATGATGTAAACTAACGCTCACTCGTGTGAGCCGTGGCTCGCGCCCTCGGGAAGCGCGGCGCGGCAAAAGCCGGGCGCGGCGCGCGCCGTGTTTTCACCCACGGGATTGCCGCCGGAATTTCAGTGGCTGCGCACGCCCTATCCCGAGCGCATCTTCGCGCTTTCGGCGCGGCCCGGCTGGCTCAGGCTCATCGGGCGCGAATCGATCGGCTCGTGGTTCGAGCAAGCCCTCGTCGCCCGGCGGCAGGAACACTTCTCCTACCGCGCGGAGACCGAGCTCGATTTCCGGCCGCAGAACTTTCAGCAGGCGGCGGGAATCACGGCCTACTACAACCAGCACAAGTTTCATTTTCTCGCCGTCGTATGGCGCGAGACGACAGGGCGCGCGCTGACGATCCTGAGCTGCGAGGCCGATTATCCCGACGGGAGGCTGAGCTTCCCGCTCGCCGAGCCCGTTCGGCTCGACGCCGACGGCCCGGTGCGGCTCTCCGTCGCGGTCGAACGCGAGACGCTGCAGTTCTCCTTCGCTCATGGCGAGGAATGGCGGAAGATCGGACCCCGTCCTCGACGCTTCGATCTTTTCCGACGAAGCCGGACGCGGGGAGCACGGCTCCTTCACCGGCGCCTTCGTCGGCATGGCCGCTTTCGACACTTCCGGCGGGGCGATTCCCGCAGAACTATCGATATTTCCTGTACGAGGGTTTCGACTGAGCGGATTGCTCGGCCAGCCAAACGCACGGTCCAATGACGCAGCGATCCCCAATTCACCACAAAGGGCATGACGCACACGAGGCAGCGCTTTGTGTATCTTCGTGTCCTTCGTGCCCTTTGTGGTGAATTCGTCTTCCCCCAATCCGTTGTCGGGCGGCGCCCCGAAATGAACGCGCGTTGACCTGCCTATGAGTTGACAGTCGGCGAACGGATTGGCACGGGCTTGATCTAGGCCATTTGGCGGAAAGCGGGAGGGCGCAATCGCATGTCGATCGATGGAACCTGGAACCTGACGATAGAGACGCCGATCGGCGCGCAGGAATCGACCTTGGAGGCGCATGCCTCCGGCGGCGCGCTGACGGGGACGCAATCGAGCCCCGACGGGGCAGAGGCCATTCAGGACGGCGTGGTCAACGGCGACGAGGCAAGCTGGTCCGTCACCATCTCTTCGCCGATGGCGATGACGCTGGAGTTCAAGGGCGCGGTCGACGGCGACACGCTCTCCGGTTCGGTGAAGCTCGGCATGTTCGGCGAAGCGAAATTCACCGGCGTCCGCGCCTGAGGTCGGGCGACAGTTGGACGAGGGTCCTTCGTTATTCGACTTCGATTTCCCGGACGCGCAGCTCGCCCGGTCATCTGCACGTGGGGGCGGCCGCACTCCGGACACGCGGCGAACCGCTCGGCGAGCGGCACGGTCTTGCCGCAGTCGAGGCGCCAGCCCCCGCTGGGAACGCGGTCGATCTCGAGCTGAGCCCCTGCGCGATCGTGCCGGCCGAGACGGCCGCAAAGCAGAACTGCAACGCGTCCGGCTCGACGTGGCTGAGAGTCCCGACTTCGACGAAGACCCGCCTCACCTTCTCCGCGCCCTGCTTTTTCGCCGCATCCGATGCGATGTCGACGATGCTCTCCGTCAACGCCATTTCGTGCATGATGGGCCAGATCGAAAATTCGCCGCGGCCACACGGACCGAGGCGGCTCCCATCGCACATTCAATCGCCGCTCCGCCAGCTGCCGGCTCCTCGCATTCCGCCCCTGCGAAGTTTCGCCAGGTCCAGAGTAAACAGTAATTTCCTCGACTAACGTCGTATCTGCGTTCTATCTCGACGAGCTTCAACGGCGACACTATAGTGCTCTGCGTGGTTGCGACGGCGGCGATCGGCCGAGCGAGTCTGTTCGGCGCGCGGGCGTCCTTTCCATGTGATGCTCGGCAGCGTCATCATCGTCGCCATCGTCAACCGCAGGTCGCTTCGGGGCTGCCCGCCGCGGTCCAGTTGACGTCCGCGGTGGGGAGGCTGTTCGCCTCGGTCATCGTCGACGTCGTCGTCAGGCGGAGGGAAAGCGCCGGGTTGGGAGCAGCCGATCGTGTTGGGGGGTAACGCTAGAGAACGAAGAGGAGGAGCCGCCACATGTCCGCATCGAAGTTCCCCACAACATTCGGCCCGAAGATCGGCCGCAGAACGCTTTTGAAAGCAGGTTTCGCCGCCGGCGTGATGCAGGCGACGGGTCCCTTCATCATCAAGGCGCGCGGCGAGGAGCCGATCAAGTTCGGTCTCGACAACCCCTTCACCGGCACCTACGCCGAAGAGGGCAGGCACGAGCAGATCGGCTGCCAGTTGGCCGTCGACGAGATCAACAAGAAGGGCGGCATCCTCGGCCGCCCGGTCACCTTGATCTCGGAGGATTCCACCAGCACCGACACCGGCGTCGCGGTGTCGAAGGGGCACAAGCTGATCGACCGCGACAAGGTCGACTTCCTGCTCGGCAACGTCAACTCGGCCATGGCGCTCGCGCTGGGCGACCTCTCGAGCCAAGCCAAGGTGCTGCATATCGTGACGGGCGGCCACACCGACGCGGTGACCGGCAAGGACTGCCACTGGAACGTCTTCCGCGTCTGCAACACGACCCGCATGGAGACGGACGCCGTCTCCAAGCTCTTGTTCGAAAAATACGGTAAGAAATGGTATTTCATCACGCCGGACTACTCCTTCGGCCACACGCTCCAGGAAGGCTTCGAGGCGAACCTCAAGAAGTTCGGCGGAACCGAGGCCGGCGCGTCGCTCTCGCCGCTCGGAACCACGGATTTCTCGTCCTACCTGATCCAGGCTCAGGCGGCGAAGCCGGACGTCATTTTGTTCCTCGTCCAGGGGCAGGATGCAGTGAATGCGCTCAAGCAGGCGGTCCAGTTCGGCCTCGACAAGAAGTTCCATATCGCGGGTGCGCAGGCGGAGCTGGAGACGCTCGAGGGGCTGCCGCCCGAGGCTCGGATCGGCACCTGGATGTTCGAATGGTACTGGGTCCAGCCGGACGTGGCCCACGTCGCCGACTTCGTCGCCGCGATCCGCAAGGTCAACGGCGGCAAGGCGCCGACCGCGCGCCACTGGTTCGGCTACGCCTCGGTCTGGAGTTGCGCGCTGATCGCCAATCAGCTCAAGACGCTCGACGCCGTGAAGCTCGCCAAGGGCCTCGAGAACTTCACGCTGCCGCCCGAGGTCGCGCTGATGCCCGACAGGGTCTTCTACCGAGCCGGCGATCATCAGCTGATGCCCAACGTCTATGTTGGCCACGCCGTCCCGCACGGCCCGCAACCGGAGGACCTGTTCCACGTCGACAGCGTCGTCAAAGGCGAAGACGTGGCGCTCCCGGTGGATCAGACCGGCTGCCACCTCTCCTATCCGGCCTGAGCTCGAGGAACAAGCGGACGCCGGCGCGGAGTCCGCACCGACCCGATGACTGAGCTCATTCTCTACAACGTCTTCAACGGCCTCATCATCGGCGCGTTCTACGCGCTGATGGCGCTCGGCCTGTCGCTTATCCTCAACCTTTCCGGCGTGATCAATTTCGCCCACGGCGGGTTCCTGGCGTTCGGCGCCTATTTCGCCTATTCGCTGGCGCCCTATTTCGGCTTCTGGGGCGCGCTGGCCGCGGCGCCCGTGCTCACCGCGCTGCTCGGCTTTCTCGTCGAGCGCCTGCTGATCCGCCGCCTCTACGGACGCGATCCGCTTTACAGCCTGCTCTTGACCTTCGGTCTGGCTTTCATGCTCCAGGACGGCGCGCGCATCGTCTGGGGTTCGGAGACCCTTCCCTTCTCCGTGCCGGGATCGCTGAACAATGCGTTGAGCGCCGAATATTTCTTTCTCACCGGCTACCGCGTGTTCATGGTGGCGCTGGCGACGGCCACCGTGGCCGCCCTGTTCGCCGTGCTCAGATGGACGCGGATCGGCATGCGCATTCGCGCGGGCGTCGTCGATCTCGAAACGGTCTCCGCGCTCGGCGTCAACATCGGACGTCTGCGCAGCTTCAATTTCGCCCTCGGCATTTTCCTCGCCGGTCTCGCCGGGGTGCTGGCGGCGGGAATGCTCGGCCTGCAGCCGACCATCGGCAATGACCTCATCATGCCGAGCTTCGTCGCCATCATCATCGGCGGGCTCGGCAGCTTGCCCGGCACGCTGGTCGGCGGCCTTTTGATCGGCGTCGCTTCCGGCGTGACGACCGTGTTCTTTCCTTCCGCCAGCGAGGCGGTCATCTACGTTTTGATGGCGCTCGTGCTGCTCGTTCGCCCGCGCGGACTATTCGGCGAGGAGGGCCGGCAATGAAGCCCGAGCGGAGCTGGAAGCTGGCCGCCGACGCGCTGGTCTGGCTCCTGCTGTTGACCATGCCCTTTTGGATCGGCGCGGTCGGCGGCTACATCCAGCTCGGCACGCTCGTCGTCGTGATGGCGCTCGCCGCCACCGCTCTCAACTTCCTTATCGGCTTCACCGGCATCATGTCATTCGGCCACGCCGCCTTTTTCGGCCTCGGGGGCTATGGCGCGGGCCTGACGATCAAGTATCTCGTCCCGAACACGCTCCTCGGCATGGCGGTGGGCGTCGTGACGGCAATCGTCGCGGCGGCGATCATCGGGAAGCTGATCGTTCACCTGCGCGGCATCTATTTCGCCATGGTGACGATCGCTTTCGGACAGATCTTCTATTTCATCGCCTTCCGGTGGAACAATGTGACCGGCGGCGACGACGGGCTCTCGAACTGGCACCGCATGCCGATCCACCTCGGCTTCATCAATATCGACATTCTCGACAGCGCGGTGACGTTCTATTACTTTGTTCTGTTCTTCTTCGCGCTGTCGCTCGCGGCCATGGCCTGGGCGCTGCGTTCGCCGTTCGGCCGGACGCTGCTCGCGATCCGCGAAAACGAGCGCCGCGCGCGCTACCTGGGCATTCCGGTGGACAACCATATCTGGCTCTCGTGGCTGATCTCCTGCACATTCGCCGGCCTGGCCGGCACGCTTTATGTGTTGCTCAACAATTTCGCCGATCCGCACCAACTGCACTGGGAGCAGTCCGGCGAGTTCGTGATCATGGCCGTGCTCGGGGGCATGCGCTCCTTCTGGGGCCCGCTGGTCGGGGCGACGATCTTCATCGTCCTGCAGAACTACGTTTCGAGCATGACCGAGAACTGGATGTCGTTCATCGGCCTGTTCTTCGTGGTGATCGTGCTGTTCTTCCCCGACGGCGTGCTCGGAATCCTGCGCAAGGCGTGATCGATGAGCCTTCTCGAGGTCGAGAACGTGACCAAGCGCTTCGGGAGCCTCCTCGCCGTCGACAGCGTCTCGATGAGCGTGGATTCCGGGGAGTTGCGCGCGGTGATCGGGCCGAACGGCGCCGGCAAGACGACCTTCTTCAATCTCATCAGCGGATTCGTCAGGCCGGACGCGGGTCGGATCGTTCTCGACGGCCACGACGTCACGGGCCTGTCTCCGGCCCGCCGGGTCTGGCGCGGCCTTGCCCGCACCTTTCAGATCACCGAGGTCTTCCCGAGGCTGACGGTCGGCGAGAATCTCCAGATTCCGGTCGAGGTCGCCGCGGGCTTCCGGCTGCGGATCGGGCTGTCCGGCGCGGAGAGGCTCAAGGTCCGAGAGCGCGCCGACGAGCTTCTGGAATGGTCGGGGCTTGCGCGCAACGTCGGCAGGGCGGTGGGAGAACTCAGCCACGGCGACCAGAGAACGGTCGAGATCATGATGGCCCTCGCGTTGAACCCCCGCCTATTGCTGCTCGACGAGCCGACCGCAGGAATGGGCGAACGCGAAACCTACGAGATCGCGCAGCTTATCCGCCGGCTGCACCGCGAGAAGGGGCTCGCCATCGTCCTGATCGAGCATGACATGCGTCTCGTTCTGCGGATGGCCGACCGCGTCATGGTTCTCGACCGCGGCGCCGTTCTCGCGAACGGGGCGCCGGCGGAGATCGTCGCCAACGAGATGGTCCAGGCCGCCTATCTGGGAAAGGCCATCGCATGACGGGCCGGGCCCTCGAAGCCGACGGCATCGACACCTTCTACGGCAAGAGCCACATTCTCCACGGCGTCAGCCTCGAGGTCCGCGAAGGCGAGATCGTCGCCCTCTTGGGACGCAACGGCGCGGGCAAGACGACGACGCTGCGCAGCCTCGTCGGACTGACGCCGCCCCGCCGGGGAACGGTGCGCGTGTTCGGCGAGACGACCACCCGATGGCCGCCCTACCGCGTCGCGGCGCTCGGCGTCGGCTACGTCCCCGAAGGCCGACGCATCTTTTCTCCGCTCAGCGTCGAGGAAAATCTTAAGGTTCCGCTCGCGCGCCCCGGCCCCTGGACGATCGAGCGCGTCTTCCGCCTCTTTCCGCGCCTCGAGGAGCGAAGGAGCGCCAAAGGCCGCCAGCTGTCGGGCGGCGAACAGGAGATGCTGGCGATCGCCCGCGCGCTCGTCCTCAATCCGAAGCTCCTTCTGCTCGACGAGCCGTCGCAGGGCCTCGCGCCGCTCATCGTGCGGGAGGTTTTCAACGTCGTGGCGGCCGCCCGGCGCGAAGGCCTTTCGATCCTCCTGGTCGAGCAGAACGTGCGCGCGGCGGTCGAGATCGCCGACCGCGCCTATGTCCTCGAAGACGGCGCGATCGTCTACGCCGGCGAGGCGAGCGATCTGGCTGGCGACGAGCCCCGCATACGGGCCCTGGCCGGCGTCAGCGACTCGGCGTGGGGTTAGGCGTGCCCCGGCCGCAGCCTGCGGCCCGAAAACAGCCCGTTCATCCAGGTGTTGAGCCGGTCGAGGTAGATGTAGACGATCGGCGTCGTGTAGAGCGTCAACCACTGGGAGACAAGCAGACCGCCGACCATCGCGATTCCCAGCGGCCTGCGCAGCTCCGCGCCGGCGCCGGTCTCGAGGGCGAGCGGCAGGGCCACGATCAGGGCGGAGACCGTGGTCATCATGATCGGGCGGAAGCGCTGCAGGCAGGCGTGGTGCACGGCGTCGACCGGGCTCATCTTTTCCTCGCGTTCGGCGACCAGGGCGAAGTCGATCATCATGATCGCGTTCTTCTTGACGATGCCGATCAGGAGGAGGACGCCGATCAGCGCGATCAGGGTCAGATCGGTGCGCGTCGCGATCAGGATCAAGAGCGCGCCCACTCCGGCCGCCGGGAGGGCGGAGAGAATGGTGATCGGGTGGATGAAGCTCTCATAGAGCATGCCCATGATGATGTAGATCACCGCGATCGCCGCCATGACCAGGAGCGGCATGGTGACGAGCGAGGCCTGGAACGCCTGCGCCGTGCCCTCGAACTGCCCGACCAGGGTCGCCGGCGCGCCGATGCTGGCCCTGGCCGCGGTGATGGCGTCGACCGCCTGGCTCAGCGACGCGCCTGGCGCGAGGTTGAACGACAGCGTCACTGACGGAAAGACGCCCTGGTGGTCGATGGTCAGCGGCTCGACCTTGCGCGTCTCGTGCGTGACCGCTGACAGCGGGACCTGCCCGCCCGTCGCGTTCGTGACGTAGATGCTCGACAGGGCCTCTGGCCCGGATTGAAATCTCCTCTCGACCTCGAGGATCACATAAGCCTGTTGGGTCGGCAAATAGATATTCGCGATTTGCGCCTGCCCGAAGGCGTCCTCGAGCGCCGCGTCGATGTTGGTGATCGGCACGTTGAGGCTAGAAGCCCGATCCCGATCGACCTCGACGACGACATGGGGCGAGTGGATCTGCTGGTCCGAGGCGACCTCGCTAAGGATTTTCATGCCCTCGAGCTTTGCCAGCAAAATCGGAGCCCAGTGATTGAGCTCGTCCGGGTTCGTGTCGGTCAGCGTATACTGGTATTCCGCCTGCTCGAGCCGGCCGCCGATTCTGATGTCCGGCACGGACTGCATGTAGAACTTAACGCCGACCACCCTGGCGAGCGCGGGCCTGAGCCGCGCCATCACCTCCTGCACCGATGGCCGCTGTTTGAACGGCTTCAGCTGGGCGAACATGCGCGCCGTGCTCTCGCTGGGGTTGCCTCCGGTCGCGCCGGCGAAGCCGACGATGCCTGAGACGGCAGGATCCTTGAGGATGATGGCGGCACATTCATTCTCGATTTTCGCCATCGCGTCGAAGGAGGTGTCCTCGCGCGCCTGCGCCACGCCGATAAAGATGCCGGTGTCCTGTTCGGGTAAGAACCCCTTCGGGATCACGACGTAAAGGAACACCGTTCCGGCCATCAGCGCGATGGTGACGAGCAGCATCAGAAACTCGTGCCGCAGGGCCCAGACCAGCCCTCGGTCGTACAGGTCGCGCATGCGGTCGAAACCGCGCTCGAGCCAGCGGCTGACGCGGCCCTGCTGCTCGCCGCTCTCGCGGGTCAGAAACTGCGCGCACATCATCGGCGTTAGGGTCAGCGACACGAAGCCGGAGATGAATATCGCGAGAATCGTCACCATGCCGAATTCGTGGAAAAGCAGTCCGACCACGCCCGACATGAAGAGGACCGGAATAAAGACGGCCGCCAGCGACAGCGTGATGGAGAGAATGGTGAAGCCGATCTCGCCCGCGCCCTTGAGCGCGGCTTCAAGGGGCGGCTCCCCCGCCTCGATATGGCGGACGATGTTCTCGATCATCACGATCGCGTCGTCGACAAGGAACCCGATGGCGATCGTGAGCGCCATGAGCGACAGATTGTCGATGCTGTAGCCGAGCAGATACATCGCCGCAAACGTCGCGACGATCACGACTGGCAAGGTGATGCTCGGAATCACGGTCGCCCAGAACTTGCGCAGGAAGAGGAAGATCACCAGGACAACGAGCGCCATCGCCAACCCGAGAGTGAACTCGACGTCCGAGACGGAGGCGCGGATCGACAGGGAGCGGTCGGCGACGAGGTCGACGTGCACCGTGCGCGGGATCGACCTTTCGAGCTCAGGCATCATCGCCTTGACCTTGTCGACGACGTCGAGCGTGTTGGCGCCGGGCGCCTTGAAGATCAACAGAACCTCGGCCCGCTTGGTCCCGAACCAGGCGCCGGTGCGGGGCTTTTGCGGCCCGTCGACCACGGTCGCGATGTCCCCCAGCTCGACCGGCGCGCCGTTGCTGTAGGCCACGATCACCTTGCGGAACTGGGCGGCGTTGGTCAGCTGCTGGTTGACGTCGAGCGGAAACTCCTCGTGGCGGCCTTCGAGATTGCCCGTCGGTTGGAGAGCGCTTGCGGCGGTCAGCGCGGCGCTGATCTGCGCGAACCCCAGTCCTTTCGCCGCGAGCGCGTCGGGATTGAGCTGCACCTGCACGGCGGGCTCAGCTTGCCCGGCGATGAGCACCTGGCCGACGCCGCTCACCCGCGAGAGCGACTGGCCGATAAGGATGTTCGCGTACTGATCGAGCTCCTGGACCGGATAGGCGTCGGAATGAACCGCGTAGATGAGAATCGGCGCGTTGGCCGGATTGGCCACCCTGTAGGTCGGCGGGGTCGGAAGATTCTTGGGGAGAAGGGCGCTCGCGGCCTGGATCGCCTGCTCCACGTATCCGGCATCGGCAGTGATGCTTGTGCTCAAGTCGAACTGCAGCGTGATCGATGTCGAGCCGAGCCCGCTCGTCGAGGTCATCGAGGAGAGCCCGGGAATAGCCGTGAATTGGTCCTCGAGCGGCGTCGCCACGGTCGAGGCCATCACGGTGGGGCTCGCGCCCGGGAGCTGCGCCGACACCGAGATCGTCGGGAACTCGACGTTGGGCAGCGCGGCGACCGGCAGCAGCGTGAAGCAGACCGCGCCGAACGCAAAAAGCCCGACCGTCATCAGCGCGGTCGCGATCGGCCGGCGGATGAAGACTTCCGAAATGTTCATGGCGCGGCGCTCGCGGTCGCCCTGGGCGGTTCGATCGCGACCTTCACGCCGTTGGCGAGATTGTACTGCCCGTTGACGACGACGCGCTCGCCCGGCGAGACGCCTTCCGTAAACACGGCCAACCCATTCTGGCGGGCGACAACCAGCACGGGAACGCGGTGGGCGACATTGTCGGCCGAGAGCGTGTAGACGTAGTCCCCCTCGGGACCCGACATGACGCTCCCGACGGGAGCGGTGAGGGCATTCTTGCGCACCCCGAGCACAAGGTCGACGGTGACGAACGCCCCCGGCCAGAGCGCTTCATTGTCGTTGGGGAACGTCGCGTAGAGGGCGACAGTGCCGGTCGTCGTGACGACCTGATTGTTGACGAAGGTGAGCTTGCCGTCGCCTAAGGACTTTCCTTT
>DASRSL010000218.1:0-60541 GCA_035656495.1 Roseiarcus sp.
ACGGCGTAGCGGGCCGATGACGAAAGACCGGCCGCCTTCAGAAGCAAGCCAAGCGGCACGCCCGTCCACATGCCGATCGCGCTCCAGCCCTCGACACAATCGTGCCGCGTGATCTGCGTGCGCGAAGGCAAGGCTCGGATCGCGCCGACGGAAAGCGATAACGGATGAGAGACCATGCCATCGATCCGCAGCCGCCAATTCGCGAAGTTCTGCGTGACCTGAGCGTTGTAGTGGTCGCCGCCGGGATTGAAGGTGCCGTTCGCCTTGAATACCGGCGATATGTCCGCCGCGCTGTATTCTCTGGCGAGCTGCCCGGGCAGGAGCAACGTGCGCTGGCTCATCCGAGTCCAGTCTTCTTCGGCGTGGAACACGCGCGCGAAACTCGGACTCAAAGTGAGCGAATTGACGTTCCAGATGAGAGCGCCGGCGCCGCCAAATCCGGCGAGAATCACGGCCCGCCGTGTGATGTCGGCGGCGCTCACGGGCAGTGCTCCTCTGGGACTACATATCGACCGGTCAACATCGAGCGCACCTCGTTGATCGCGCCCGCGAGCACAACCTCAACGAGATGGACGACGACGAACAGCACGACAAGGCTGGCGCAGATGAAGTGGATGCTACGCGCCGATTGCCTTCCGCCGAAGACATCAAGGAGCCAGGGGCAGACGGCGTCGAATCCTGGCGACATCGTGAGGCCCGTCAGGACCATCAGCGCTATCAGGAGCATGACGCCCAGGTAGGCGAGCCGCTGCAGCGGATTGTATCGCTTTGCGGCCTCGCCAGCCGGGTGCTTCAGTTTCACGTGCTCGACAATGGAGGACGGTATCGCTTTGACGTCGGCCCCTGTGGGGACGATGTCCCTCTTCAGGTGGCGGGAGACGACGCCCCAGGTCAAATACACGGCCCCGTTGATCGCCAGCAGCCATGCAAACAGGAAGTGCCAGTGCCGCGCATCGGCCAGATCCTGGAAACTTGGAATGGTCATCCAGTCCGGCCAGGCGCGGTCAACGTATTCGCCCTCTGATTTCGACCAGCCGAGGACGCCCGTCGTATCCATGCGCCACGGCCCGAGCTGGACGTATCCACGCGTGCCGCCGGCGGCGTCTTCAGAACCGATCGAGAAGAAAGGCTTATCGGCGTCCGCGCCGTACTTTCCCCAGTAGAGGCTGGGATGCGCATTGAATATATTCAGCCCGCTTCCAAGCAGGAAGAGAATGCAGAGAGCGTTGATCCAGTGCGTGATCCGAACGGGCAGCCGATGGCGATAGAAGACTTCCCCGGTGGCCGAGTTCGAAGACGCTCCGCGAAGTTGGGGGACCAGCGACCGGATGACCCGGCCGACGTCCCTTGTCGCCTCGCGGGGTCGCAGCAGCCGGCGCCGTTCTGCGGGCGCGGAGGCCGAAGCAGCGGGGTTCGTCGAACTCATTGAAGTCGTGTCCTGAGGCTTCCCGGGATAAGCGCGGACCCAATAATCGCAGGGACGATTTTCGGCGTGAAATGCCGATTGACAATCGATGCGATAGCCGCCGTCTATAGAGCGGGCCCGGCGCGCCGTGGCGGCTGGGCGCTTAACTCCGCACTTGGCTGACGCGCGACCGCATGACCCACGGGGCGCGCGCCGTCGAGGACCAAGGCCGACAGGAACATCAGTCTTTGGAGACTGGCGACGATGCGGGCGACAAACCGCCTCGCCATTCATCAATCGATCGATCGATCGGGCGGCTATGCAGCAATTTCGCCGGCGCCCGCCGGCGCAAGCGCGACCGCGGAATGCATCACCCGCGCCGGCTGCTTTCCGAACCACGTTTTTCGCATCGCCTCACGGACCAGCGAACCGACCGCCGGCGAATAGCGACGCCCTCTCACGCTCACGAGGTCTACCTGTCGCCAAAACTCGGGCTCGACGACCGGCAAACCGATCACGCCGGGGTGTTTGACTGCGTTTGCCGGCATGAATGCAAATCCCAATCCGGCGGCGACCATCGCCAGGGTCCAGTCGTCGCGCTCGCTCCAATAGACGGGATTGCAGGTGAGGCCCTTCTCTTGGAGTATGTGATCGGCATAACCGGCGAACTCGCAGTTGGTGCGATGGATATAGGGCTCGCCATTCATCTCGCGAACGGGGAACGCCCCGGCGTTGGCGAGACGATGGTCGCGGTGAACGGCGAGAACCATCTGCTCGCGAAACAACGCAATCGAATGAATGTGATCGTCGGTTTGCTCGCCCGGCAAGGCGTAAATGGCGACCTCGAGATCGCCGGACAGGAGCCGCGCGCGCAAATCCTTGGCGCTCGCATCGCATAGTCTCAGCTCGACGTCGGTATGGCGGGTGCGAATATTGGCGATGAGGTCGACGATCTCGTCCGGCGAGATTGTGCTCATGATCCCCAGTTTGAGCGGCGACTTTTTCACGAACTCCCGAGACAGGCGCTTCGCCAAGCTCGAGTGGTCGTAAACCGACTGAAGGTGCGGACGGACCATGTGGCCAAGATCCGTAAGATGTGTCGATTCGCGCTCGCGGCGAAAGAGCAGCCCTCCAAGCTCCTCCTCGAGAAGCTTGATGGCGCGCGACAAGGAGGGCTGCGTCACATTGCACCGCTCGCTTGCGCGCGTGAAATTCAGCTCCTCCGCCACCGCAAGGAAATAACGAACCTGGTGCATTTCCATGACGATCTCGGGGGTATTATCGAAGAGCGCGCGGGGAAGCTCTATTGCCGAGGATCCTACTGTCCAAGGCTCCTTCGCGACAGTCTGTGAAGCGATATTGGACCATCCAAGGCCTTTGCGGCGGGAAGGGATTCCTCCTATCTCTGTCCCCCGGAGACCGCGATGCGCTCGCCGGTCACCCAGGCGGATTGGTCGGAGGCGAGAAACAGCGCGACCCTGGCGATGTCCTCGGGCCGTCCGATGCGCCCCATCGGCAGCGAAAAGCCGAGCTCCTTGGCGCTCCCGGCGCTCAAGCCCGCCGCGGCGAAGCCCTCGGTCTCCGTCATGCCTGGCGCGATGGCGTTCACGCGGATCCCTTTGCCGGCAAGCTCGATGGCGAGCTCGCGCGTCATCGTGTCGATCGCGCTTTTCGAGGCGGAATAGACGAGAGAGTTCGGCGACGGATTCGTGCTCGAAATGGTGCTGAAGTTGATCACGCTGCCGCCCGAGCCGTCGAAAGCCTTGACGGCCTCTTGCGTGGCCAGGATCGCGCCGAGCACGTTGGTGTCGAACTGCCGGTGAAAATCCTCCTCGGTCACCGCCTCGAGCGGCGCGAAGCTGTACACGCCGGCGTTATTGACGAGGATGTTCGGCCGGCCCAGCTTCTCCGCTGTCTCCTGAAACAGACGTTGGACATCCGCGCGCTTGGCGACGTTCGCCCGGACCGCGATCGCCTTGCCGCCGGCCTTGACGATCTCGCCGACCACCCGATCGGCGTCGGCCCTGTTCGACGCGTAATTGACCGCCACCGCCGCCCCTGCCTCGGCGAAGGTCTTCGCGATGGCGGCGCCGATCCCCTTCGACGCGCCGGTCACAACTGCGACTTTTCCGGTCAGCTCTCCCATGATTGCGCTCCTTTGCTCCGATCCGTCCGGCCTTTGCTCCGATCCGTCCGGGCCTGCGTTTGCCGCAGGCTTCCAGCAGGGTGCGCGTCTCGCGCACCCTGGGCGGCGAGACGCCGCCCCTCCTGCCGTGACGAGATCTAGGTCATGCAAAATCTGGCGATTAGCGGGACAAGCGGTATAAGATAAATGCGGTGAGCGTATGAATGACCGGCTCCAGCAGCTTGCTCTCTTCGTTCGCACGGTCGAGACCGGAAGCTTCTCGAAAGCCGCCCGCGCCTTCGGCCTCACGCAGCCTTCCGCTTCGCGGGCGGTGGCGGCGCTCGAGAACCGACTGGGCGTCAAGCTCATCGTGAGGACGACGCGGCAAATCTCGGCCACCGACGCCGGCGAGGCCCTCCTCGCGCGGGCGCGCGATGCGCTCGCCGCCGTGGAGGAGGCCGAGAACGCCGCGCGCGGCGCGGATCGGCTTTCAGGCCTCTTGCGCGTCGCCCTGCCGGCGACCTACGGCGCGCGGCGGATCGCGCCCCTTCTCCCCGCCTTCCTCGAAACGCGCCCGCTGCTCAAGATCGATCTGATGATGTCGGACCGCTATGAGAATCTCGTCGCCGAAGGGGCCGACCTCGCGCTGCGGACTGGCGAGCAGCCGGACTCGAGTTTCGTGGCGCGCAAGCTCGAAAGCGCCAGGCGCCTTTTCGTCGCCGCGCCGTCCTATCTGACGCGGCGGGGCGCGCCGAAGAGCGTCGCCGACCTTGCGCAACACGACCTGATCGGCGGTCCTGGCGCGCCCGGCGAACGGAGCTGGACCGCGCGCCGGAACGGCCAGCCCGAGGTCGCGCCCGTCGAGCCGCGAATCCACGCGCGCTCGGCCGCGGGCGTCGTCGCCTGCGCCTCCGCCGGCCTCGGCGTCGCCATCGCGTCGATCCGGATGTGCGCGGAGGAGCTCGCATCGGGGGCGCTCGCGGAAGTGCTGGCCGCCTACGCGCTCGATCCGATGGTCGCCTACATGGTCTTCCCCGCCGGCCGGCGGCCATCGCAGAAAGCGCGCGCATTCGCCGACTATCTCGAGCGAGCCGTGGCGCGAGTCATTCAAGCGCCAGGCTCCTTGTGACCGAAGGGCGCGGGATTGAAGTCAATCATGCGTTGATACTGCGGCACGTCCGCTCATCCGATCGGCGGGGCGATGAAGGGGAACGTTGGCGACTGGCATGCGCATGCCGCGAATCCTTGGGCGTCCGCCCCGCTTCTCCGGCTCGATGGTGACGACGTCTTGGCAGTTCATGCGCATGCCCGCTCGGTCGACAATTGTCAGGAGGCCGTTGTTGCGTCACGCCCGGAGTCCACAATAAACATAATATGTATGTACATATTTGCCGGCAAAAACAGGGCGACGTTAAACCGGGTCCCAACTCCCTGAAAAGATTGACCCTCGACGCTAAAGTGGCGCCAAACCGGCTTAAAGCGTCGGATCAAGCGCCTCCCCTACCGCCCAGCCTCCGCCACGTCGATCACCCGGAGCTGCGCCCGCTCCCGGCCGCCGTAGCTTTTGACCGCGAGCGTCCCGGCCAGGTGGACGGGGGCGCCGCGGAGGCGGGTCAGCGCGTCGCCGAGCTTCTTGCCGACCGAGCGGAAGGCGATCGCCTCGACCGTCGAGCCGTCGCCGGCGGCGGCCCTCATCCTCAAATGGTCCGTCCCGACCGGCATGACGTCGGCGAGACGATGGCGCGGCAAGACGAACACCGGCTCCGGGTTGCCCGAGCCGTAGGGGCCGGCCGCATCGAGCTTGCGGGCGAGGTCGGGCGTCGCGGCGGCGGCCGTCATCGCCGCGTCGACCGAAAGGCTCGCCCCGGCGCGCGCGCGCGCCACCGGCCCGGCGAGCCTTTCCTCGAGGAAGGCCCGCCATTCGCCAAGCCTTTCTCTCTCGATCGTCACGCCCGCCGCCATGGCGTGGCCGCCGCCCTTGATGAGAAGGCCCGCCTCGACGGCGGCGCGGACCGCCTTGCCGAGGTCGACGCCGGCGACCGAGCGTCCCGATCCGATCGCGTGCCGTCCGACAAAGGTCAGCGCGAAGGCCGGGCGGTCGAACCGCTCCTTGAGCCGCGCGGCGAGGATGCCGACCACGCCGGGCGGCCAGTTCTCGCCCGCCACCACCAGCGTCGCGCCCCGCTCGTCGAGGCCGAGCGAGGCCAGCGCCTCCGCCTCGGCCTCCGCCAGCGCCGCGATCTCGATCTGCTGGCGGGCCCGGTTCAGCCGGTCGAGCTCGGCGGCGATGTCCCGCGCCTCGAGGTCGTCGGTCGTGGCGAGGAGCCGGGCGCCGAGCGCCGCGTCGCCGATCCGCCCGCCCGCGTTGATGCGCGGCCCGATCATGAAGCCGAGATGATAAGGCCTCGGCGGCCCGTCGGCCCCGGCGACGTCGAGCAAGGCCGCGAGGCCCGGCCGCCCGCGGCGGCGCATGACCTCGAGCCCCCTGGCGACGAAGGCGCGGTTCAAGCCGGTCAGCGGCACGACGTCGGCGACGGTCGCGAGCGCGACCAGATCGAGCGCGGCGACGAGATCCGGCGCCTTCCGCCCGTTCCAGAAGCCCGCCTGGCGCAGCGCCCGGTTGAGCGCGACCAGCGCCATGAAGACGACGCCTGCCGCCGAGAGATGGCCGAGGCCCGAGAGGTCGTCCGCCCGGTTCGGATCGACGAGGGCGAGCGCCCGCGGCAGCGTCTCGGGCGCCTGGTGATGATCGAACACGATCACGTCGAGGCCGAGCCGGGCGGCGCGCTCGAAGGGCGCGTGACTCACCGCCCCGCAGTCGACCGTGACCACCAGCCTCGCTCCCTGCGCGAAAAAGCTCTCGATCGCCTCGGCGTTGGGGCCGTAGCCCTCGCTGACGCGGTCGGGGATATGGACGATCGTCTCTGAGCCGCAGGCGGCGAGATATTCGCTGATGAGCGCGGCGCTGCAGGCGCCGTCGACGTCGTAGTCGCCGAAGATGGCGACGCGCTCTCCCCGCCGGACGGCGCGGGCGAGCCGGGCGGTCGCCGCCTCCATGTCGCGCATGGCGAAAGGATCGGGCATCAGGTCGCGCAGCGTCGGCTCGAGATAGCGTTCGACCGTCTCGGGGGCGACGCCGCGCCCCGCCAGCACCCGGGCGAGGAGCTCGTCGCGCCCGCCGACCTGGGCGATGGCGAGCGCGCGCGTCTCGCCCGCCCCGTCGAGCCGCGGCCGCCACGGCCGTCCCAGCGCCGACCGCTCGACATCGAGAAAATAGCCGGAAGAAGCCACCGCCCCGCTTGCCCCTCATCCGGCGTTTCGCGCCACCTTCTCCCCCAAGCGGGAGAAGGGTAACGCCCCCTCTCCCGCTTGCGGGAGAGGGCCGGGGTGAGGGTCCGCCCTACCCCGCGAATCGCCTTAGCCCCGCGCCGCCGAAGAACACCATGCCAGAGAGCGCGGTGATCCAGAAGCTGGTCGGCCAGTCGGTATAGTAGGCCAGCGTCAGTCCTCCCCAGGCTTCTGCGAGCGCGAGGCCGGCCGAGAGCGCGACGGCGGCCGGCAGGCGGCGGGTGAGGTTCATCGCCGCCGCCGCCGGTCCGACGATTAGGGTGAACACCAGGAGCACGCCGACGATCTGCGCGGATTCGGCGACTGCGACCGCCACGATCGCCAGGAACGCCGCGCCGACGAAGCGCAGCGGCACGCCGCGCGCCTCGGCGAGCTCCGCCTGAAGGGAGGCGAAGACGAGCGGCCGGCCGATCAGCGCCAGCGCCGCAAGGCTCACGACCGCCAGCACGAGAAGCTGCAGCAGCGCCGACGGGTCGACCCCGAGCACGTTGCCGAACAGCAGCGCCGCCGCCTGGGTCGCGGCCGAGGTGTAGAAATGCAGGAAGAGGAGACCGAGGCCCAGCGCGAGCGACAGCGTCATGCCGATCGCCACGTCGCGCTCGGCGAGCTTCTCGCCGAACAGGCCCATGCCGACGCCCGTCACGAAGGTGAAGCCGACGAGCCCGGCGAACGGCGACAGGCCGACGAGGATCGCGCCCGTCGCACCGGTGAAGCCGACATGCGAAAGGGCATGGCCGGCGAAGGTCTGCCCCCGAAGGACCAGGAAGAAGCCGACCGTCCCGGCGAGCACGGCCGCGATGCCGGAGGCGGCGAAGGCGGTGCGCATGAAGTCGTATTCAAGCATGGGCGTCGTCGTGGTCGTGGGAAGCCCCATGCGCGTCGTCGTGTCGATGGGCTTCGCGCTCAACTTCGACGTCTCCAGCCATGACGAAATAGCGGCCTTTCGCCCGCACGACCTCGATCTGCGTCCCGTAGAGCCGTGAGAGGACGGGGCCGGTGACGACCTCCTTGACCGGACCGATCACGGCCCCGCCTCCACCCAGGTAGAGGACACGGTCGATCGCATTGACCAGCGGGTTGAGTTCGTGCGCGCTGAACAGGATCGCCACCTTGAGGTCGTCGCAAATGCGCCGGGCGGTTTCGACGATGTTCTTTTGATGCCCGGGGTCGAGCGAGATCAGCGGCTCGTCGAGCAAAAGCAGGCGCGGCTTGCCGAGTAGCGCCTGGCTGAGGAAGACCCGCTGACGCTCTCCTCCCGACAATTCGCCGATCGAGCGGCAGGCGAGGTCGCGCGCGCCTACCTCGTCGAGCGCCCAGTCGATCTCGCGCCGCGTCGCCTTGTCGAGCCGGGCGAAGCCGAAGCGGCAGCCGATCGCGGCGCTGGCGACGACGTCCCACCCGGTGAGCCTGAGACCCCCGACGGCGCCGCGGTTCTGCGGCATGTAGCCGATATGGGCATTGCCGCGCGTCGCCCGCCGGCCGAGCACCGCGATTGAGCCCGAAGCGACAGGAGCGAGGCCGAGCGCGGCGCGCATCAGCGTGGTCTTTCCGGCCCCGTTCGCCCCCAGCATGCCAACGAACTCGCCCTCATGGACGGCGAAGCTCGCCGCCGAGAGGATGTCCCGGCGGCCGAGCCTGATCGTCACATTGTCGAAGCTGAGTGCGCTCACTCGGTCGGGCCCAGCGCCTTGTCGAGGGCGCCCAGCTGCCCGAGCATCCACGCCTGGTAAGTCGTGCCCGCCGGTTCGGTCTCGGAGACGCCGACGACCGGGATCCCGTTGTCCTTGGCCATCTGGACGAGGCGCTGGACCGAGGGCTCGCTCGCCTGGGCGTTGTAGAGCATCGCCTTCACCTTGCGGCCCTTGAGGTCGTTCTCGAAGGCGGCCACCTCGGAAGCGGTCGGCTCGGCGTTGTTCATCACCGCAAGCGCGAACTTCTCGTTGTGGACCTTGAGCCCGATAAGGGCCGCCTGATATCCGAACACCGGCTCGGAGGCGGTGATCGGTTGGCCGGCGAAGGACTTGCGCATGGCGGCGATTTTGTCGTCCAGGGGCTTCAGCGACGCGAGGAACTTCGCCTGGCCTTGCTCATAATCCGCCTTGTGCGTCGGGTCGATCGCGACGAGATCGGCGACGAGGGCCTTGGCGGCGGCCTTCATAGTGGCCGGATCGTACCACAAATGGGGATTGTCGCCCGCCTTGCGGCCGACCAGCTTGCCGACGACGATTTCCGTGCGGCCGGGCGCCTTGTGGGCGCCGAGCAGCTTCTCCATCCACGGGTCGTAATCGACGCCGTTGACGATGACGACTTTGGCGTCGGTCAGCGCCCTGGCGGTGTCCGGGCTCGCTTCGAACAGGTGCGGATCGTCGTCGGGGTTGCTCAGGATGCTGGTCACCGCGACGTTCGCCCCGCCGATCTGGGTCGCGAGGTCGCCATAGAAGTTTTCCGCCGCGACGACCTTGACCGGGTCGGCGAAAGCTGGCGCGCTGGCGCAAAGCGCGGCCGCGGCAAGCGCCGCCGCAGTTAGAGAAAGCCGTTTGGTCATGCGATGTCCTCCAATTGCGCCCCCGACATTGAGTGTTATGTTATAACAATGCACGGTGCAAGCTCATAAAGATGGGTCCGCGCGACCAGCAGCGTTGGTCGTGCTAGTTTGCGCCTTCGAGGTGAAGATGGCGAACGCTTGCGGCTGCGCACATGATCCGGCGACCTGGGCGGCCAGGGTCGAGCTCGCCTGCCTGCGTCAGGGCTTCCATCTGACGCCGCTTCGCCGGCGGGTGCTCGACATTTTCGGCGACAGCGCCGCCCCGCTCGGCGCCTATGCGATCCTGGAGGAGCTTTCGCGCCGCGAGAGCAAGCACGTCGCGCCGCCGACGGTCTACCGGACTCTCGACTTTTTCATCGAGCACGGCTTCGTGCACAAGATCGAAAGCCTCAACGCCTATGCTCCCTGCGAGCATCTGGGCCACGCCCACCACGGCATGCAGCTCATCTGCGCGGCCTGCGGGCGGAGCGAGGAGATCGAGGATCCGGAGGTCATGCGCGCAATCGCTGCCTCGGCTGCGGCCACGGGCTTCACGCTCCACCGCGTCGTGACGGAGGCGCAGGGCCTGTGCCGGCGATGCGTGGAGGCGCATGAGGCCTGAATTTCGCGCCGCCCCCAGGGAACCTTCTTCACGCCCGCGGCGACGATCGCATATGGCGCTGGGCGCCCCGATAATTGGCGGTATAATTGCGTAATGTCGCTCTGGCCAGGTCGCGTATGGATCGTCGTCTGGGCCGCCCTGGCGCTCGGCTTAGGCTCGGGTCAGGGGTTTGCCCAGGCGATCAATCCGGGAGGGTTCGAGCCGCCGCCGCGTCGGCCGCCGCCTGCTTTTGGCGGCGGCATGCGGGGCGGACCCGGCATGGGCGGGTGGGTTCCGGGTGGGATGCCGCCTGCGGTCGACGCCCTCCCGGTGATTCTGCCGCCTGCCGGCGCGAGCGAGGGCCTCGGGGACGAACCTCGCCAGTCGCGGAGGCGCCGCCCGCCGCGGCCACATCAGCCGCCGAAGCGGGAGCCGCCGCGGAGAATCATTGTCGAAGGGCCGCCGCGTAGGGTCATTGTGGCCCCGGCGGCGTCGAAGGCGATCGTCGGACGGCCACCCCGACCCGCGGCGTCGTCCCGGACGAGTCCGCCCGCGCCAGCGCGCCTCGCCAACGCCTTTCCGCCTCCTCCCGGCGAAACGCGCTTTCGACCAGACGAAATCGTGGTGTCGATCCAGCCCGGCGCCGCTCCCGCCACGATATCGCAGGTGCTTGCTCGCCATCGCTTGCGCGAAGTCGAGGCGGCGGAAATCTCGCTTACAGGCGCCTCGCTCAGGCTCTGGCGCATCCCCAACGGGCGCGCCGTCGCGGCCGTCGTGGCGGAGCTTGCCCGCGAAGCGCCGCTCGCGAGCATTCAGCCCAACTACCTCTACATATTGGAGGAGGACGCGCCGCTCCCAGCCCAACCTGTTCTTGACGAATACTGGCTCGCCAAGCTCCAAGACGACCCTGCCCTCGACCTCGGCGCCGGCAATCCGGTCCGGGTCGCGGTGATCGACACCGCAATCGACGAGACTCATCCTGATCTCAGGGGCGCTGTCGAAGCCCGGTTCGACGCCATCGGCAACGGCAAGCCGCGCACGCTCGGCCATGGCACAGCCATCGCGGGGGCGATCGGCGGTCGAGGGCGGCTGAAAGGGGTCGCGCCGACGGTTCGCATATTAACCGCGCGCGCCTTCGACAGCGACGGGAAAGGCGGGGCGCTGGGCTCGACCTTCTCGATCATGAAGGCGATCGACTGGGCGGCGAAGTCTCGCGCGCGGATCGTCAACATGAGTTTCGCAGGCCCGCCGGATCCAGCCCTCCATACGCTCCTCGCCGCCGCGGCCGCCAAGGGATTGGCCCTGGTCGGGGCCGCAGGGAACGCCGGTCCGAAGTCGCCGCCCCTCTACCCGGGCGCCGACGAAAGCGTCGTCGCGGTCTCCGCGACCGACGCCGACGACGCCGTCTATCCAATGGCGAACGCCGGCTCCTATATCGCGGTCGCCGCGCCCGGCGTCGATGTGCTCTTGCCCGCGCCCAACGGCGGCTATGTCATGGAGACGGGGACCTCCATCTCGGCAGCCCTCGTCGCCGGCGTCGCCGCGCTCATGCTCGAGCGCCGGCCCGAGGCTTCTCCCGTGGAAGTCAAAGCCTGGCTCGAACAGACGGCCCGGCCGATCGGCGGCGCGGACAAGGACCGCGTCGGCGCCGGGCTTGCGGACGCGCGCCGGGCGGTGGCGGCGGCGGAACACGGTCAGCCGCCGCCTGCCCCCCATTCCGCCGCGCCGGGGTTCTAGCGGCGGACCCAATCCGCGGGCCGAGAGCGACTCGCTACTCCTCGCCCGCCGGCAGCGCGGAGCGAACCACCGGCGAGGCGCCGAGCGACTGCAACAGCGCCCTCGTCTCCTGCTCGCTCAGCCGCTTTTCGCCAAAGCGAATCCGGTACATGCCGCCGCGCGGACCATCCTCGATCGAGGCGCCGCGCTCTTTCAAGAAAGCGTCGATCTGATCCATTCGGGCGTCGGGAGCGAAGGCGACCAATGCCTCGACGCCGACCTTGGGCTTTGCCGACGCGGTCTCATAGGTCTCGCGGGCATGCGAGCCGAAAAGCGCCACGATCGCCGCGCTCTCGACGAGGATCACGATTGCCGCCGCCACTGCCGCCCATGCCAGAGGCGGCGCGCCTCCCGCCAAGAAGACCGAGGTCAGCGCGCCAAGCCGCGACGCGAGGGTCGGCCTGCGGGGCGCCGCTTCGGCCGCCGCCATGATGCGCTGCAAGACCTCGGGTCGCGGCGCCCCCAAACCCTCATTGAGCGCGATCGTGGTCTGCCGATCCTCCTCGATCCTGCGCAGGCTCTCGCGCAGCTCCGGTCGGGAAGCCAGCGCCTCCTCGACGCGCCTGCGGCTCGAACCGTCCAGCGTCCCGGCGGCATACCAGGGCAGCAGCGCCTCGATCGCGTCCGGCTCTTCGTTCGGCTTCGTCGTCATGGCCATCCTCTGTCGACGCCGGCGGCGCGAGCGATTTCGGCGAGCTTCTTGCGAGCATGAAACATGCGCGTCTTCACTGTGCCCGCCGGCGCGCCGACGATCGCGGCCACCTCTTCGATCGACTTGTCGTGGTAATAGACGAGGTCGATCACTTCGCGGTGCTCGGGGCTCAAGCGCTGAAGGCAGGCGCGAAGCATGTCGCCCTTCGTCTTCTTCTCGAGAGCGGTCTCCGGATTGTCCGCGTCGTCCTCGATTTCGGCCGCCGCCTCCTCGTCGAGTGCGTCCTCGCGCCTGCGTCGCAGCAGCGAATAGGCTTTGTTGCGCGCCATTGCGAGCAAGAAGGTCGAGGCTTCCGACCGACCCTCGAAACTGCCGGCGTTGCGCCAGAGATCCGTGAAGACCTCGCTCACCACATCCTCCGCGGCCGGTTCGCTACGCAAGAGACGAAGCGCGAACCGATAGACCTTGACGGAGTGACGCGCGTAGAGCGCCCGCAGCGCGAGCGGATCGCCCACACGAATGCGCGCGATCAGCTCGTTGTCCGAATCCGCCGCCATCGAAGGCCTCGAACCTCGCTCCTTGGTCGCGCAGGCGGCAGGAATGGTTCAATCAAGGCGATCCCGCAAGTTCGCTCGAGGCGAGCGGGCTCGCCCGGCGAAAAAAAACCCGCGACGGGATGAACCTTTCGCCGAGGCCGGGCGACGAACGGGCATGAGGCGGACGCAAGACATGTCGGCCTCGAGACCCCGCCGAGCCTAAGGGGCGCGGTGCAATCCAAAGGAGACTTCAGATGTTCGGTTCGCACAAGACTTCGATCGCTCTTTCGCTCGCGGCGCTGACGCTTGCGACCGCTTTGTCCTCGACGCCGGCCTCCGCCAAGTTCCCGAAGTTCCCGATTCCCAAACCGTTTCCCTTCCATCATTATCACCATGGATGGGGCTGGGGCCCGGGCCTCGCGGTCGGACTCGTCGGCGCCGCGGTCGCCGCAGACGTCTCCTGCACTGGCTACAGCGCGATCTACGATCAATACGGCCATTATCTGGGCCAGCAGGCGGTCAACGTATGCTACTGAGGCGTGACCTCGATTCGCATGCCGGCGGCGAGCGCCCCGCTCGCCGCCGGCTTACGCCTTGGCCGCAGAGGAACCGCCTGCGGCTTCGCCAATCCGGCATCCGTAGCCAGAGGGCAAGACCAGTATGTCCTATTTTCTGGTGCGTCTGCCGCTATGGCAGCTGATCGGGCTGGTCGTCGTCCTGCCGACGGCGGTCGCGATGGTCGCTCAGGGGCTCATCAACAGATGGATCGGCGTCAAGCGGCTTGCTCAGAACAACGAGATCGCCGGCTTCAAGTTCGCGACTGTCGGCGTGATCTACGCCGTTCTGCTCGCCTTCTCGGTCATCGTCGTGTGGGAGAAGTTCAGCGCCGCGGAGAACGCCGTCGATCAGGAGGCTTCCGCGATCGCCGCGCTCTTCCAATATGCGGGGGGGAAGGAGCCGGAGGCGGTCGCCCTTCGCGCCGCTCTCGTGAAGTACACGACTTCGGCGATAGACGACGAGTGGCCCGCGATGGGGCGCGAGTCCGAGAGCGCCGCGTCGACACGCGCCCTCGACGCCGTCTACGCCAATGCTCTCGCCCTCAGCCGAACCGGGGCAAGGGAGCAGGCCGACATGGCCGAAGTCTTCACCCAGCTCGACAACGTCACGTCCGCCCGCCGCATCCGCCTCCATCTTGCGACCGGCCTCGTCCCCGAAGTCGTCTGGGCCGCCCTGTACGCCGGCGCGATTCTCACAGTCGGCTTCCCCCTGTTCTTCGGCAGCGAAAACCTGCAGGCGCAGATCGCGATGACCGGCATCCTGTCGATGCTGGTCACGCTCGGACTGGTGGTGATCGTTTCGATCGATCACCCCTTCACCGGGCCGGTGCACGTGCAGCCTGACCCTCTATCCGCGGTGCTGGCGGACATGGGCTCATAAAAAACGGCCCCTCCGGGAGGAGAGGCCGCTTCAAGCTCGTCCTGCTGGCTTAGTAGCAGACGTTCACGAGCTGGTTGCCGAGATAGGCGCCGTCTGGGCCGTAGACCGGCTGATACCGGTAGCAGCCGCCGTAACCGTAGGCGTAAGGCGCCGCCAGCGCCCCGCCGATGATGGCGCCGGCCGCAAGGCCGCCGATGACGCCGGGGCCCCAACCGCCGCCGCCGCGCCAGCCCCAGCCGCCGCCACGCCAGCCGCCGCCGTGCCAGCCACCGCCGTGCCAGCCGCCGCCCATCCGCGGGGCGAAGGCGGCTTCGGAGGTTGTGGCGGTCGCTCCGACCAGCAGCGCCGCGAGCGACGCCGCGATGACTTTGGTCAATGTTGGACGCATGTTCTCCTCCTTTTCCGATGCCGGGTTGAGAACCGGACGCGCCCGAGCGAGCGTCAGGCGATTCCGGTTCCTGTGTTCGACGGGAGTCGACGCTTCCGCGCCCGGCCGTTGCGTCGCCGCGAGGATCATCCCTCGAGCGGCAAAGCCAACGATGCAAATATCATTGCCGAAATCGTCGAAAGCGTGTCGGCGCTGGGTCGACAGTTGGGAAATGGCCGCCGCAGCTTCAACTTAACGTGTGCCGGCTCGCCCGGAACATGACAATTTGTTCACAATCGACTGTCTTTGCGCAGATCCCGATGCGAGCGGCGACCGTTATACTTTGGGACTTCAAGAAGTCCGCGCTTTGCCGATCGGCGGGCGCGCCCAGCGTCCCTCACCACCAGAGCCCGGACGTCGCCAGCTCCACCAGCGCTCCGTCCGGATCGCGGAAATAGAGGCTCTTTCCGCCGCGCGGCCAGCGGTATTCGCCGGTGACCGTGATGTCGCGCTCGCCGAGCCGGCGCCGCCAGGCCTCGTAATCGGCTGCAGCGATCGACAGGGCGAGGTGAAGACGCCCGCGCCCGTCGTGGCCCGGAATGGTCCCGCGAGCGTCCTGGACGTCGTCCTCGGTCGCGCCCGACTGGAAGACCAGCAGCACGTGCCTCGCCGCGACCTCGAAAGCGACCAGCCGCGGACTGTCGACCAGCGCCTTGAAGCCGAACAGGTCGCGGTAGAAGGCGGCTGTGCGCCCAGCGTCGCGCGCGTAGAGTGACGTCTCCAGCAGTCCCTCGATCTGCGGCGTATGATCCGACATCGTCTCCTCCTCGCCTTGGCTCCCTGGCGGCCATTCTAGGGGTTCGAAGCCGAGGTTTGCACCTGCCGGATCGGGGCTGGAGCGGCCGGACTACGACGCTGTGCCGGCCTTCCAGACCGGTCCGGTCAACGAGCGCGATGCGCGAGAAACCAGGCTCAGGCTGCATGCGTAGGTGAGGCAGGACCCGTCGTTCGTTCCAGTCGCCAGAAGCGCTCAAGGGCATTTTGACAGTATGCGTAAGTAGACCCTGCGCTCGACGCCGGATCCTTCAACAACGACTTCTGCCATGGCTTCCTTTGCGAAGGAAATCCAAGGCGTGATCGCCGTCAGTAGAACACGCTAGTCTCGTCGAATTATTTTAGCTCGCGAGCCGCCCGCGGTTTGACAACCGCGCGTATTCGTGTCAACTTGAAAAAACTTTTAGTAAATTGTGAGCTTCTGCTTGCGAGCAGGCAACTAATCAAATTGTCCGGGGAGAGGAGCGAAGTGGCCGGATTGGCGACGAGACTCCTAATTGGCGAGAAGGTTCTTGCGAGCCTGCAATCGCAGGATTCCGCGCTATACACCAAGCTTACCGATCCGACGAACCAGAAATGGTATTATTTCGGCGTCCTGGGGCCAGCGATCGGCGATTTCGTCCCGAGCACAAGCGCCGGCTTCGGCGCCCCTCCAATCAACCCGTACCTTTCGATCTGGCGACAGGTGCTACGCATCGCAGTGGGAGACACGACGACGCCGCTGCCCGGTCTCGTTCCGACCCTGCAGACGCTCACCGGCATCGTGAACCAGATGACGACTTTGGTCGCCAACCGCGACTTCAACGGCATGATCGCACTCAAAAACTCGGGACAGCTCAATGCGGTCAATCAAGCAAGCGCGGATCTGACCACGATTCTCCAGTTCTTCACGAATACATCCAATCTCGCACCGATCACCAATCTGATCCAGCAGTCCAATCCCAAGATCAACAACACAAATGTGCTTGTGCCAGAGGTGTTTTGGGCGGGGCGGGACTGGCTTCACTGGAAACATTCCGGCGATTTTGCAGCCGTCCTGTACCAGAGCGCGCTCGCCCGGGGCGACGACCGCTATCTCGCTTACGCGGTCGGATGGCAGGTCGCCTATGCGGCGCTCGTCTGCAGCAGCGGCTTCATGAATTCGATCGCCGGCACGACCTATCGAACATACTGGTGGCGAAGCCGCTGGATCGAACTCGTCGCCGACGCCTGGGTATGGGGCTATTACGGCGCGGGCGCGACGATCGGCCGCGAGGGCCCGGAACCGTCGTACGATCAATGGACGTCGCCGTCCTGCGCGCTCTGCGCGGCCAAGCTGCACGCGTGGGTCGACCTGACGGGCGGCGCCGATCCTTCGACGATCGCCGCCGCCGTCGTCGCCGCGCAGCCGCTTCCGGCGATCTCCGACATCGAGGATTTCGCGACGAATATATGGCTTCCCGCTTGGAAGGCGGCCAACAACAACCCCGCGGCGCCGATCTTCGACGCCGCCGGCCTGTCGACGGCCCATTACATGCTGTGGCTCGTGCTGTGGTTCCAGACCTCGGGCGACGTCATCGGCTGCAATCCCCCTCCGGGCGCTCCGCCAAAGAGCTGCGGCGACAATCCGACGCCGCCCGATTGGATTGATCCGACGAAGACCAATCCCGTGACCGGCCAGCCCTTCCAGCCGCAACAGCCGACGCCGAAGCACGACCCGAACGTCGGCGAGGTGATTTGCGGCGCGATCCTCGCAGCGCTCGGACTGGCGTCCGAATTCTTCGGCGGCGGATTGATCGGCGCGGGAGCCATTGCCGGCGGCATCGCTCTCATCGTCGACGGCGAGGAGCAGCTCAATTGGGACGAGTTGGAATGTCAGCTCTATTGGCTCGGCGTCTATCTCTACAACGGATTCGAGGCGCTCCATAAGCTGACGGTGCTGGCCGGCTTTCAGCATCCCTATCCTGCTGATCTGGCCGCGAGCCCCGGTCCGCTCAGCTTCGGCATCGCCGATTTGAACTTTCCCGCTTTCGGCGACATGTGCCGCAGCGTCTCGCTGTACAGCACCCTCACGCCCTGGGGCGGCAACCTGCTGGACCCCGGCTCGGGCGCATCCGCCCCTGGCTCGCTAGACTGGACGCAGTATCCGAAGTGGTCCTACGAGACCCCTGTGTCGAACGTTTGGCTGTGGCCGAATTGGTGGCCCGACACGTTCATCGACAACAATTCCAATCGCAATCCCGGCGGCTCCGCGATCACCACGCCACCGAGTTCGTTCAACGCCGGCGTGGCCGCGCCTTTTCCGCCGAGCGTTCCGACCGCGGTGCAACTGATCACCACGCCGCAAACGTCGCTGCCCAATTGGAATCTCGACGGGGATCGGGGTCTCGGATGGCTCGCCTGGACCTTGGCGGCGCCCTATACGACGAACGTTACGCCAGTGCCGGGGAGCTGATGTCATGTCGGGCGCCGGCTCCAAAGCCTCATGTTCATGCTGCGGCAAGCCGAAGCCTTGCTGCTGCGGCGGGTCCGGAGGTTCGGGCGGAGGCGGCGGGTCCGGAGGCGGCGGCCAAGGAGGCGGCGGACAGGGCCCGAATTGGCCGCAGCAGCCGCTCGGCAGCTTCCTTCTAATCCGCTACGACGCGGCCGACGTCGGGGCCCGGCCTATTCCCAGCGGGGACGTCTGGTGGGTATCGCCTGACATCTGGGTCGAGGGCGGCGACTCGCAGGGCAATCCAATATCGGGGCAACCCTGCACGGTGAACGCACGCATCTGGAATCTCGGCGGGTTCGACGCCACCCCCACCGCCGTGACGTTCACGTACATCGAGCCCGGCCTGGCGATCCCCGTGCTCGTTCCGCAGCCGATCAACAGCGTCCCCGTCTTCGTCAATGTGCCTGCCGGCGGCTACGCCGTTGCGAGCGCGCCGTGGACCCCGCCGAGCGTCGTCGGCGACGTTCATACGTGCCTCATCGCGACCTGTTCGTGCCCGATGACCGGCGATACGCCGGCGACGCCGGGCAATGCAGTGGCCGACCGGCACACGGGGCAGCGCAATGTGGCAATCATCGGCGCCGCCGCGAAACAGACGATCCACTTCCGTCTGGCGATGACCAACCTCCTGCCGGAAGCGGCCGACGTCTCCCTCGGCGCGCGCGCGCTATGGCTGACCCCGCGCGAGCCTTTGAAGGGCTATCACCAGTTCGATCCGTTGGCGACGAAGGGCGCGGTCCGGGCGCTCGCTCAGCCGAACTCCCTGACGAGATACCAATTGCTGGGCAGGCGCGCTGTGATGCTGTCCGATCAGGCGGAAGCGTTCGAAGCGACGGAGCTCGAATATTCACAAGTTCGCGCTCTGGTTGCAGTCAACCGCGTCGCGCCCGGACATCGGCTCGATCGTGGCACGATCGTCCCTGTGCGCGGACGGGTCAGCGGCTCGTCAGGCGCGATCGGAGCGATCGGCGAGCCCGTGCATTTGAGGGCGCTCCAACAGGCGCACATCGAAGGCGTGGTCACGCTGCCCCGCAGCGACGAGGATCGAGCGTTTTTCGTGCTCCATCTGTTCCAAGTGACCGGCGGCGCCGTCGATGGAGGCTATTCGTTCGTTCGCTCCGCGGGCGCGCGCGAACGCCCCCGGCGCGAAACGGCGGAGGAACGGCCAAGAAAGGCCCGCAAGTCGCGATGAGCGCGACCTGCGTCGGGCACGGGTCGGGCCAGACGAAGGAGGAGACGCCTTGACGACAA
This sequence comes from Roseiarcus sp., assembly GCA_035656495.1. Classification (GTDB taxonomy): domain Bacteria; phylum Pseudomonadota; class Alphaproteobacteria; order Rhizobiales; family Beijerinckiaceae; genus Roseiarcus. Next base: position 19,330 of record DASRSL010000218.1, read on the forward strand.
AATCATCTTCGGAGAACGGTGACCGGGACCTGCTGCGCATTATCGTCGAGGAAGTCGACGAGGCGAGGGAGGTCCACGAACTGGCTCGCCAACTCATCCATGCGCTGCCGCTAAGGTCGATGGACGATGTCGCCAAGGCGGTCGGCGGACATGGCAACATCACCTTTCGCGGCGTCCCCTATACCGTGGCCAATTTCGCCAACGTCGTTCCGAGCGTCCTCTTTCCCATTGACAGCGTCGAGAAGCTGGTCACGCTGCTCGCGGCGACTGTCAGGCTCGCGCCGCGACGGCTCCCGCGCGGCCCCGACGACGGTTACGCCAAATCGAGGCTGCGACGGCTCGGCCTGTTCGGGTTGGGAGGCCGTATCGGGCTGATGGGAAATCCACGGCGCACCCAGAACCGCGCCTCCGCGCACTCAGACTGACCATTCTCGTTCAGGCAGAGCGGTTCGGTCGCTTCGGATCCGACTGACGACAGGACCCGTTAGCGCCTGTTGAGCCGACGTCGAGCTCCGAATAAATGCACCTATCGATAAGTCTGAATGAAAGAGTCTCTTACGAGGGGTCGCCACTATGGACATCAAAGTCACGAGTTGCCAAACAGGGAAGCCACTCTATCTGGCCATTGTGTCGGACGAGTACGGCAATAGCGAGTATACGAATCAATATGGCTTCGTTCAGATCGTCCCCGGCACCGAGGGCGAATACTATGGTACCGTCGTCCAGATCAGCGCGGGCGGCTATATTACCAACGAATTCACGCTGAATTCCTATGGTGAAAACGACTGCTGCCTGCAGCCGGCTCCGACGACTGGCGGCGGGGGATCATCCGGAGGCGGAAGCCTCTACTGAACCTCCGGCAACGGCTGTGGGACGCGAACGTCTTGCGGCGCCCTTGGCTCTCCTTGCGGATGCCGCGACGCCGGTGCACGCGCAACTGCTGGCGAAGGTGCGCGAAGCGTTGTGGGCGCGGCATCCGGTCGACGAGGCGTGCAGCGACGCGCGGATAGCGGCCTCGGTGCGGCGCGGGTTTGCGACGCTTGCCGCGCGTGGTTTCGCAGAGGGCGCCGCGGGCGAGGGGCTCGTCGATCTGGTCGAGCGCTGCCGGCGCCTCGCCGATTCCGACCCGCGTTTTCGATTCATCTATCGCCTGCCCGGCTCGGTCGGATGGGGCGTCGCGATCGGCGACACGATGTCGCAGGCTTTGGGCTGCGCGGGAGCGGAGGTCGCCTGCGCCGTCACCGGCCTCATGAACGCCTTCATGACGTTGCTGGACGGGTTGCTCGACGAGACGCCGGAGATCATCGCCCCACATCGCGCTGCGCTTGCCGCCCTGGTCGTTGACGGGCTTTCGGGGGCGACGGACATTCGTTCGGCGCCGTCGCCGACCGACCATCCATTCAATCAGCTCAGCTTCGAAGTCGCGAGACTTTGGCTCTCGCAATGCGCCGATCCGCGCCGCCCCAAAGCGCTCTCTGCGGCCCTCGCCGGCGCCGTCAGGGAGGCGATGCGCGCGGAATATGAAAGCGCCGACGCCGGTTTCAACAGCGCCGCGCCGAATCTCGCCGCGCTCTACGGCCGTACGCGGTGGCCGCTCTATGCCCAGACGCTGGCCACCGTGCGCGACGGAGCCGACCTTTCCGGACACGAACTCACGATCTTGCATCGAGCGATCTTCCGGATCGCGGATTTCGCCGCCTGGCTCGACGACGTGCGGGATTACGTCGACGACTGCCGCGCCGAACGTTGGAACACCGTCTCGTCGGCGCTTTTCCGCAGTCGGGGCTTCGATCGAGCGTCGGTCGACGATACCGCGGCGTTGCTGCTGACACCGTTGGCCGAAGACGGCTTCGCCACCATGCTGATCGACTCGGGATGCGCCATGCGCGCGCGCATCGACGAAGCGCTCGAAGCGGCTTCCTTCGACGTCGCGGGCATGCGCGCGCTCGTTGCTGACGTCACCTACGACTACCTGCATGCCTGACGCGGCGCGCAGGCCAGAGGAGCCATCGCCGGTCGTCGTGATCGGCGGTGGGCCCGCCGGATGCGCGGCGGCGCTTGAGATCCTGCGTGCGGGTTTCGCCTGCCTGCTGGTCGAACGAGGCGCGCCGGACCGCGACAAGGCCTGCGGCGATATGTTCGTTCCAGCGGCCGCAGAGGAGTTGCGCGCGCTGGGCGTCGATCTCGCCGATTGCTCCTTCGCCTCGGCGGCCGCCGCCGTCGATCTCTTCGATGACGATCGCTTGCTTTGGCGGGTCGCCTACGCGGACGCGCCGGTATGGATTGCGCCGCGGCGCGCCCTCGATCAACGTCTGCGGGACACACTAGGCGCAGGCGCTCGGGTGATGCATCGCCATGTCGCTGTGGGAACCCGCATTGACGCTGACGGTGCGCTGGTCGTCGCCCTTCGTGACGCCGATGGTGTCAGCCGCGAAGTGCGCTCGGCGGCGATCGTCATCGCCAGCGGCGCGAGCGCCGCATTGGCGCGCGCTTGGGGCGTCGATGGCGGGGGGCTGAATTTTCCGGCGCTGTCGGCCTATCTGCCGGGCAAGAGCATCGAACGTCCGCGTTTCGAATTTTCCGATAGCGTTCCTGGAGGATATCGCTGGGTCTTCCCCGCGGGGGCGATGGGGACGAACATCGGTTGGTGCCGCCTCGCGCCCGGCGAACGCAACGACATCAAGACTGCAGCCGGTCAGCGCTTCGCCGCTCTCGGCCTCGATGACGCGGCGCTCGTCTGGCGAGGCGGCGCAGCCTCCGTCTGGAGCGGCGCGGGCGGGCGTTGGCATCACGAGGCGGGCATCGTGGTATGCGGCGACTCAGCGGGTCTCGTCGATCCCCTTACCGGCGAAGGACTGACCGCGGCGCTAAAAAGCGGACGCGCCGCCGGCGCAGCCGTCGCCGCTTACCTTGTGGGGGGGCGCAATGTGAAAGCGCTCGAATATTATTCGGCGTGGATTCGCGCCGCTTTCGAGGCGCGCTATGCGCGTTCGCCTGTGCGCGAGGTTTGGCGACGCTTGAGCCGCTTGGCCGACTAAATCGCGCCGTCCTTGACGGTGGCCGAGGTGATCCCCGCCGGGAACCGTGGAGCAGCTTGAAGGCGATCGCATCGCCAACTTCCGCTCCGGCATCGACGGGTCCACGAGAAGGAGGAGGTCGCTCAGGGCCGAGACGATGTGTTCCGGCGCGGCGGCTAAGGCCCGCTGTCCAGGCGATTCCGGCTGTTCCCGTCCCTTACTCGACGGGGAAACTCCGCCCATGCTTCAGATTTGAGCCGTCCGGACGAAAGCGGCGCCGCTCCCTTCCCTGTACTTGCGGAAAACCACGACCTTCATTTCAGCGCTCGTGACGAGCCGCGGCGCGAGCGCCGAATTGCGTCGCTTCGCTCGCAAGGGTGAAGGCGGGCCAGACCGCATTGCGTCATGCTCTAGCCGAGGGCGGACTTGTAGATGCGGCCGCCTTTCATGATCATTGCGAGGCTCGTATCCGGCCTTTCCAGAAGCGTGATGTCGCCGATCGGATCGCCGTTGACGACGAGAAGGTCGGCGAGCGCATCTTCCTCCACCACTCCCAGCTTTCCCGGATAGGGATTGCGCGGTCCCGACAGGGCGAGGAGCTCCCCATTGACGGAGGTCGCCATGCGGAGAATGTCGACATTGTCGTACCACCGCCTGAGATGCGTCAACATCACGCCCTGACGCGCGGCGAGCTCGCTCGAAAAAAGGAGGTCGGAGCCGAACGCCGTCTTGATCTTGTGCTCTTTCGCCAGCGGGTAGAGCGTATTTGTCCCCGCGAACACTTGGAGCGCGTTGAGCCGGCTCTGGCCGGTCAGACGCCCTGTGTCCTCTTCGCCGAGGAACGGCTGGGTGCTGAGCCACACACCCTTGTCGGCCATGAGCTTCGCGATCGTCTCGTCCATGAGATGGCCGTGCTCGATGCATTGCACTCCGACCGCCAGCGCACGGCGGATCGCGGTCGACGGGTAGGCATGGACCGTGACATAGGTATTCCGGTCGGCGGCGGCCTCGACGCCGGCCCGCATCTCGGGCTCGCTGAAGGTCAGCATGTCGAGCGTGGTGCGCGGCGAAGAGACGCCGCCGCCGCCCACGAGCTTGATCTGGGATGCCCCCTGCAGGAGCTGCTCGCGCACCCGCAGCCGCACCTCGTCCGCGCTGTCGGCGATGTTCGCGGCGCCCTTCTGCTCCAGATAGCTCAGCGGTCCGCCGGGGCGGCGGGGGAGATCGGAGAGCGGGCGCAGGTCGCCATGCCCCCCAGTGGTGGTGATCATCGCGCCGCAGGGATAAATGCGCGGACCGCGAGTCAGACCGTCGTCGATCGCCTGTTTGAGGGCGAATGACGGTCCACCGAGATCGCGGACCGTGGTGAATCCGCGCATCAGTGTGCGTTCGGCCTCGGCGCTGGCGGCGAGGTAGATGTAGCCCATCTCGGCGGAAAGCAGGCTCGCAACCGAGAGGCCGGCAAAAATCGTATGCCAGTGCGCGTCGATGAGCCCGGGCATGACCGTCCGGCCGCCGCAGTCGATCCCTCTCGCGCCTTCGGGGGCGCCGCCGACCTCGCCAGCCTCGATCGCCTTGATCCGATCCCCCTCGATGAGCAGACGAAGTCCTGCGCGCATCGCGGCAGAACGACCATCGAACAACTGAAAATTCGTCAGCACGATTGGAGGCGGCGGTTCTTCCGGCTCGGCGTCGACGCGGCGCACGAATCCCAGGGCCGCGAGCGAGGCGCCCATTCCCGCCACGAACCCCCGCCGCGAGAGACCCGCGTCGATCCGGCGGCTGGCTGACTGGATCAGCGGCGTGCAGCAGGCGCAACCGCCGAGACCGCCCGTCTGCTTGTCATTCTCTGGCGTGCAGGAATACATGGGGCCGGCCCTCGGAAAGCAATTCGGTCGAAGATTGATCAATTAGGTCAGAGCAGCGACCGAATTGCAACGCGCGCCAAATCGCGGAATCACGGTTCCGCCGCTTGCCGCGCGGACCGCCCGAAAATCCAACGCGCTCTCGCGTTGCGGATGGGCGCGTTGTCGCCTCAAACGGTGACGCCTTTCCGACGCGTCTGGCGCCCCGGCGCCCGGCGCCCTTCTCGGCCGGGAAGTGTTTGACTGCCATGCGACTCGACCCTCGACGTGGGGGTCCGCGCTGATGCGGCGGTCGCCGTGTTTACTGGACGGAAAAGCCCGCCCATCTGCGACGTACCCTGACAGGCAGCCTCAGAATGGAACCGCCCGGACGAAAGCGGCGCCGGCTCCCTTCCCTGTTCTTCCGCAAGCGTTCCCTGTTGTGCCGGAATCGCTTCCCTGTTCCACGAGGTTAGCATCCCTCCTGTTTGGACGAGACCGATGCTCCGCCGCCGTGTTGGGGCGTCGGGCGCGGCGCTGGCGCGCTGGGGCGGCGCCCGGTCGGCGCCCATCCTGTAGCGCCCGCATTTTCCCTCCGGCGCGACGCCGGCTGGATCTCGCGGCGGGCTTCTACAGCCTGAGTTGGACCTGAGTTGGAAAGGTGTTGACCAATGTCCCTTTGATGTTCTATATCTGTTCCAGTCGGTAAGGCGGATGACCGATCCGCCAAACCCACCCCCTGCGTGACGCGGTCTCCGCGCCTGCGGAGAGCGTGAGCGATAGGACATCGCGGTGGAGGAGGGCCTGTCTCGCGAAAGGCTGTGGCGGATCGTGAGCGCCTTGGACCCGAGCTGGCAGGATTGGCGGCGAAGCGCTCGGTGCGGAACGCGGGAGAGAAAAATCGTCCCAGCCTGCGCCAACCATTTGAAAACGCTCAAAACGGCAATGGACGGGGGGTTGCAAAAAGTTGGCATGGAGTTGGCGCCGGCGGCGTATCCGCTTGGCGCCGGCGCCGCATCTCTCACCGAATCGTCGACGTTCCGGCAGGCGCCCGCGCCGCGGGTTTCACGTGGGCCCCGGCTCGCGGCCCCGCCCGCTCGCGCATCGCAAGCCAGGCGCCGCAGCCGACCACCAGCGCCGCGCCGATCAGCGTGGCTGTCGGCGGCCAGTCGCCGAAGACGAGGAGTCCGGATGCGATCATCCAGACGAGCTGGGTGTAGGTGAACGGGGTCAGCACAGGCGCGGGCGCGAACTTGTGGGCGACGATCAGGAGTCCGTGCCCGGCCGCGGCGAATGCGCCGAGGCCCGCCATGACCAGCCAGACATGGAGCGACTCGGGCTGCCGCCAGATCCAGGGCAGGACCGGCGTCAGGAAAACGATGCCGGCCGCTTGGGTCCAAACCAGCGTGGTTTGCGGCGAGTCGAACCCCGCGAGCTTGCGGGTGGCCAGCACATAGCCTGAATTGCAGGCGACGCCCGACATGGCGACGAGGACGATCGGCTTGAACGCGCTCGTGCCCGGCCGCGTCGCGATCAGCACGCCCAGGAAGCCGACGACGATTGCGATCATCCGCTCGCCGCCCACGCGCTCGCCGAGCAAGGGGCCGGCCAGCAGCGCCACGAAGATCGGCGTGAGAAACGAGATCGTCGCGGTTTCGGCGAGCTGCAGCTGCCGCAAGGCGATCACGACGGAGGCGGTCGAGCCGAGCAGCAGCAGCGACCGAATCCCCTGCAGCCAGGGGCGCTTCGAGACCAGGACCGCCGGACGCGACCACGGCCGCGCGACGGCGAGCGCGATCAGCGTCGCGCACAGATACCGCGCCCACACGATCTGCACCACCGGAAGCCGCGTCCCGAGCCACTTGGAGGACGTATCGAGTCCCGTGAAGCAGAGCATGGCGCCGCACATCAGCGCGATCGCCACGAAGCGAATGCGGCGATCCTCGGCGGCGCCGGGCGGCGCCAATGTCCCGCGGCGCGATTTGACGACGGTGGGGCTCAAACCGCCTCGCGCTCGATTCGAATCACCTGCGGCTTCTCGCGCACGACGCCGTCCGCGACCGCGTGGGCGAGCGCGTCCCGGATGGAGGCTTCGGTCGTGCCGTGGGTCATCAGCACGACCGGCACGACCCCGGCGGCGGCGGCCTCCTTCGAGGCGCGCTTCTGCATGATTGCTTCGAGCGAAATCATCCGCTCGCCCATTCGGGCGGCGATTGCGCCCATGGCGCCGGGCCGGTCCACGACGGCGAGGCGGACGTAATAGCCGCCCTCATGGCGCTGCATCGGCACGCGATCGGCTTCGACCAGCGACGCCGTCGGCCGCCCAAACGCAGGCAGACGGACTCCCCTTGCGATGTCGATCACGTCGGACGCAACCGCTGAGGCGGTCGGCTCCCCGCCCGCCCCCGGGCCGACCAGCGTGAGCTCGCCGACCGCGTCGCCGTCGATCGACACCGCGTTCAACACCCCCATCGTCTGGGCGAGCGGCGTGCTCTTCGACACCATCGTCGGATGGACCCGCTGCTCGACGCCGTGCGGCGTGCGTTCGGCGACGCCGAGCAGCTTGATGCGGAAGCCCAGTTCATCGGCCGCCGCCAGATCGGCGAGCGTGATCGACTCGATGCCCTCGACCGAGACCGCCGCCGCGTCGATCTTCGAGCCGAAGGCGAGGGAAGCCAGGATCGCGAGTTTGTGGGCGGTGTCGAAGCCGCCGATGTCGAAGGTCGGGTCCGCCTCGGCGTAACCGTGTCTCTGCGCTTCGGCGAGACAGACGTCGAACGGCAGATTGTCGGTCTCCATCCGCGACAGGATGTAGTTGCAGGTGCCGTTGAGAATCCCCGAGACGCGGGCGATCGCGTTTCCGGCGAGGCTCTCCCGCAGCGTCTTGACCACGGGAATGCCGCCGCCGACCGCGGCTTCGAAAAAGAGCGGCGCCTCGTGCGCCTCGGACAGCGCCGCCAGCTCGAGGCCGTGCGCGGCGAGCATCGCCTTGTTGGCGGTGACGACCGGCAGGCCGCGCGCGAGCGCCGCCGTGACCGCCTCGAGAGCGGCGCCGTCGGCGCCGCCGATCAGCTCGACGAAGACGTCGATTTCGGCGGAGGCGGCCATGGCCGCGGCGTCTTCGTAATAGCGCGCCCCGCCGAGCTCGGCGACGCGGTCGCGCTTATGCCGCGCGCTGTAGGCGGCGAGCACGCATTCGCATCCCGCACGGGCGGTCAATGCGTTATGCTGCTTTTGCAGAAGATGAACGAGGCTGGTTCCGACCACGCCGACGCCGGCGACGCCCAAGCGCAGCGGCTTTGTCATCACGTCCTCGCTCCGCGTCCCGGGAATGGGTCTCCGCCGGTCCTTCTTGCCCGAGTCGCAGCTCCGGATCAACGAAGACGGGACCGTTCAGCCCAGCGCTCGGCTGCAGATTTCTTCTTCTTCTTGCGCTCCTTGCGCGCGGCGTAGCGGGCGTCGCGCTCGAGTTTCTTCTCGTACTCGAGCCGCTCCTCCTCCTCGCGGCGGCGTTGGGCCTCGGCCTCGCGGGCGACCCCTTCGAGCTTGAGCTGCTCCTGACGGGCGGCCTCCTCAGCGGCCTTGCGGACGGCTTCCGCCGCGACCTCCTCGGCCTTCCGCTTCTCGCGTTCGGCGTCGCGCACCCCGCGCGCCTCGAGGATCGCCTTGCGCTTGGCCTCGCGTTCGATCACCGCCGGATCGTTCGGGTCATACTTGCTCTTGGCCAGAAATTTATCAGCCATCGACTTCCGCGCCTTGGCGGCGGCCGCCTGGCGGTCAGCGAAGCTGTTACCGTTCAGAAAGGACATCGCGTTCCAATCGATTGTTGGGGATGCGCGCTAATGCCACACCGCGGGCGAATCGGCAATGTTTTTCGCCGCAACCCAGCGATGCGCGACACACACGACTTCCCCGCCGCCCCGTTCGACGCCCCCGCGGCGTCATCGCGCCGGCCGATGGACCGATAGAAAACGTTGCTTGCCGGCGCCGAACGTGATCCAATCGCGAATGGCCGCAAGGGCGCCGGAAAGAAGCCCAAGGCGCGGAGCGAACGAATGGCGATGGCGATGGCGATGGCGATTGATGCGGGGCTGTCGTCGGGGTGTGAACGGCTCGAGTCGGCAAGGGTGCATTGACGCGAGCACGTTTGAGGAAATGATCGAGTCCAGCGGAAAGGTCTGCGCCCGGGCCGTCCTCATCGGTTCTCGATCAGCCTCGCCGCGTAACGCGCCATCTGGTCGACTTCGAGGTTGACCCGGTCGCCCGCCTTGCGCTCTCCCCAGGTCGTGACGTTGAGCGTGTGCGGGATGAGAAGAACTTCGAGTTCGTCGCCGTCGACCGTGTTGACCGTCAGCGACGTTCCGTCGAGCGCGACCGACCCCTTGACCGCGATGAACCTTGCGCAGTCCTTCGGCGCACGGAAGCGGAAATGCGCCATGCCGTCGAAATCGCGCCGCGACAGGATTTCGGCCACCCCGTCGACATGGCCGCTGACCATGTGGCCGCCGAGCTCGTCGCCGACGCGGAGCGATCGCTCGAGATTGACATGCCCGCCCGCGCGCCAGCCTGCCAGCGTGGTCACGGCGAGCGTTTCGGCCCCGACGTCGAAGAAAATGCGCGAGCCATCGCCGCGCTTCTCGACTCCGACGACGGTGAGGCAGACCCCGGCATTGGCGATGGAAGCGCCGAGGTCGATCGACGCCGGAGAATAGGCGCTGGCCATCACGAGCCGGCTGAGCTCGCCGGTCCGCGTCATTTCAATGATTTCGCCGACGTCGCTGACAATTCCAGTGAACACTTTTATCCCTTGACGGTCGCGGACTGGGGCGGCTTGCCGCGTTCTTGGCGTTTCGAAGGACGCCAAGTCAACCTCGGAGCGCCGCGCGACGGCCCTCGATCGATCGAGACAGGACTATTCCTTCTTGAAGAGGGCTCCGCCGTAATACGCTCCGAGAAAGCGCACGACCATGACGGCGATCAGAAACAGGCCCCAGACGGCGGTCGAGAGGTGCTGGCTCGCCCCCACGAGATTGAGGCCCGAGGACAGGACCTGCAGGATGAACAGCGCCACGACCACCGGCGCGACGCGGCCGAAGCCGCCGAAGGGGTCGATGCCGCCCAGGAAGCAGGCGAGCACCGTGACCAGCAGGAGCGCTTCGCCGTGGCCGACCCTGACCGAGTTGAACCGCGTCAGCATCAGAATGCCGGCTGCCGCGCACATCGCGCCGGACAGCACATAAATCAGGGTCAGCGTGCGCTTGGTGTTAACGCCGGAATAGTCGGCCGCCCGGATATTCGAGCCGACCATGTAGACCGAGAAACCATGGCGCGTCTTGGACAGGAGGATATGCCAGAGCAAGACGGCGAGGAGAAAAATCACCATCGGCGCCGGCACGCCGAGGAGGTAGCCGTGACCGATTCCTTCCAGAAAGCCCGGAAAGCCGGAGATGTCTCCGCCTCGGGTGAGAAATTCGCCGACGCCGCGTAGAAAGATGCCCATCGCCAGGGACGCGAGGATCGGGTGCGCGCCGAGGTAGGCGATCACCAGTCCCATCACGCCGCCGGACGCGGCCCCGACCGAGAGCGCCGCCGCCGAGCCGATCAGGAACGCGGGCACGCCGGCGTGGGCGCCGCCGTTCTGGTTCAGGATCCACGCCAGCGTGAGGCCGCTCAGGTTCGCGGTATAGATGATCGCGAGATTGATCCCGCCGGAGATGATCGGCATCAGCATGGCGAGAGTCAGCAAGCCGAGCTCGGGCAGCTGGAACGCCATCGAATCGAGATTGGCGACCGTGAGGAATTGCGGCGTCGTCAGGCTGAAGGCGAGCACGACGAGCGCCAGGAAGCCCAGAAGGCCGGCGATCCCGCCGCCGAGCGCGCTCTCGATTCGCTTAGCCAGCCTGGACACGACCCCTCCTCCGCCCCGGCCCCGCCAGGGTCGAGAAGTCGAGATTCGACATCGATATGGCGATCAGGATGATGAGGCCGATCACCATCTTGAATGCGAAGGGCGAGATGCCGAGAAGGTTCAGGCCGTTCTGGGTTATCGCCACCAGCAGCACGCCGAGCAGGCAGCCGAGGACCGAGCCGCGGCCGCCGCCGAGCCTCGCTCCGCCCAGCACGACCGCCGCAAGCACGTCGAGCTCGCGCCCGATCAGCGCGTTCGGCACGACCTCCTCCACGATATTGACCTGCATCAGCCCCCCGATGCCGGCGCAAAGGCCCATCCAGCCGTAGGCGAGGAATTGCATCAGCCGGATGTCGACGCCGGCGCGTCGCGCCCCGTCGTAGTTGTCGCCGAAGGCGTAGAGCTGGCGCCCGAACGTGGTGCGCGAAACAAGAAGCCATGTCGCCGCCATGGCCGCGACCATCACCGCGACGGGCAAGGCCAGATCGGCCCAAGCCCCGTCGGCGGACTGCATCTGAAAGAGCGCGATCGGCGTCGCCCACCAGTCCGGCAGATCAGTGATGAGGCGCCCCGAGGTGAAGAACATCAGGAGGCCAAACAGGGCGTTGAACGTCGCGATGGTCACGACGATCGAGATGATGTTGAAGAAATAGATCAGGCCCGCGTTGATGAAGCCGATGGCAAGGCCGAAAAGGCCGGCGAACAGGAAACCGATCGCCCAGTCGCCGCCGCCGACAAAATTGAAGGCGTAGACGCAGAGATACTGGACGACCGAGGCGGCGACGGCGAACGAGATGTCGATGCCGCCGGCGATCAGCACCACCAGAAGTCCGACCGCCCAGATCACGTTGACCGCGTTGTTGTTGAGCAACGACGTCAGGTTGCCGAGGGTGAGAAAGCTCCTCGAGGCGAATGACAGAAAGACCGAGATGACGAGAAGAACAGCGAGGAGGCTGACCTCATTCGGATAGGCGCGGACGAAGCTACGCATAGACCGCCGCCTCGAGCTCGCCGAGCGTCACCCGCCGCGGATCGTACTCGCCGACGATCCTGCCGCCCGCCATGTGAAAGATGCGGTCGGCGTTGAAATAGACCTCGGGGACTTCGTCCGAGATCAAGAGGATCGCAATGCCCTTCTCCGCGAGCTCGCGAACGATCCTGTAGATGCCGGCCCTCGCACCGACGTCGACGCCAACGGTCGGCGAATCGAGGATGAGCGCCTTCGGCTCCGTGGCGAGCCATTTGGCGAGCACGACCCGCTGCTGGTTCCCCCCCGACAAGGTCGCCACCGGGTTCTCCGGCTGCCCGATCTTTATGGCGAGGTCGCGGAGCCATCGCTCGACGACAGCGGATTTCTTCTGTTCCGAGATCAAGCCGTTCAGTCCCGAAATTCGTTTCAACACGGTAATGACGAAGTTATCGGCGATGGACTGCGGTTGGATGAGGCCGAGAGCCAGCCGGTCTTCCGGGACGTATGCGATTCCGGCGGCGACCGCGTCGCGGTTGGAATGCAAGGCAACCGGTTTGCCGCCGACGCGAATGGATCCCGAATCCGGCCGGGTCATGCCGAACAGCGTGTGGCCAAACTCGGTGCGGCCGGCGCCGATGAGCCCGGTCAGGCCGACGATCTCGCCGGCGCGGAGCGCGAGACTGACGTTTTCGTACTCGCCGTTGCGCGTCAGGTTCTCGACCTCGATCACCTTTGGACCATCCGAGGCGTCGCGAGCCGCAACGACAGCGTCGAAGGTCTTGCCGGTCATCAGTTCCGTCAGACGCGACTGCGTCATGCCGGCGGTCCGATAGACGCCGACCAGCCGGCCGTCGCGCAAGACGGTCACCCGCTCCGATATTTCCAGCACTTCCGCCAGACGATGACTGACGAAGACGACCGCCACGCCCGACCCGGAGAGCTTGCGGACGACCGCGAGGAGGCTGTTTGTCTCCGTTTGGGTGAGCGAAGCCGTCGGCTCGTCCATGAAGATGAGCTTCGCGTCGCTCGCCAGCGCGCGCGCGATCGCCGTCAGTTGTCGCTGAGCGATCGGCAAGGATTTCAGTCGGGCGCCGAGGTCGAGCTTGACTCCTAACCTTTCGAGCGCCTTCGCGGCCGCCTCGCGAATGGGCTTGTACCGCACGAGACGAAGCCGATTCCCCGCCAGACCTTCAAAGGCGATGTTCTCGGCGACGGTCATTTCTGGGAACAGCGCCAGATCCTGCCAGATGACCGCGATGCCGCGGTCGCGCGCGGCGTTTGGGGTGATGGACGTCTCGGCCTCGCCGAAATACTCCATCCTGGCGCCCGGCTCCGGCCGGTAGACGCCGGTGATGGCCTTGATCAGCGTGCTCTTGCCACTTCCATTCTCACCCGCGAGGCAATGGACTTCGCCGGCCCCGACCTCGAAAGCCAGGTCGTCAAGCGCCCGAACGCCGCCAAAGACCACCGTCACGTGATCGACCCGGATCGCCGGAATCCGGCCAGCCGCGGCCGGCGCATCTGATTGCTGGGTGAGCGCGGACATGGGCCCCTTTCCGGCGGCGAGCGTCCGGCGTGTATGGAGGCGGCCAGACCCTCGTCGCCGCGCCGCCTCTTCCACGCGCGTTCGTCGTCCCGGCGATCCTCCGGTTACGCGTCGCGATCGCGAGGATCGGCCGGCTTATCCGATTCAGCGGACCGCCGAAGTTCGGGCGGCCCGCCTGCTTGATCGTTACAACCCGAGAGCCGCGAGCTTATCGACGGTGTCGGCGTTGATCGGCACGAGATTGTCGGTGATGATGTTGTGGGTCTTCTCGTCAGGATGGACGACGCCCAGTCCCTCAATCTTGTCGCCGTCCTTGATCACGGTCCCCTCGGCGAGCATCTTGCCGAAAATGACGAAGATGCGGCCGGCCTCGGCCGGATTCCACATGAACCCGCCCGAGATCGCGCCCTCCTTGACGAGCTTCTTGCCCTGCCCGGGCGAGAACGGCCCGAACACGAACACCTTGCCGACCATGTGACGCTCCTCGATCGCCCGGCCGGCGCCGATTGGACCCTGGCTGCCGAAGGCGAGGAAGCCCGTCAGGTTTGGATGGGCGGCCATCACGTCGAGAGCGGTCTTGCGGCTGTCGTCGACGCTTTCGGCCACGCCGTAGCGATCGCCGACGAGTTTCATGTCGGGATATTTGGTGTTGAGATAGGCGATCGCGGCGTCGGCCCAGGCGTTGTGCAGAGGAACCGTCAATGAGCCGACGAACACCGCATATTCGCCCTTGCCCCCCATTTTCTTGGCGAGCATCTCGGCGTGCGACTCGCCGAATCCCTTGGCCGAGGCGAGCTCGAAGTCCCAATCCTTGTTCTGGATGCCCGGGCCTTCGTGAGAGACGACCTTGATGCCCGCCTTGCGGGCCTTCTCCAGCACCGGCTCGAGCGCCTTCTCGTCATTCGGCACGACGCCGATGACGGTGACGTTCTTGGCGATCAGGTCTTCGATCGCGCGGACCTGCAGCGCCGGATCGGCGCTGGTCGGGCCGATCATCGTCGCGTCGACGCCGAGCTTGGCCGCGTTTTCCTTGATCCCGGTCTCCATCGCGTTGAACCAGGGAATGCCGCCGATCTTGACGACGACGCCCATCGTAGGCTTGTCGGCGGCCAGCGCGCTGAGAGCGAACAACGCCGCGAACGCCGTGCCCGCCGCTGCCGTGGTGAGTCTCCTCCACATAGCTACCTCCCATTGTCCTTGATCGTCGACCGCGGCCAATTGACGCCTCGGCGACATTCTCCCGATGGACGCAGGCGCTCTTCGCCAGCGAAAGCGTCGGGTTCGATCGCGCGAATTGTGCGGTCGATGAAGCCAGTGTCACAAGAACGCCGGCGCCCCGTCAAGGAGGCAGTCGCGTTCCAATCGGCGCGACGGCGCTCCCCTTCGACGCGAGACTCGCCGCCGCGCGACGTTCCCAGGATCGAGCCTATTTGCGGCGATCATGCATGTGCGCGCGAAGGGCGGCGTTCATCCGCATCCGCCAACCGCGGCCCTGTCGTCGATAAGCCTCGACCACGTCCGCGCCGAGGCGCAGGGTTTGAAGCGGAATTCAGACGCGCCGGCCTACTCCAGCCGCTCCCAGCGCCGCATCGCATCCGAACCGTACCGCGCGGTTTCGATCAGACGATATCGGCTCGGATCCAGGAGCCTCGCCCGCGCCGCTCCGCTGAGCGCGGGAAAGCCCGGTCGGCCGAGCGGCCTCTCCGCGGTGATCAGCACGACCTCATCGGCAAGCCCCAGCGCAACGAGGCGCGCCGCCACGCTCGGCCCCCCTTCACTGAAGACCCTCGTCACGCCGCGCGCGGAAAGCGCTCTGAGCGCCTCGCCGAGGTCGACATGCCCTTCCCTGTCCAGCTCTACCCTCTCGACGGCGACCCCGATATCGACGAGCCGCGCCGCTTTTTCCCTCGGCGCATCCGGCCCCGCGACGACGAGGGTCGGCAGGTCGCGCGCGTCCGCCGCAAGACGCGATCTGAGCGGCAGGCGCAGATGGGTGTCGAGCACGACCCGCCACGGTTTCCGGTCGAGGCCGGGCAGGCGCACCGTCAACGCGGGATCGTCGGCAAGCGCGGTCTCGACGCCGACCATGATCGCCTCGTGGGTCGCGCGCATGATCTGCACCCTCGAGTTGGCGACTGGCCCGGTTATGTGCAGGCGCGGATCGTGCGGACCGCCCGAGGCGAAACCGTCGGCCGTCTCGGCCAGCTTCAGCGTTACGCACGGCCTGTTTTCGGTGACGCGAAGAATATGGCCGCGATGGTCGCGCCGCGCCTGGTCGGCGCCCGCTCCGACCTCGACCGCGATCCCCGCCGCCCGCAGCCGGGCGTGCCCCTGACCCGCCACCTTGGGGTTCGGATCTTCGAACGCCGAGACGACGCGGGCCATCCCGGCCTTAATGACGGCGTCCGCGCAGGGCGGGGTGGACCCGGTATGGGAGCAGGGCTCGAGCGTCACATAGAGAGTCGCGCCGCGCGCCGCCTCTCCGGCTTCGGCGATGGCGAGCGGCTCGGCGTGTGGGCGTCCGCCCGGCGCGGTCGCCGCGCGGCCGACGACGGCGCCGTCTTTCACCAGAATGGCGCCGACCGACGGGTTGGGCGCAGCGAGCCCCAGCGACCGCTCGCCGAGATTGAGAGCGGCGGCCATCCAGCGCCGGTCCTCATCGGGGTCCGCCGGCGCCGCGCCGGTCATTGCGCCGGCGTTTCCTTGCGCGGCCTCGCCTCCTTTGCGCGAGCGGCGTCAGGCTCTCCCTCGAGCTCTCCGACGATGGCGTTGAAATCGCGCGCTTCGCGGAAGTTGCGATAAACTGAGGCGAACCGGACGTAGGCTACGTCGTCGAGCGCCTTCAGGCCCTCCATGACGAGTTCGCCGATGCGTTCGGTCGGAATGTCGCCGTCCGTTTGGCTTTCGAGTTGCCGGACAATGCCGTTGACCATCCGCTCGACCCGGTCGGGCGCGACGGTCCGCTTGCGCAGCGCGACCTGGACCGAGCGCACGAGCTTGTCGCGGTCGAACAGCGCGCGCCGGCCGTTCTTCTTGACCACCTGCAGCTCGCGCAGTTGCACGCGCTCGAAGGTGGTGAACCGGCCGCCGCAGTCGGGACAAACGCGGCGGCGGCGGATCGACGAGGAATCTTCGGTCGGCCGCGAATCCTTCACTTGCGTGTCGAGGCCGCCGCAATAAGGGCATCGCATCGCAAGTCGTTCCTTTCAGGCCGACCCGATCCTTTAGTAGATCGGGAAGCGGCGAGTCAGCTCGGCGACGTGCGAGCGCACTTTCGCCTCGACGGCGACATTCCCTGATTCGCCGTTCACCGCCAAGCCGTCCAGTGTCTCGACGATCAGCCTTCCGACCTTGGCGAATTCGGCCGTGCCGAAACCGCGCGACGTGGCGGCGGGGGAGCCGAGCCGAATGCCGGAGGTCACCATCGGCTTCTGCGGGTCGAACGGAACGCCGTTCTTGTTGCAGGTGATGTGGGCGCGGCCGAGCGCCGCCTCCGCCGCCTTGCCGGTCAGGCCCTTCGGGGTGAGATCGACCAGCATCAGGTGATTGTCGGTGCCGCCGGTGACCAGCTTGTAGCCGCCCTCGAGGATCGGTTTCGCCATCGCCTTGGCGTTGGCGACGACGGCGTGCGCGTAAGTCTTGAACTCGGGCGTCAGCGCCTCGTGGAACGCCACCGCCTTGGCCGCGATGACGTGCATCAGCGGTCCTCCCTGGAGGCCAGGGAAGATCGCCGAGTTGATCTTCTTGGCGAGACCCTCGTCGTTGGTCAGGATCATGCCGCCACGCGGCCCGCGCAGGGTCTTGTGCGTGGTGGTCGTGACGACATGCGCGTGCGGGAACGGCGAAGGATGGGCGCCGCCCGCGACGAGCCCTGCGAAATGGGCGATGTCGACGACGAAATAGGCGCCGACCGCGTCGCAGATTGCCCGGAAGCGTTCGAACTCCCAGTGCCGCGCATAGGCGGAGCCGCCGGCGATAATGAGCTTTGGCCGGCGCTCCTTCGCCAGAGCCTCGACCTGATCCATGTCGACGCGATGGGTGACGGGGTCGACGCCGTAGGGGACCGGCTTGAACCAGCGGCCCGACATGTTGACCGGGGAGCCGTGGGTGAGGTGTCCGCCGGCGGCCAGGTCGAGGCCCATGAACGCGTCGCCGGGCTGCATCAGCGCCATGAACACGCCCTGGTTGGCCTGGCTGCCGGAATTCGGCTGAACGTTGACGAAGCGGCAGTCGAACAGGATGCAGGCGCGCTCGATGGCGAGCTGCTCGGCGATGTCGACGAACTGGCAGCCGCCGTAGTAGCGCCGGCCGGGATAGCCTTCCGCGTATTTGTTGGTCATCACCGAGCCCTGCGCCTCGAGCACCGCGCGGGAAACGATGTTCTCCGAGGCGATCAGCTCGATCTCGTCGCGCTGGCGGCCGATTTCCAGCTCGATCGCGCGCGCGATCTCGGGATCGGTCTCGCCGAGAGGCGCGGAAAAGAACGAGTTCGAGCGGCTCAGCGGCGGGGCGTTGACGTTCATGGGCGCTTTTTCCTGACCGGACGCGATTCCAGACCGGTCGCGTCTTTAGCATGGGCGACGCCCCGGCAAAAGCAAGCGTCAGTTGCTGCGACGCCGGCCCAGTTCGCCCCTCCGCCAAGCCGCCGGAGAGACGCCGACGGCGCGCTTGAAATCCCGACCGAAATGATAGACGTCACAAAAGCCGCATCTTCCCGCGATATCAGCCAGCTTTGCATTGCTGTTGGTCATCAGCGATTGCGCGTAGATCAGCCGCTCGCGCCGCAGCCATCCGCGAGGGCTGGCGCGCATGTGCTTCCTGAAGAGTCGGCGGATCTGCGAAGCGCCGAGACCCGTGAGCGCCGAAAGCTCCCGCCCGCTCCATCGCCGGCCAGGGTCTTTTCCCATCGCGACGACGATTGCGGCGAGCGCCTCCGGCGCGCCCGACCAGTCTGATCTGGCCAGCGCGCGGTCGACGATGACGAGAAATTCGCCGACGAGTTGATTGAGCCTGAGGTCCTGGCCGAAGTCGCGGCCGCGCATGGCCGAAAAAAGCCGATCGAACCAGGACGACAGGATCGCATCCCCCGGCATCGAGACTCGCGGCGGGCCCGCTCCGAAGAGCCGCCTTCGCACGGCGGCCAGATCGGGTCCGTCGAGGCGGAGCCAGAGAAGAGTCCACGGCGCCGCCGGGTCGGCGAAATGCGCGTGCGGCTCTTCGTTGGCGATCCAGACCAGCTGCCCCGCCTGCACCTCCAACCTCTGACCTAATGTTCTGACTTTGCCGGCGCCCGAAAGACAGTAAAGGACGTCCTGCCCTGGATAGGCTGACCGCTCGATGCCGTACTCGGGACCAGCGACGACCTTGCCTGCCCGCAGCACGCTGAACGCGCTGCGGCTCCAGCTCCCCTCCGGAACGTGATGCAGGCTCTCGACAAACTTCGTCGCCTGGTCCATGCGCGTTTTATACAAAACCTGTCGTCATCCGTCCATTTTCCGGCCCGACTTCGCGGAGGTAGCGTCGGGGCAAAGGCAACGGTGGGGCGCAGTCGTAAGATTCATCGGCGCCCCCGCGGCCCGCAGCGAACCGGCGCTCGAGAGCAGTTCGCAGCCAGGAGGACGCTGAAGATGCCGATCGCCATGAGCGTGGAAGAGGCGCGGCTTTACGCCCGCGACGGCTACCTCATTCGCAAGGGACTCTTGAGCCTCGAAGAGGTTGACCGATTTCGCGGCCGCGCCCGGGCGCAACTCGAACAGGAACAGCGCGACGGCTCGGTCATGACGAAGGCCGACAAAGAGGGCAAGACGACCCTCTTGAAGATGTGGACAAAAGCCGCGGATGACCAGTACGGGCTGCTGGCGCGCGACGAACGGATGGTCGATCTCGCACAGGACGCCGTCGGCAAGCCTGTTTATCTCTACAGCCACAAGATGACCATGAAGCAGCCGAACGAGGGCGGCGCCTGGGAATGGCACCAGGACTTCGGATATTGGTACAACTACGGCTGTCTCGCCCCGGAGATGATGAGCATCTACGTCTCGCTCGACCGGGCGACGAAGGAAAACGGTTGTCTCCAGGTCCTCCGCGGCTCGCACAAGCTCGGCCGGCTCGATCACGTGCGGGAGGATGGCCAAACCAATGCCGAAAGAGAGCACCTCGAGGCGGCGCTCAAACGCTTCGAGGTCGTCTACGTCGAGATGGACCCCGGCGACGCGCTGGCGTTCGATGGGAATCTGTTGCATCGCTCGGACGCCAACCGCACCGATACTTACCGCTGGGGTTACATCTGCTCGTACAACGCGGTCGAGAACGCGCCGTTCAAGAAAGTGCGCGACTACGGAAGCTACGAGCCGCTGCGCAAAGTACCGGCGGGGTCGTTCCGCATGCGTCCTGATGAGCCCTGAGGAATGGAGGGACACGGGGAAAGGCGACGTTTTCAATTGAGCCCGAAGGGGGGTAGGAAACCTGATCAGAAGAAGCCCGAGAGAGGTTGGCGTCGGCGCGTCGCGCCCCGGCAGGAGGAGCAAATGGCGGTGACGGTCGAAAGCGGCGGGGGCCGGTCCGCCACGGATCGATTTGGACCGTTGCGGCTGGTGCGAGCGCACGAATCAGGCGTTTTCATTGCCCTCTTTGCGCTTTGCGTGTTCCTGTCTTTCGCGACGGACGGGTTCCTGACGTGGGTCAATCTGTTCAACGTCGGACGACAGATTTCCCTCCTTGGCATCATGTCCGTCGGCATGACCTTCGTGCTGATTTCCGGCGAGGTCGACCTCTCGGTCGGTTCGAACTACGCGTTCTCCGGCCTTCTTGCGGGGATGTTGATCATTGCAGGCTGGCCGCTGGCGCCCGCGCTTTTCGTCGGCGTTCTCGCAGGAGCCGCAATCGGCCTCATCAACGGTCTGCTCTCCACCTATGGCCGGCTGCCCTCGCTGATCGCCACGCTTGGGATGTTGAGCATTGTGCGGGGCGCCGCGCTCATCATGACGAACGGCGAGCCCGTAACGGTGAACGTCCACAACGGCGCGGCGCCCGGCGTTCTGAGCGCCTTCGAGTTCATGGGACAGGGCTACGTGTTCGGGATCGTTCCGATGCAGCTCGTGTTCTTCGCCGCGGTGGCCGCGATCGCCTGGGCCGTCCTTTCGTCCACGAATTTCGGCTTTCGGATCTTCGCCGTCGGCGGCAGCGCCAAGGCTGCGCGGGTCGCAGGCATCGACGTCAGTCGCGTGAAGATCTCCGCCTTCATGCTCATGGGCGGGCTCGCGGCTCTCGCCGGCATCCTGAGCCTTGCGTTCCTGCCGAGCGGACAGGCCGGACGGACGGGGCTGGGTCTCGAGCTCGACGTCATCGCCGCGACCATCGTCGGCGGCTCCTCGCTGTCGGGCGGCGAAGGCACGGTTCTGGGAACGATTTTCGGCGTGCTGATCATTGGCGTCATGCGCAACGGACTCGTGCTCATGGGGTTTTCGCCTTTCGTCCAAGAGCTGATGATCGGCCTTGTCATCATTGTCGCGGTCGGCATCGATAAATGGTCGACGCGCATCCGCTAGCTTCCGCTCAAAACAGTCCAACAAGGGAGGACCAGCAATGAAACTTCGATCCATCTTTCTCGCTGCGGCGATCGCCATGGCGCCGCTTGCGAGCTATGCCGCGTCCCAGCTCAGCGACTTCCCGCTCGCCGAGCGGATCAAGGCGAAAATTGAGTCCGGAAAGCCCCTCGACATTTACGTCTCCTATCATGACGTCTCCAACGAGTTCGCCCCGTTCATCAAGTCCGGCGTTCAAAAGGCCGGCGCGGCGGACAAGGTGAATGCGGTGTTCATCGGCCCGACGGGCGCCAACGCCGACAACCAGATCAGCGAGATCGAGACGCTGATGGGCAAGATGGACGGGTTGGCGATATCGTCGGTGTCGAGCGACGCGCTTGCACCCGTCATCGATCGCGTCTTGAAGGCGGGCATCCCGGTCGTCACCTTCAACACCGATAACCCCAACAGCAAGAGACTCGCTTTCGCCGGCCAGGATCTCGTCCAGTCCGGACGCGAGGCCGGAAAGCTGATGGGCAATGTGCTCAACGGCAAAGGCAAGGTCCTTATCACGACGCTCGATGCGGCTGCGCAATGGTCCCTCGATCGCGAGAAAGGCGCGCGAGAGGCTCTGAAAGCGTTCCACGGAATTGAAATCGTCAATACGCTCAACACCGGCACCGACCCGCAGAAGATTTATTCCGCGATCGAGAACGCGATGCTCGCCAACCCGAACATTTCCGGCGTGCTTTCGCTCGAATGCTGTTCGACGCCGGCGGCTGGAACCTGGGTCGAGCGCAACAAGGCGTCCGACAAGGTCAAGGTCGTCGGGTTCGACCTGTTGGACCAGACGGTGCAACTGATCCAGAAGGGCGACATCCAGGCGACCATCGACCAGGCGCCGGAGCGGCAGGGCTATGAGGCAGTCGATCTCCTGGTGAACTTCCTGAAAGGAAAGCCGATCGAGAGCATCGACACCGGCGTGAAGGTCTATACCAAGGACAACATCGCCGAAGTCGCCAAGAAGTAACGTTCCGCGACGCAGGCTTTGCACGACGCGCGCCCTCGTGAGTTGAGCGCCATGACGGATCGCCGCGACGAGATCGTCGAGATCGTCGGGGTCACCAAACGGTTCCCCGGCGTTATCGCGCTCAATCACGTCTCCGTGGAGTTTCGCCGCGGGGAGGTGCACGCGGTCGTCGGCGAGAATGGCGCCGGCAAGTCGACCCTGATCAACGTGCTGGCGGGAGAATTTCCGCCGAACGAGGGCGAGCTTCGGATCGACGGCAAGCCGGTGCGCTTCGCTTCGCCTCTGGACAGTCGCGCGGCGGGCATCGTCGTGGTCTACCAGGAGCTCGCGCTCTGCCCGACCATGAGCGTGGCGGAAAACGTCATGATGTCGGAGATGGCGGCGAGGCCGGTCGCCTCGCTTGTCCCTCGTCAGTGGATGCGGACCGAGACGCGCGCGGCGCTCGAGCGGCTCGGGATGCCGAGGCTCGATCCCGACGCGAAAATCGCGCGGCTGTCAATTGCAGGGATGCAACTCGTCGAGATTGCCGCGGCCGTCCGCCAGCGCGCGCAGGTTCTGGTGCTCGACGAGCCGAACTCCGCCATTTCCAAGCGCGAAAGCGAACAGCTGTTCGACGTCGTCCGGCAACTTCGCAGCGAGGGCGTTGCGGTCGTGTACGTTTCGCATCGCCTGGCTGAAGTGCTCGACCTCGCAGATCGTATCAGCGTCATGCGCGACGGGCGGTTGGTGGAGACTATGGACAACCGGAACGTCACGGAGGACCGCCTGATCCGCGCAATGGTCGGGCGCGACGTCGGCGCCGCTCCCACCCTTGCAACGAAGGCGCAACAATCCGAAGCAAGAGTCGCGCTGTCGGTCGAAGACCTGGCGGCGGCCGGGATTGAAGGAGTGAGCTTCGCTGTCCGTTCGGGGGAAATTCTGGGCGTGGCGGGGCTTCCCGATTCGGGCAAGGACGAACTTGGCGCGGCTCTGTTCGGCCTTCTCGACCGCCGGGGCTCTGTCGCGATCGATGGCGCGAAACTGCGGGCGTCCGATCCGACAGGCTCGATCCGTGCGGGGATGTTCTTCGTTCCCGCCGACCGGCGCGGCGCCGGCGGCTTCCTGACGATGACCATCGCGGAGAACGTGATAGCCGCTTCTCTGTCGAAATTCTCCCTCGGAGGATTTCTCCGGCGCGCAGCGATCAACCGCGAGGCGCGCGCCCAGGTCGCTCGTCTGCATGCCCGGATAGGCAAGCTCGGCGACAAGCTCGGCACCCTGTCGGGCGGCAACCAGCAAAAGATCCTTCTCGGGCGCAGTCTCGTCACATATCCGCGCGTGCTCGTCCTGCATGAGCCGACGCGCGGCATCGACGTCGGCGCCAAGGCGGAGATCTATGCGATCTTGCGCGGCATCGCCGCCGAGGGCGTCGCGATCGTCCTGATCACCTCGGAGATCGCCGAATTGATCGCGAACGCCGACCGGGTGCTGGTCATGCGGAACGGCCGAATTTCCGGCGATCTGGCGGCCGGAGAGATCAACGAGGAGGCCATCCTCACGCGCGCGATGGCGGCCTAGGGGGCAGGAGATATGAAGGCTCCGAGAATCACCGTCGTCGGGAGCTTCGCGGTCGGCATGACGATGCGGGCGCCGAAGCTGCCGATCTTCGGCGAGACGATGCTCGGGACCGACTTCGACATGGGGCCCGGCGGGAAAGGCTCCAACCAGGCGGTGGCGACCGCGAGGCTCGGCGCCCGCTCGGCGCTGCTCGCCACGGTCGGCGCCGACAAGCTCGCCAGCATAGCGACTGATCTTTATTCCGCCGAGGGCGTGGACGCCTCCCTCGTCATGACGCGCGCCGAGCGTCCGACCGGAGTGGGGTTCATCATTCTCAACGCCAGGGGCGAGAATTTCATCATCCTCGACATGGGCGCAAACGAGCTCCTCGACGCCGACGCCGTCGACGCGGGGGAAGCGCAGATCGCCGGGAGCGACGTCGTAATGACCGTGCTCGAGGTGCCGACCTCGGCGGCCGCGCGCGCGATGGAGCTCGGTCGCAAGCACGGGGCGACGACGATCCTCAATCCGGCGCCCGCGCGCGCCCTGCCGGCCTCGATATTCGAGTCGGTCGACTATCTGACGCCGAACGAAAGCGAGCTGCGCATCCTTCTCGATCTGCCAGCGGACGATCCCCGATCGTCGCAGGAGCTGGCGGGAGAGCTTCGCCGACGCGGCGCGCGCAACGTCATCACCACTCTCGGGCGCGAGGGCGCGATGATCCTCACCGACACGCTCGACCTGCGCGTCCCGGCGATCGAAGTGGAGGCCACCGACACGACCGGCGCCGGCGATGCGTTCAACTCCGGCTTTGCGGTGGCGTTGGCGGAAGGCAAAGACCTCGTCGAGGCGGTTCGCTTCGGCGTGACTTGCGGAGGCATCGCATGCACCAGGCTCGGTGTGATTCCGAGCCTTCCCGATCGGGCGCGCGCGAACGCCGCCTATGAGCAAGCATTGAAGACCGTCTGGAGGGCCGAGAAGTGAACCGCAATCGATTGTTGAACGCCGAGCTCAATCACGCCATCGCCTCCATGGGCCACGGCGATTTGATGATCGTGTGCGACGCCGGCTTCCCGATTCCCTCGACGGCATGGCGAATCGACCTCGCGATCGTCCCCGACGTGCCCGATCTCGAGACGGTCTTGTCGGCAATTTCGCAAAACCTGATCGCCGAGCGCGTGGGATATGCGGACGTGCTGCCTCAGTTCAACGCTCCGCTGCTCGCCAGGATCAAGCGGCTGTTTCCCGACGCGGATCACGAGCCGGTCAAGCACGAGGCGATTCTTTCGGAAATGGCCGCGAAAGCGAAAGCGATCGTGCGCACCGGCGCGTTCGACCCCTGGGGCAACATCCTTCTCTATTCCGGCGTCGATGTTCCGGCGTGGTTCTCGAAGCCCGGCGTCGTCGCCCCGGACTATTATGCGAGAAAGCTGAAGGGCTGATGCCGCGGATTTTCGATTTCGCGGGCCGCGAGGTCGAACGCCGCCAGACCGTCGCCGGATTGCGCGCGCTCAAGGGAAGCGGCCGGCGCGCGACGCAAACGACAGCGGAGACCGCCGAGGAGGCGGCCGCGGCCGATGAGGCCGGCGTGGAGATGGTCGTCTGCCGCGGCGCGAACGTTCGCCAGGTGCGGGCGGGCTCGCAGCGCCCCTTCGTGACCGCGGCGCTCGGATTCACGCAGGCGGTGACGGCCGACGACATGCTGCGCGCGGCCTTCGGCGCCATTGAAGCAGGCGCGGACGCCGTGATCACAGCGCGCGGCCCCGGGATGGTGCGTGCGCTGGCCGCCGAATCGATACCGGTGGTCGGTCATCTCGGCTTTGTCCCACGCAAATCGACCTGGTTCGGCGTCGTGCGCGCGGTCGGCAAGACGGCCGTGGAAGCCATGGAGCTTTGGGACCGGTTCCGCCGCCTCGAAGACGCCGGCGCGTTTGCCGCCGAATGCGAGCTGATCCCCGCAGCCGTCCTGTCCGAGATCAACAGCCGCACCTCGCTCGTCACCATTTCGCTCGGATCGGGCGGGGACGCCGACGTGATTTTCCTCTTCGCATCCGACATCTGCGGCGAGTCGTCGAAGCCGCCCCGCCATGCGCGAGCGTTTGGCGACCTCGCCAGGCTGCACAAGGCTGTGCGGGAGGAGAGGGTCAAGGCGCTCTCCGGCTTCCGGGCCGCCGTCGCGTCCGCGGACTTCCCCGCCGCCGGGGAAATCGCCGCCATTCCGGATCACGAACTGGAGGATTTTCGCGCCCGGTTGGGGGCGGAAAACGACGATGACCAATGACGCGACTTCACGAGAGCGGGTGAATCTCGCCCTCTCGCGTCGGAGCCCGGACCGGATCCCGGTTGACTTCCTCGCGGTCCCGGAAATCTGGGAGCTTTTGGCGGTGCGCCTCGACGTCGCCAGCACGGCGCTGGACGAGTCCTGTTTCTTCGATCCGGCGTGGGAAGAGATCCTGAGACGGCTCGAGGTCGACTGCCGCGTCGTCTCATATGACCAGTTCTGCGCGCCGCCGGAGTCGGCGTTTGAGGCCGGTGGCCGGACGGAGTGGTGGACGGTGCAGAGCCGCTCGACGCCCGCCCGCGGCCGCTGAAATCCCGTGATCAGCGGAGCTTGCCAGGGCCGGTGAAGATGACGACCTCGTCCCTGGCGACGCGGTCGAGCTTCGTATGCGCCTCTTCCTCGAGCAGGTCGCGGTCGACGCTGTCGGACCTCAGCGCGGTCACGCGCCGCTCCCAGCGCGCGCGCTCGTCCTTCAGCGCGGCGAGTTCGGTCTGGAGCGTCGCCGCCACGGCCTCGTCTTTCTGCTCGGCCTTGAGTCCGTGCTCGCCGTTCCGGGCGCCCCAGACGAGATAGCCGCTCGCCGCCCCGAGAACGAGGTAGAAGGCGATCGGCAGCACGATTCTGCGCAGGCGGGTTCTCACGACCATGCGGCAATCCTGCCGCGTCCGTGGTTAAGGGGGCGTTAGCGAAATACGAGGCATGGCCGCCAGCGCCGCCGCGTGCGCGCCGGTGACCGCGAGCTCGGCCTCGCCGTTGTCGAGAAGGCTCCGACAAAGAAGCCCGGGATCGGTCCGAAAGTCGGCGCGGCCGCGAGCGGTCTTGATCGCGACCTCCCAGAGGTTGACGGCGCTGAATATGATTTCGTTGTCCGGATCGTCGATAAGAGACCGGCTGACTTGGCAAGCCTTTTCGGCTCAAGGCACAATGTGGGCGTAGAGCAGGAGCTTTGGAGCGCAATGGCCAAAACGTTCGAGAAATCGCCGAAGGCCGCAAAGAAGGTCGCCGCCAAACAAGGGGCGACAAAGCCGGTCCTCCTCTCGGGCGGCAACCCTCGGATCACGAAAAGCGACGGCGACGCCCCCGTACAGGCCTACATCGCCGGCATGCCGGGCTGGAAGCGCGATGTCGGGCGCCGCCTCGACGCGCTCATCGTGCGCACCGTCCCCGGCGCGCGGAAGGCGGTCAAATGGAACTCGCCATTCTACGGAGTCGAAGGTCATGGCTGGTTCCTCGGCATCCATTGCTTTGCGAAGTCCGTCAAGGTGGCTTTCTTTCGCGGCGCGTCGCTGCGGCCTATGCCGCCCGGCGAGTCCAAGCAAAAGGAAGTGCGCTACCTCGACGTCCACGAAAACGACGAGCTCGACGAAGCTCAGCTCGCCGCATGGGCAAAACAAGCGAGCCTCCTGCCTGGGAGACCAATGTGAGCCGTCAGCGCGGGATGCATGCATGAGCGTGAGCGGTCGCCAAGGCCGCGCCAGCGGGGATACTCATGAGCTCAGAGTGTCAGTTCGTATCCCCTTCGACAAAGGTGCGCACGCGCTCCAACCGCAGATCCCATTGCGCGGAGATCCGGTCGAGATAGTCGCGCGCTGCCGCAAGTTGCTGGGCGCGTATCCGCCACTGCCGATCCCGCCCCACCCGGTTGCTGCTGACGAGGCCGGCGTCTTCAAGCACCTGCAAATGCTTGGTGACGCCCTGACGCGTCACGCCGGAATCCCCTTTCAACGAAATTGTTGGGAGCGGACCGTCTTTGCACAGGCGCGTCAACGTCCCCAATCGGATCGGATCGCCCAACGCCGCGAAGATCGGCGCCGCCACAGACAATTTTCCGATGCTCCCACTCGGCTTCGCCATCAGCCCCTCTCACAGGCTAGCGGCTCGAGCGCCAAAAATTTCTCGATGAGCTTCGTCTGGTGCGTCCAGCCGCCCTCATTGGCTTCCATCGCTTTCGCACGCCGCTCGATTGGGATCTGGTCGAAGCCCGATTCTGTTATCGTGAGCAGAACTCCGCCTTCAGCCTCCGCCAGCTCGAACGTCACGAGCGTCATGGGTTCGTTCAAATAATCATGAGCAGGATCGATGGCGTAAGGATGCCAGCGAAACGAGAACAGCTTCATGGGCTCGACCCGCTCGACCACGACTCGCCATGACATGCCGAGGACCGACCCTTGCAGCCTGGCGACCTCCGGGTCGACCTTCGTCGGGACAATCCGTCCCGTTGCTTCCTTGCCGGCGACGAAAGGGCCGTCGATTTCAACGCCGAACCACACCCCGAAACAGGCCGAGTCGCTGATCGCGCGCCACACCCGCTCCCGTGTAGCCTTCAGGACGATCTTCTTCTCAATCTTATCAGAATTCATGAGCAACCTCCAGGTTGCTCCTTTCATAGCGCAATTGAGTCACGCAGACGCAACCATATAATTGCTCCTGTTTGTGTGCGCAATCGGCCGGTCGCGCGTCGATGAGCCTGCGTTTGACCGGGTACGCGCTTCACTACCAAGGGAGGCGAAAGAGTTCTGGCCTACACAAGACTTCAACCGAGCGCGGCTCTCCCGTCGATCGGACCGAAGCGGTCGAATACAGCATGTGTTTGTTCATTCATCGGCCTGAAAGCGAGGGCGAGCCTCAGCCTTGGCTGACCAGGTGATTTTTCTTTGGCTTGGTCGGCGTGGCGGTGCAAGACCTCCCCAAGCTTGAGCCCGCGTTTTCCGCAAGGCAAGGCGTCATTGGGCGCGCCGCGCGCCACTTCCCTGTTTGGCGAATCCAGTTGCCTGTTTGCGCAGATTCATCACCCTGTTCGGCCTCATAACTTCCCTGTTCGCTGAGATCGAACTCCCTGTTCTCGGTTCCTTGCATGCACCCGCCGCGCCGTTGCCGTTGCCGCCCGGACCTCGTTCGTCGCTGCGCCGGCGCCCATTTCGCGCCACTTGCGGTTGGCGGGAAAATGGCGTTTTGGCGCCGGCGCCGGATCATAGAACAAATAGTGTACAGACGAGGCGATCTTTGCTATCTTTGTTTCTGATCGAAGCGCCCATGGCGATGGAATCCGGCGTCCGTTCGGGCAAGCTTGGCGCCGCCGCCGGTCCTTGCGGAGGAGAAGGTCGCGAGGATCGGCGAGGGAGAGGGCGCACACGAGCGTTCGGTTTGGACTACGGCGAAGCCGCCGATGCGGAAAGTCGGCCGGTGGAAGGCGATGGCCGGCCGCTGCCGGCGAACCAAAGGGCACTCGCCCGGAAATGGCCTCCGCAAGGCATTGAAAACGTTCGATTTTTGGAATGCATAGGGAGCATGAGGGCCCGGGACGGAGCCGAGCAACAACATCCGCCGCAGCGATCGGAGCCGGTGGCGACTGTGAGACTATCCTCGCGCATCAGGCGGCATCGGTCGAAATCAAGTGGGAAGGAGATGCCCGCTCCGAACCGATTTCATCACCTTTCATCACGCTAACCCTTTGAAAAAACTGAAAATGGCAATGGCCGCCTCTTGCAGGAACTTGGCGTGGAGTTGGCCGCGGCGCCGCGTCCGCTTGGATCGGCGTCCGTTCGGTTTGGGGTGCAGGCGGCCATCGTCATCGCGAGGGCGAACCGGCGCGCGAACCGGGAGATCATCGCGTCGGCGCCGAATGCCCATCCACGCAGGCTCGCTTTCGCTCGTGATCCTTTCGCCGCCCCTCTTGCGGAGCGACAACTTTTGGCGCCTAACGTCTTGAAAAACCTCGGTCGCCGCCAGAACTGCCGTCCGGCCGTGGCGCCGGCGGCCTATCGCTGGTCAAACCGCCTTGATCGCCGCGCGGCCGGCGTAGCGGGACTGGTCGCCGAGCTCCTCTTCGATCCGGATGAGCTGGTTGTATTTCGCCAGCCGGTCGGAGCGGGAGAGCGACCCGGTCTTGATCTGGCCGCAGTTGGTGGCGACCGCGAGATCGGCGATCGTCGAATCCTCAGTCTCGCCCGACCGGTGCGACATGACCGCGCTATAGCCTGCCCGATGGGCCATCTCGACCGCGGCCAGGGTCTCGGTCAGCGAGCCGATCTGGTTGACTTTGATGAGGATCGAGTTGGCGATCCCTTCCTTGATGCCGCGGCTCAGGATCTCGGTGTTGGTGACGAAAATGTCGTCGCCGACCAGTTGGCGGCGCGACCCGAGCTTCTCGGTCAGGAGCTTCCAGCCTTCCCAATCCTGCTCGGCCATGCCGTCCTCGATCGACAGGATCGGATAGGCGTCGGCGAGCCTGGCGAGATACTCGACCTGCTCCTCGATCGAGCGGGTCTTCCTTTCGCCGGAATAGACATAGGCGTCGTCCTTGAAGAATTCCGACGCGGCGCAGTCGATGCCGAGCGCGACATCCTGGCCGGGCCTGAAGCCCGCCGCCTCGATGGCCTTCACGCAGAAATCGAGCGCGGCCTCGGCCGAAGGAAGGTTCGGCGCGAACCCGCCCTCGTCGCCGACATTGGTGTTGTGGCCGGCCTTCTTCAGCGCGCCTTTCAGCGCATGGAACGTCTCCGCGCCCCAGCGGACTGCGTCGGCGAAGGACGGCGCGCCGACGGGCAAGATCATGAACTCCTGGAAGTCGATCGGATTGTCGGCGTGGACGCCGCCGTTGACGATGTTCATTTGCGGGGTCGGCAGAACCCTCGCCATCGCGCCGCCGACATAGCGGTAGAGCGGCAGTCCGGAAGCCTCCGCCGCCGCCTTGGCGACGGCGAGCGACACGCCGAGGACGGCGTTGGCCCCGAGCCGCGACTTGTTCGGCGTGCCGTCCAGGGCGATCATCGTCTCGTCGATCTTGAGCTGGTCCTCCGCGTCGAGCCCCGAGATCGCGTCGAAGATGTCGCGGTTCACCGCCTCGACGGCTTTCAGCACCCCTTTGCCGCCGAAGCGTCCCTTGTCGGCGTCGCGCAGTTCGACCGCCTCGCGGGTTCCGGTCGAGGCGCCAGACGGGACGGCCGCCCTCCCCATGGAGCCGTCCTCGAGGACCACGTCCACTTCCACAGTCGGATTGCCCCGGCTGTCGAGAATCTCCCGCGAGACGATGTTGACGACGGCGGTCATGGACGGCTCCCTCCGGCGAATTTCGTGGCGGTCTCTTACGCCATCGACGCAGAAGGCGAAAGGCTGCGTCGCCAATCGGTACTTTTGCCTCAGCTGCAAGACAATTGACCAAATCCTCCCGTCCCAGAAAAAATTTGCATGGCAGGCCTGCCGAGCCCCGTGACAGGGGCGAAAAAGTGGACTAGCAATGGCGTTGCGAAAAGGAGGCCGCTGCCAAAGTTCTTGGCGCCGGACGCCGCAAAGTCTGTGGGAGGACGACGCGCTTCATGGTTCCTTCCGGCCCAGCTGGCCCGGAGAATAAAAGAGAAAATCGGGATCTCGAGGTGTATGCGAGGACGAGGACAAGGGGCGAGCCGCCCAAGGCAGTTCGCCCCTTGCACTTGGAAATGCACTGAGTTTTACTTTCTTTTCTAAATTTTTTATTAGAATCGTACGCTTTTCGAGGCGCTTGCTTACTCGTCTTCTGCCTCTCCTTCGGCCCAGCCGCGGGCCGTCTCATCGATGTAGGAGTCCAGACGCCCCTCACCGATCGCGCGTCGCGCTCCATTCATAAGCTCCTCATAATATGCGAGATTAATCTCCGTCAGGCCCATCATAGCCAGGATCTCGCCGGACTTGACGAGATGGCGCCAATACGCGCGCGAATAGTCGCGCGCCATCGGCGAAGAGGATGCCGCGTCGATCGGACGCGGGTCGTCCGCGAACCGCGCATTGCGCAAGTTCATGCGACCGCGCCGCGTGAAAACCATCCCGTGCCTCCCGGCGCGGGTCGGCATCACGCAGTCGAACATGTCGACGCCGCGTTTGACCGACCTGAGCAAGTCGTCGGGCGTCCCGACGCCCATGAGATAGCGCGGCCGGTCCGCTGGCAGGCGGGGAACGACCGTCTCCATCATCTCGAGCATCACGGCCTGGGGCTCGCCGACCGCGAGCCCTCCGATGGCGTAGCCGTGGAAGCCGATATCGACCAGCGCCTCGGCGCTGACGATGCGGAGATCCTTCTCCGCGCCGCCCTGGACGATGCCAAACACGGCCCTGCCCGGCTGCGCGCCGAAGGCCAGCTTCGAGCGCTCCGCCCAGCGCAGCGACAGACGCATCGCCCGCTCCGCCTCCTTTCGGGCGCAGGGCAGTCTGAGGCACTCGTCCAACTGCATCTGGATGTCGGAGCCGAGCAGCCCTTGGATCTCCATCGAGATCTCCGGCGTCAGCTCGTGGTTCGTCCCGTCGATGTGCGACTGGAACGTGACCCCCTTCTCGCCGAGCTTCCGAAGCTTTGCCAGGCTCATCACCTGGAAGCCGCCCGAGTCGGTCAGGATCGGGTGAGGCCAGTTCATGAACTTGTGCAGGCCGCCGAGGGAGGCGATCCGTTCCGCGCCCGGCGACAGCATCAGATGATAGGTGTTGCAGAGAACGATGTCGGCCCCGAGCGCCCTGACCGCCTCCGGACGCATCGCCTTGACGGTCGCCGCGGTCCCGACCGGCATGAAAGCGGGAGTGCGGATCACGCCGCGGGGGGTCACGATTTGGCCGAGCCGGGCCTCGCCGTCGACGCCGATGACGGCAAACCCGAATGTCGAAGTCATCGAAATTCTTGAAGTAAGGGCGGGACCGACGGCGCGAGGAGGGGCGGATAAAGCATGTTCAGCGCGGTGGGGCAAATCGCCGACCCCGGCCAAACGTCAATTAATGGCCATTGCGCTTTCAGCTGGGTGAGCGGGCGCAAGCCGCGGCGCCTTCCAGGAGGCACGCGTCGCCGTAGGAATAGAAGCGATAGTGATCTTCGATCGCGTGCGCGTAAGCCGCCCGCATGGTCTCCAGGCCGCTGAAGGCGCTGACCAGCATGAAGAGCGTAGAGCGCGGCAGATGGAAATTGGTCATGAGGACGTCGACGGCGCGGAAGCGGTAGCCCGGCGTGATGAAAAGCGTGGTTTCGCCGTTGAACGCGCCGATGCGGCCGCTCTCGTCCGCGGCGCTCTCGAGGATCCGGGCGGAGGTCGTCCCGACGCAGACGATGCGGTGGCCGTTCGCGCGCGCCTCGTTCAGCGCCTTGGCCGTCGTTTGGTCGATCGCGCCCTCTTCCGCCTGCATCTTATGGTCTCGCGTGTCCTCCGCCTTGACCGACAGGAAAGTGCCTGCGCCCACATGCAGCGTGATGCGATGAAGGCTGACTTCGCGCGCCGCAATCCGCGCGACCAGCGACGGGGTGAAATGGAGGCCCGCGGTCGGCGCCGCGACTGCGCCGACCTCAGCGGCGAACATGGTCTGGTAGTCGGCGCGGTCCCGTTCTTCCGGCGCGCGGCGCGCAGCGATGTACGGCGGCAAGGGCGGCGAGCCCAGCCGTTCGATCGCCTCGTCGAGGGCGGCGCCGGCAAACTCGAAGCGCAGCAGGACTTCCCCGGCTTCGCCCCTCTCCTCAACCTCCGCGTTCAGCGCCGCGAGCAGACAGGCCATGCTTTCGCCCGTCTCGCCGAAGCGGATGCGCTCGCCGAGTCCGAGCTTCTTCGCCGGACGAACGAGTGCCCGCCAGCGGCAGTCGTCGACACGCTTGATCAAGGTCGCCTCGATCGCGGCGACCGCCTCGCCGCGCACGCGAATGCCGTCGAGTCTCGCCGCGATCACACGCGTATCGTTGACGACGAGCGCGTCTCCGGGCCGCAGGAACTCGGGCAGGGCGGAAACCCGCGCGTCCGTCAGCGCGCCGTCGGCGCCGACGACGAGCATCCTTGCGCTGTCGCGCGGCGACTCAGGCCGAAGCGCGATCCGCTCCGGCGGAAGTTCGAAGTCGAAGGCGTCGACACGCATCGGTCGTTCTCGCGCGGGTGGATGGCCTTCGTGAATGTCAGCGCTCCGGCGGGTGTTCTTCTCCCACGAAGACCTCAAAGAATCACGAAGCCGTTTGGCGGTCCCTGGCGAGCAGGCGCCTCAGCTCAAAGTCGCCCTGATGATCTTGTCGGGATCGCGCACCGGCTCGCCACGCTTGATCTTGTCGACGTTTTCCATCCCCGACGTCACCTTGCCCCAGACCGTATATTGGCGATCGAGGAAGTGGGCGTCGTCGAAGCAGATAAAGAACTGCGAATTGGCCGAATTCGGGCTCTGGGCGCGCGCCATCGAGACGGCGCCGCGCACGTGCGGCTCGGCGTTGAACTCGGCCTTGAGGTCGGGATATTTCGATCCGCCGACACCGGTCCCCTGCGGACAACCCGTCTGGGCCATGAAGCCGTCGATCACCCGATGGAAGACGACGCCGTCGTAGAAGCCTTCCGAGACGAGCGTCTTGATCCGGGCGACGTGGCCCGGAGCGACTGCGGGATTCATTTCGATGACGACCGGGCCTTTGGTCGTCTCGAGAGTCAGCGTGTTGCCTGTGCTCATGAGGTCAAACTCCTATTTCGACGCTCCGGCCATCCGCATGGTGATGATCTTGTCGGGGTTGGACACCTGGCCGTTGTTGGCTTCCGTTCCGGCCTTGATCTTGTCGACGGCGTCCATGCCGGAAACGACCTCGCCAAAAGCAGTGTACTGGCCATCGAGGAAGCCCGCGTCGCCGAAGCAGATGAAGAACTGGGAATTGGCCGAATTCGGGTCCTGCGTCCGCGCCATGCCGAGGATGCCCCGCTTGAAATGCGTCTTGTTGAATTCGGCTGGCAGGTTCGGAAGATCGGAGCCGCCCTCCCCTGTGCCGGTCGGGTCGCCCGTCTGCGCCATGAAGCCGGGAATAACCCGATGGAACACGATGCCGTCGTAGAAGCCGCGCTTCACCAAGGTCTCGATCTGCGCAACGTGCTTTGGGGCCCAGTCTGGATGCAGGCGGATGACGACTTTGCCGTTCTTGAGCGTCATGACGACGGTGTTGGCTGAGTTCTCGGTCGCCGCGGAGACTGCGGTCGCTGCGAGGAGGGGAAGCGCAAGAGCGGCGCGGCGCGTGAACATCAACATTCAGGGCCTCGGGAAGGCGCGGCCGGATCGCCGCGGGCGGCGTGATATCAGGTTAGAGAGGCATTGCAACCGCCGCGCTCTCGAGCCTCCCGGCTGCGACAATTCATTCGCAACGAATGGAGCGGTCGGCTCCAATTTCGCCGTTTTTCCAATTTAGCTGGAATTGTGGCCTTGCGGCGCGGTAGTCGCGCTTGGCCAAGTAGGCTGGTTCGACTCTTGATTCAACGGGAATTGGATGAACTTCACCCCACTGGCGCTCGCGGCTCTCGCCGCGCTTCTCACGACCCCCCTCGCCGCCCAAACGATCACGCGCAGCTGCGCCTACAAGGGCGACGGAAAGCTTGGACCGCTCACCATCAATTTCGACGAAGCCGCGCATACGGTGCGGGTGACGACGCAGGATGGACGCATTTACCGATATCAGGACGGGGTGACCGGCCGCATCAGTCCTGCGTCCAGTCAAGACGACCTCGGGCCGGTCGAGCAATTCGTCAAATACCTGCCCGACGAGGTCGAGGTCGGGTTCCGCTGGATCGACGACGGCTCGACCGGCCATCTCGCTTATTTCGACCGCGCGGCCTTCAAGGACCCGGCCAAGCCGTGCCTGTGGCGCTCGCTGTGGAATTTCGCGATGGGCTGACGCCTCGGCCACTCGCCGCAGGCGTTTGATCGGAGCGGCCGCCGGCCGCCGCGCCTGACGGGCGCGGCTACAGGAGTCGCCGCGCGACTCGCCTATTCCGCCGCCACCTTCGGCAGGCGGGCGAGCGACTCTTCGAGCGCCTTTGGGTCGTAGTCCTGATCCGCGAGCTTGCCGAAAAAATAGTCGGTATAGGCCTGCATGTCGAAATGACCGTGGCCGGAGAGGTTGAAGAGGATAGTCGGCGATTTGCCCTCCTGCCTCGCCTTCAACGCTTCGTCGATCGCCGCCCTGACCGCATGGGTCGATTCGGGCGCGGGGACGATGCCTTCGCTCCGGGCGAACATGACCCCGGCTTCGAAGCACGGGTTCTGGTGATAGGCGCGCGCCTCGATGAGGCCGAGTTCCTTGCAGTGGCTGACCAGCGGCGCCATGCCGTGATAGCGCAGGCCGCCTGCGTGGAAGCCGGGCGGGATGAATTCCGAGCCGAGCGTATGCATTTTCACTAGCGGCGTCAGATGACCGGTGTCGCCGAAGTCGAAGGCGTACCTGCCCCGCGTCAACGACGGACAAGCCGCGGGCTCGACTGCGATCATCCGCACGTCCTTCTTGTCGCGCAGCTTCTTGCCGATGAACGGAAAGGCGATGCCGGCGAAATTGGAGCCGCCGCCGGCGCAGCCGATCACCACGTCCGGGTAGGCGTCCGCCTGCTCCATCTGCTCGATCGCCTCGAGGCCGATGACGGTCTGATGCAGGAGCACATGGTTCAGAACGCTGCCGAGCGCATATTTCGTGTCCGCGTTCTTTGCGGCGACCTCGACCGCTTCCGAGATGGCGATGCCGAGGCTGCCGGGTGAATCCGGGTGCGCGGCCAGAACTGCCTGTCCGGACTCGGTCTCGTCACTGGGGCTCGGGATGCATTTTGCGCCATAAGTCTCCATCAGCGCCCGCCGGTACGGCTTCTGGTTGTAGGAGACCCTGACCATGTAAACCTTGACCTCGAGGCCGAACAGCGCGCCGGCGAAGGCGAGCGCGGAGCCCCATTGGCCCGCGCCGGTTTCGGTCGAGAGTTTCGTGACCCCTTCCTGTTTGTTGAAGAAGGCCTGGGCGACAGCCGTGTTGGGCTTGTGGCTTCCGGCCGGGCTCACGCCCTCGTATTTGTAAAAAATGCGCGCCGTCGTCCCGAGCGCCTTCTCGAGCCGTCGCGCGCGAAAAAGCGGCGTCGGACGCCACATGCGGTAGATGTCGCGGACCGGCGCGGGGATCTCGACGTACCGGTCGGCGCTCACTTCCTGGCCGATCAGCGCCATCGGAAACAGCGGAGCGAGGTCGTCGGGTCCGACCGGCTTGCCAGTGCCGGGATGCAGAACCGGGGGCGGCGGCGACGGCAGATCGGCCATGATGTTGTACCAGGCGTGCGGAATCCGATCCTCGCCGATCATGTATTTGTTTTGCTCGCTCATGTTTCCTCCCGTCCACGTCCCGTAAAAGGCGGCATCGCCCGAGGCTTACACGAGCCGCCGCCGTCTTTGAAAGTTTTTCGCGCGCCGCGGCTCGCCCTTCGAGGCCAAGTCTCTGGAAAACGCGAGCGTCCGTCGTCTCTGCGCCGGGCTGGGAGGCTTAAGAGCGCAGCGCCGACCGCGAGTGGCGAACCGGTCGCTTGACACGGCGGCGCGGGCCGAGCAATCAGCCGCCTTCGGCCTCTCAAGCCGACGGGCCGGCCCGAGGATGACGTTCTCCAAAGACCTGCGCTTCCGCCTGGAATATTTTGGATTCCGGACGCTCCAGGCGGTCGCGCGCGCCTATCCGCTCGAGGCTGCCTCCCGTCATTCGGGATTCCTGTGGCGCCTCATCGCGCCCCGCCTCTACCGGCAGGACCGGGCGCTGAAGAATATCGCGCTGGCCTATCCCGCACTCTCGCTTGGGGAGCGCAAGACGCTTGCGGCCGACATGTGGGAGAACCTCGGCCGCACCTTCGGCGAGTCCTTCCATCTCGGGCAAATCGTGGCCGAGGGCCGTATCCGCTTCGAGCCCGAGGAGCTGTTCGATGAGGTCGCACGCGGCGGCCCGTGCGTCGTCTGCGGCCTGCACCTCGGCAACTGGGAGCTCGTTGCCGCCGCCAGCAGGCGCCTCGGGGTTCCCTTCACTGGCGTCTACCAGCGCCTCAGCAATCCCTTGGTCGACGCGGAGACCCAGAAGCTGCGCGCGTTCCTCTACGAGGGCGGGCTTTTGCCGAAGACCCCGGTGACGGCGCGCACCCTTCTGCGCAAGGGGCAGGAGGGCGGCTACCCGGCCTTCCTCGCCGACCTGCGCGACGACCGCGGAACGAAAGTTCCGTTCTTCGGTCATCTGGCCCGCTCCAACACTTTTCCTGCACTCCTCGCCCGCACGACTGGCCTCAAACTCTACGCCGGCGCAGCCTTCCGGGAGACGAACGTGCGTTTCGTCGTCCGGGCCAAGCAAGTGCCGATTCCGCACACCGACGACCGGGTGGCGGACGCGATCGCGGCGACCGCCGCCCTGCAAAAGCAGTTCGAAGCCTTCATCCGGGAGGCGCCCGAACAGTGGATGTGGGCGCACCGGAAGTGGGACTAACGCGCGCGTCACGCCGGCGAGGCCGCCGCTCCGCCATGGACGGCGGGGCCCATGTCTGATGGACCCAATTCGCTGAGAACAGCGAATCGAGCAGCGAGTTTTTACCCAACGAGGACGCTCCGACCGGAATTTTTGGCCGAAACGCGGGCGAAACCCGAGTTTCAGGCGAAAATGTGTCAGCGAACCGAGCAGCGAATTTTTCCATCTTCTGAGCGAATTTTTTCGACGGAACAGCGAATTCTTTCGCGAATCAGATCCTTTCGCGTACGCTCTCGGCGAGCTTCGGCGAGCCGATCGCGGGACGGTTCTGCTTGAGCCAGGCTTCGATGTCCGGTCGCGGCAGCGAGGCGCCGCCGAGCAGGAACAGGACGACGCCGGCGAGCGCCGACGCCATGGTGACGGCGAGCGTAATCCAGATCGCCTCCCGAACGCCGGCGGCGTTCAGGCCGCCCGGGCCGGAGGCGACATGCGCCACCTTCAGCATGACGGGCGCCAGGATATAGTCGGCGACGGAGCGGACCAGCTCCACCAGCGCAAATGTGCGGCCGATGATCCGCGACGGCAAGGCGAGGCTGGCCATGAAGAGCCCGGGCGAAACCGTCGCTCCGGCCCCCAGCCCCAGAAGGCCGGCTGCCGACAGCATCGCCACGCTCGATCCCTCACTCGGCCGGACGACGAGGACCAAGCCGCCACCGGCCACGAGCAGAATCATCCCGGCCAGAACCAGCACCGGCAGCCAACGCGTCCGCAGCAATAGGCCAAGGAGAACCGCGGCGAGGATGACGGCGGCGACTTGCGGCCAGAAGGCGAGACCCGCGGCGAGCGGAGGAACGTGGCCGACATGCAGAAGAAGCTCCTGGGCGAGAACGAGGAAGGTGAAGTAGGCGGCGCCGCCGACCATGGCCGCGAGCGTGCCGATGATCGGGAAGGTGTGCCACATCTGCTTGACCGGCGAGAGCGGTTCCTTCTTGTGGTATTCGACGAGGAGCATGGCGACCAGGCAGACAAGCCCCACCCCCAAGGGCGCGGCAAACAGCGGCGAGGCGAAGCTCACCCCGGCGAGCTCGCCGACCGCCCAGAACGGCAGCGCCGCGGCCGCGAAGCCGAGCGCCAGGCCCGGCGCATCGAGCCGCGCGCCGGGATTGGTCGGCTCCTGGTCGGGCAGGGTCAAGACCGCGAGCACAAAGGTCAGACCGCCGAGCAAGGCGAGCGCGATATAGAACCAGCGCCAGGCATGCCCCTGCGCCGCCACGCCTCCGAGCAGCGGCCCGAGCACGGTCGCGCCGAAAAAACCGATATTGATGGCCGCCGCGGTGACCGGCAGCCGGCCCGAGGGAAATCGCTGCACGACGGGCGGCAGGGCGGTGACCAGAAAGAGTCCGGTCGCAAGGGCCCTGCAGCACCCGTCCCGCGCCGTAGACGACGACGCCGTCAGCCGCCGCGGCGAGCCCAGCGCCAAGGACGAACAAAGCCTCGTCGATCAGGAACAGCCGGCGCTGCGGGAAGCGCTGGATAATGTCGCCGCCCGCCAAGGCGCCGAACGCATAACCGGCCGTCGAGAGGTAATTGATGATCTCGAGCCCGGTCGCGCTCGCATGGAGATCGCGCGAGACATCCTTGCCGTAGAGCGCAGACGCGGCGGTGACGATGATAAAGGGGACCAACGACAGGATCGCCGTCAGCAGCGACGCCGCGTAGTTTCCCTCGAAGGGGCGCGGCGCAAGGCGGGCGGGGCCGGCGTCCGCTGCGGCCCGTTGCTGGGATGACCGATTTGACATGCGTTGATCTGAGAGGTCCGGCGCCGAAGCCTGGGCAACCGGTTGGACATCCGCGCCGTTCCGCTGCCCCCGGAATTTTTGCGTGAATCAGTCGGCTCGATCCTGCGCGACGCGACGGGGCCCGCGACAACAACGACGGCCCCGCCCATCTATCCTGTGCTAACATCGAGTCTGAAAGGAGCGTGGAGAGCGATGACGTCCGCCACCCTGACCACCACTGCTGCCGAAGGCCTCCCACGCAGACGCTTCACGGTCGCGGACCTCGAGGCCATGGTTGCAGCCGGAATTTTGGACGCGAACGAACGCGTCGAACTCATCGGGGGGGAACTAGTTCCGATGTCGCCGAAGGGAGACTCGCACGAGGACGTCAAGGTTCCGCTCGTCGATCATTGGATCCGCCGCCGCACCAACGACACGGCAGTCGCACAGGAGACTGCGTTCCGCCCAAGCGAATTCGATTATTTCGAGCCCGACATCATCATTTTTCCGCGCGCAATCCCACGCAGGAAGCTCAAGCCGCAGGACATCCTTCTCATCGTCGAGATCGCCGATACTTCGCTGCGATACGACTTGAATCAAAAATCCCTGTTGTACGCCCGACTCGGCGTTCGGGAAATCTGGGTGATCAACGCCGTGAAACTCACGATGCACGTATTTCTTGAACCTTCCACGGACGGCTACAAGGTCTCGCATGACTATTCTTCGTCCGACCTCGTCACCCCCGTCTTTGCGCCGTCTGCTTTCGCTTTGCGCCTCGAAGACCTCGAACAGAGCAAATAGTCATCCTGTTCGCTATTTTCGGCCGCATGGCCGATCTTCAACGCTGCGGGCCAGGTGATGTCGCTTGATGCGAACGATCGGTCTTTCGTGCTTTCGACTGAGACGCTCGAGCGCGAGCACAACTGCAAATTCTGGGAGGAGAAGGAGCGCTGAATCGGGTTGAACCCGAGGAGGGCGCGCGTCTCGCGCGCCAGGGCGGCGGGACGCCGCCGCTCCTCGACTGCGCCCGTCAATACACGCCGCGCGCCTCGCTCGGGCAATTCCGTAATGCGCGCAATCTCGCCTCGTTCGAATGCGCCGCGAATGAGCGCTTCCTCCAGCAGCCGCCGAGCCTTCCTTGCGCGGCCAGGCGATCAATTTCGGCCTGGAGGCGGACGTGCGCCGCCGCCTCGATCTGCAGGTTGCAGCGCTCCTTGTCTTGATGCAGATCGCCAGCGAGCGCGCGCTCAATTCGATCGCGTCGAAGCTTAAGCGCGGGACGTTTGCGGCAACCTTTTGGCTCGGCTGCCTTGCGGCGCTGGAAATGGAAGGGCTAAGGTTGGGGGATATTTAACAGATTATTTTCTAGTAAAATCGGCTTCGATTTGGTTCCCACTCACGTCTTCCGCCGTAACCCTAAAGCGCAATCCTTTTGCGCCAAAAGTATCCTGAGCAAACATGCGAGCAAAAGTGAAATCTAAATATCCGTTTCGTTCCCCCCCTTGCTCCAAGGGTTGTTCCTTTAGATCTTCAGGTTGTGGAGCGCCAAACGGGCCAATAACCACTTTCCCGGTACTCAT
>DASRSL010000219.1:0-5436 GCA_035656495.1 Roseiarcus sp.
GCTCGTGGCGAGAATCGACGGCAAGCCGATTGTGCGCCGGGTCGTGGAAGCGGCGCTCGCGGCCAAGGCGCGCCCGGTCATCGTGGTCACCGGCTACGCGCGGGACTCGGTGGAGGCCGCGCTCGCCGACCTCGACGTTCGCCTCACCTTCAATTCGAAATTCGCGAGCGGACTGGCTTCCTCGCTCAAGGCGGGTCTGTCCGCCACGCCCCGCGATGTCGCCGGAGCGCTCGTGCTCCTGGGCGACATGCCCTGGATTGAGCCCCTGCTCATTGACGCCCTCATTGACGCCTTCCTGGCGAGCAAGGACGCGCTCGCGGCCATCCCCTCGCGCGACGGTCGGCGCGGCAATCCCGTTCTTCTGGGCCGAGGCCTCTTCGAAGCGGCGATGCGCCTCACAGGCGACGAGGGCGCGCGCGGGCTGATCGGCGCGCTCAGCGCGAACGAGCTTGTCGAAGTCGAGGCGCCGGACACGGGCGTGACGTTCGACATCGACACGCCCGAGGATCTGGCGGCTGCACGGCGGTTTCGCGGCGGCGACCGTTGAAAGCCCGCGAAGAGCCATGTTGGCCAAGGGGGTGCAACGCCGCTTAGCTTCCTTTTTACCGGCGACCCCTAACGTTTTGAGTGGGTTAGGACCCCGTTTAGTTCCGCAGGTAACTGCCCAGGTTGTGAGTCTGATTTGTCACAGGGTTTGGAGATTTTGTTTTTTGCGGCGTTGATGGGGAGTCGTGGGGAGGAAACCATGATTCTGTTGGGGGATGATTCTGCCGCCGGAGGTCACGGCCCTGATTGCGTCGCTTCAGCGGGAGCTGGAAGCGTTGCGGGCTGAGAATGCGGAACTCCGGCGCCGGCTGGGTTT
Organism: Roseiarcus sp.; assembly: GCA_035656495.1. Taxonomy (GTDB): domain Bacteria; phylum Pseudomonadota; class Alphaproteobacteria; order Rhizobiales; family Beijerinckiaceae; genus Roseiarcus. The sequence continues at coordinate 863 of DASRSL010000219.1, forward strand.
GGACAGTTCGACGCGTTCGAAGCCGCCGTCGAGCGACGGGTTGCGGAAGAAGCCGGTGAGCCTTCGCGAACCGTCGGGACGCGCGAGCGGCGGGCAGAAGGGGCACAAGGGCGAAACGCTTCGCCAGATCGCCGAGCCCGACCGGATCGTGACGCACGAGGCTGCGGCCTGCCGGCATTGCGGCTGCCCCCTGAGCCTGGCGATGGCGGCGGGGATGGAGCGGCGTCAGGTGTTCGATCTGCCGGAGCGGCGGCTCGACGTGACCGAACACCGGGGTCTTGTCTACGCCTGCGCCGGCTGCGGCGGACGCACCCGGGCGGCCTTTCCGGCCGAGGCGGGCGGGCCGGTCCGCTATGGCGAGCGCGTCCGGGCTGCGGCGGTCTATCTGCACGCCCAGCAACTGATCCCGGAGGACCGGACGGCCGAGACGCTGGCCGATCTTTTCGGCGCGCCCGGACTTTGCGCAGCCAGCGTCGCGGAATGGACGCGCCGCCGCGCCGCGGCGCTTGCGCCGGCAGTCGAGCGGATCGCGGCGTTCGTTCACGCCGGGCGGGTGCGCTGCCTCGACGAAACCGGCCTGCGGATCGGCGGCAAAATCCACTGGCTGCATGCGGCGGCCACCCCGACCCTCACCCTTTATCGCGCCTGCGACAAACGCGGCGCGATGCCGGAAGGGCTCGAAGGGGGCGTCGTCGTCCACGACGGCTTCAAGCCCTACCGCAGGCTGGACAGCGCCGCGCAGCCTCCCGCTCATGCGCTCTGCAACGCTCATCACCTGCGCGAACTCAAGGCGCTCATCGCGTTCGACGGCGAGCCCTGGGCGGCAAAGATGCGCGATTGTCTCCGCGACGCCTGCCGGGCGGTCGGGGAAGCCCGCGCCCGAGGCGAAACGGCCCTCGCGCCCGCCGCGCTCGAAACCTTCCACGCCCGCTATTGGGAGGCCCTGCGCGAAGGGCTGGCCTGGCATCGCAGCCTTCCCCGCCTGGAAAAGGCCGGCCCCGCAAGCGGTCGTACGAAACGAAGAGACGGAGACAATCTGCTGCTCCGCCTGCACAGATTCAAGGACGACGTGCTGAGGTTCCTGGTCGACTTCGAGATTCCCTTCACCAACAACCTCGCCGAACAGGCGCTCAGGATGATGAAGGTGAAGATGAAAATCTCCGGCGGCTTCCGCACCCAGCACGGCGCTCAAGCCTTCGCCGCCCTGCGCTCCGTCGTCGCAACAGCCCGAAAACAACGCCAAAACATCCTTCAAACCCTCGCCGCCGATCCCCAAGCCATCGCCAACGCCATCGCCCCCTGAAAACCCCGCCTGGGCAGTTACGCGCGGAACTAAACGGGGTCCTAACGCACTGAAAACATTGGGGCGCGCCGGTAAAATGGCGGTTAAGCCGGCGCGGCCAAGTCCGCCTGGCAGGGAGACGCCGCCAGAACGCCCTAAATTCCCGCCGGCCGCCGCAGGTCGAGCGTCAGCGGAAACTCGGGATGCGGCGTCTCGGGCGCCGGTTCGTAGGCTCCGGGCGTATGGCCGCGCGCCTCGAAGCGGGCAAGGCGGCGCGCTTCCGCCTCATTGCTGTTGACCGGAAAGGTGTCATAGCTCCGCCCGCCGGGATGGGCCACGTGATAGACGCAGCCGCCAAGCGCCCGCCCGCTCCACGAATCGAAAATGTCGAACACCAAAGGCGCGTGGACCGCGACGGTCGGGTGCATCGCGGTCGCCGGCTTCCAGGCTTTGTAGCGCACCGCGCCGACCGCGACGCCATTGGTCGCGGTCTTCTGCAAGGGAAGGCGACGGCGGTTGCAGGCGACGACGTAGCGCTCGGAATCGGCGGTCGTGAGTTTCACCTGCAGCCGCTCGGTCGAACTGTCGGTGTAGCGCGCCGTTCCGCCGATCGCGCCCGTTTCTCCCAGCACGTGCCACGGCTCCAGCGCCTGGCGCAGTTCGAGCTGGACGCCCTGGTAATCGACCTCGCCGCAGAACGGAAAGCGAAACTCAGCCTGCGCTTCGTACCAGTCGGATCGGAACGGAAACCCGTGCGCCCTGAGATCGGCGAGGACGCCAAGGAAATCCTCCCACACGAAATGCGGCAGCATGAACCGGTCGTGCAGCGAGGCGCCCCAGCGCGGCAGAGGCCCATCCAGGGGATCGCGCCATAGCCGGGAAAGGATTGCACGGATCAAGAGCTGCTGAGCGAGGCTCATGCGGGCGTCCGGCGGCATCTCGAAGCTGCGAAACTCGACGAGGCCAAGCCGACCCGTGGCCCCGTCGGGCGAATAGAGCTTGTCGATGCAGATTTCCGCCCGATGGGTGTTGCCGGTGACGTCGGTGAGCAGGTTGCGCATGAGCCGGTCGAGCAGCCAGGGCCGCGGCGCGGCGCCGTCTCCTGGCTTCGGGATCTGGGCGAGCGCGATTTCCAGCTCGTAAAGACCGTCGTGACGCGCTTCGTCGATTCGCGGCGCTTGGCTGGTCGGTCCGATGAACAGGCCGGAGAAAAAGTAACTGAGGCTCGGGCGCCGCAGCCAATGGATGATGAGGCTCTTGAGCAAGTCGGGGCGCCTGAGGAACGGACTGTCGAGCGGCGTCGGGCCGCCCACCACCACATGATTGCCCCCGCCGGTCCCCGCATGCTTGCCGTCGATCATGAACTTGTCGGCGCCAAGGCGGGAAAGCCGCGCCTCCTCGTAAACCGCCTCGGTGGTGGCGACGCATTCGCGCCAGCTCGACGAGGGATGGATGTTGACTTCGATCACGCCGGGATCCGGCGCAACGCGAATGACGTTCATGCGCGGATCGACCGGAGGCGGGTAGCCTTCGATCTGCACCGGAAGCCCCACCCGTTCGGCTGCGGCTTCGGCGGCTGCGACCAGTTCGAGATAGTCCTCAAGTCGCTCGACCGGAGGCAGAAAAACGCATAGGCGCCCGTCGCGCGGCTCGACGGTCACCGCGGTGCGAACGGCGCCGTCGATATCGCCAAGGCGCTGCTCGACGCGCTGCTGAGCCGACCCTTCCGCCGCGGCGAACGAGGCGACCCGCTGGGCGTGCTCGCGCGCATTGTGGAAATCCGGCAAGGGCCCGCGCGGCTCGGTCGGATCGGCTTCGACGACATAGGGGTACAAGGACGGCGGAACGTAGGGCAGAGCGCCGAGCGGCAGACGGTAGCCGACCGGGCTGTCGCCCGGGACCAGATGGAGCGCGCCGCGGCGGGTTTTCCATTTCTCGCTGCGCCAGCGGACGCCATCGGCCTTCGCTTGCCAGCGCTGGACGGGCAGGACATATCCGGAAGGCTCGGTTAAGCCCCGCGAAAAGACGCGGGCGATGCGGTGGCGCTCCTCGGGGTCCTTGAGTAGCGAGTTCTCGGGCGAGACATTCGCCGGCAGATTGGCCTCTTTGACCATCCACTCGGCCGGATCCTCGTAAGCCGGCGCGACATAGTCGGATGCAATCCCGAGTTCGGATGCGATCGCGCCAAGCAAGGCTTCCGCCGACTCCTTGCTTGCTCCGGTTTGCTGGCCCTCCGCGGCGATGCGCTCGGGATTTTGCCAGATCGGCTTCAAGTCTCGCCGCCAGAAGAGCGAAAACGTCCAGCGCGGCAGCGATTCGCCTGGATACCATTTGCCCTGCCCGTAATGCAGGAATCCGCCAGGCGCGAACCGGTCGCGCAATCGCCGGATCAGCCGGTCAGCGAGCGCCCGCTTGGTCGGGCCGACCGCGTCCGCGTTCCACTCGCCTGATTCGAAGTCGTCGATCGAAACGAAGGTCGGCTCGCCGCCCATGGTCAGCCGGACGTCGTCGGCGACGAGCTTCTTGTCGACCTCCTCGCCGAGCGCGTCGAGCGCTTTCCAGGCGTCTTCAGAAAACGGCTTGGTGATCCGCGGATGTTCGGAGACCCGCTCGACCCGCATGTCGAAATTGAAATCGACGTTGGCGAAACTCGCTACGCCCGAAATCGGCGCGGCGTTCCGATAATGCGGCGTCGCGGCGAGCGGAATATGGCTTTCCGCGGCCAACAGCCCCGAGGTCGGGTCGAGCCCGATCCAGCCAGCGCCGGGAAGGTAGACCTCGGCCCAGGCATGAAGATCGGTGAAGTCGTGGTCCGTGCCGGGCGGCCCGTCGAGCGCGACGAGATCCGGCTTGAGTTGGATGAGATAGCCGGACACGAACCGGGCGGCCAAGCCCAGGTGGCGGAAAATTTGCACCAGAAGCCAGCTCGAATCGCGGCACGAGCCCGAGCCGCGCTCGAACGTCTCCTCCGGGGTCTGCACCCCCGATTCCATGCGGATGAGATATTGAATCTCGCCCGCAAGGCGCCGGTTGAGATCGACCACAAAATCGACGGTGCGTCTGGGCGTGCGATCGATCCCGCTCAAGAAGGCCTGAAGCCGAGGTCCGGCGTGCTCGGGCGTGCGGTAGATGACGAGATCGGGACGCAAGTCCTCGGGATATTCGAACGGCCAGGTCTCGGCGCTCTCCTCGACGAAGAAATCGAACGGATTGTAGACCGTCATGTCGGCGACGACGTCGACCTCGATCTTCAGTTCGTTGACCATCTCCGGAAAAACGTAGCGGGCGAGCC
>DASRSL010000220.1:0-3271 GCA_035656495.1 Roseiarcus sp.
CGCACCATCAACAAGCCGGTTTCGCCGGTAGGAGCTGGGCTGCCGTCGGGCTTGACGACCTTGACGGCGACGCCATCGATCGGCCGCCCGTCGGTAGTGGAAGACTTCTCCAAGGCGCGCTCGGGCTCGGTCAAGGTACTCGACAGCGACTCGGTCATACCCCAGAGCGAGCAGACCTGAAGGTCGAGTTCGCGGTAGACGCGCTCGATCAGCGCTGGCGGAATCGGCGCGCCCGCGCAGAGGAACTTGCGCAGCTTCGCGGGTTTCGGCGCGCCTGCGGCGACCGCCTCGCACATGTCGGAGAGGAACGGCGCCGCGCCCGCGGAATAGGTGACGCCCTCGGCCGCCATGATGCCGACGCCGCGCTTCGGCTCCCAGACGTCCTGAAATATCACGGTGGCGCCGATCTTCAGGCCCAGCAGCATACCCGCGGCGTAGCCGGTCATATGGCCCAGTGGCGAGCAGACTAGCATCACGTCGCTCGCGTCGAGATCGAAGCGCCCGGCGAGCCCGATGTTGCAGCCCATCAGCGTGTTCAGGCAGTGCATGACGCCCTTGGGCGAGCCGGTCGTGCCCGAGGTGAACATCAGCACCGCCATTTCGTCGGTAGGCAGCGCGCCGATGTCGCCGATCGGCGGCGGCGGCAGGCGGTCGGCCCCCGAGAGCAAGGTGGCGTTGAAGTTGTTGGGCCCTTCGCCGTCGACCACGATCACATGTTGCAGCTTCGGCAGCGAGGGACGAAGCGAGGCGGCCATCGCTTCGTGATCGAAGCCACGGAAGATCTTCGGCACGACCAGCAGCTTGGTCTCGGCGAAATCCAGCATGTAGGTCAATTCGCGCTCGCGAAAGATCGGCATCAGCGGATTGACGACTGCCCCGATGCGAGCCGCGGCGAGCGCGACGACCGCGAATTCCCACCAGTTCGGCATCTGCACAGAGACGACATCGCCGCGCCCGATGCCCATACCCCTGAGCGCCGCTGCGGCGCGCGAGACGAGATCGCCAAATTCCGCGTAAGTGAAGCGCCGTTGCTCGGCGCGGTCCGCGCGATCGGCGAGGATGGCGAGCTTGTCGGGCGTCGCGGCGATCGCCTTCTGGAGGAACTCGTCGTAGGTCTTGTCGACCCAGAAGCCCTCTGCGCGCATCCGGCGAGCATGGGCGGCGGCCTCGAAGCGCGGACCAATCATCGCGTTCCCTCCTGCTCCTCACGACCGGTCCAGCGTCCTCTGGGCGACTTCGTGAGCTAGTGTATGAATTGTATATTGACGATATTCTGAACCGTGTGTCAAGCGATCAGAACGCCTTCCCGCTGTCGAAACGATATGGGCGCGCCCGTAACGGAGCGGGCCGTTCTCGCCTACTAAGGCGGGGAATTGATGTCTCGCGATCGCCGGCGGCGAGTGGCGAGGGGCGGGAGAGCGCGGGGCTGTTTCAGCGAGCCGGCAGCGGGCGGCCGCATTCGGCCGGGTTGCGGTTTCCGGCGAAATAGTGAACCTATTTACGAAATTCCAGGTTGCGCCAGCGCCGGCGCCTGTGTATATCGTTCGCTAGTGCACCGAAGTCTGCGTGCCGAGGAGGCGGACCGGAGCGCGCAGACGCTCAAACGGGCCAAGGGAGGAATGGATGGCGAATCTCACAGACGGCCGGAAGGCCTTTACGACGGGCGGACTTTCGCGCCGGCAGATATTGACCGCGAGTTCGATGTTGGCGGCGGGTATGGTTTTGCCCGAGGCGAGGTCGGTCTTTGCGCAGAGCGCCAGCGAGCCCTTCCGGTTCGGCCTCATCAAAGCGCTCACGGGGCGCGTCGCCTCAGCCTATGCTCCGCTCTACGTTCCCGCCCGCATAGCGGTCGACGAAATCAACGCTGCGGGAGGAATCCTGGGGCGCAAGGTCGAAATCGTCGATGGCGACGACGAGGGCACGCCGGCCAAGGAGCCCGCGGTCGTGCGCGCGCTGATGGAGCAGAAGATCGACATTCTACTCGGACCGGTTGGCACTTCTCCGACCCTGACCGCGCTTTCCGTCACCAACCCGGCGAAGTTCCTGGAAACCGGCGGCTCGTTCGCGGCCGAAGCCGCCGACGGCAAGACCTATCCCTACCATTTCCAGTTCAACTTCAACAACAAGCTGTCTGGCGGCATGACGGTCGATTACATCTCCGCCAACCTGAAAGACAAGAAGATCGGCATCATTCAGGAGAGTTTTGCCTCGTCGGAGGCGATCGCAAAGACGGTGACGGAGGGTCTGAAGGCGAACGGCGTTTCGATCGTCGGCCACGAGGTGTTTCCCAACAATACGCCCGACATCAAGAGCTATCTGCGCAACCTGCAGAAGGCGGGCACGGAAGTGCTCGTGGTTTCGACCGGCATCGCCGCCAATTCGGCGCTTGTGTTCAACGCGTTGCGCGGCATCGGCTGGTTTCCGTCGATGTATGGCTATTCCGGCCTGATGTCCGACGCTCTGCTCGACCTGTTGCCGCCCGAGGCGCTGGCGAACGTGTTCGTCAGCTACCTTAAAGCCTACACCTACACCGAGACGGAGAAGCCGGCCGAAAAGCAGGTCGCCTATGTCAAGAAGGTGCTCTCCTATCCCGAGTCCAAGGGTCAGGAGCCGAACGCGGCGGTGTCGCCGTTCTACGACGCGATCTATGTCTACAAATGGGCGATCGAGAGCGCGAAGAGCACCGAAGCGGACAAGGTCAAGGCCGCGATGGAGACCCTGAAGGACTATCCCGGAATGTCGGGAACGCTGTCGCTGTCGCCCGAGAACCATTGTTCGCTTCATGCCGACTCGATGGCCTGGTGCAAGCTGGCTTCGGCTCGCGATCCGCGCGCGATGGGCGCCTTTCGCGAGCGAATTCCTTCGTGATCAGAACGGATTGCGCCGCCGCCGATTTCTCCCCTCCCCGTTCTGACGGCGTCCTTACGGAGAGGAGTCGAGAGTCGGGCAATTCTGGCCGAGTGATCGCTGTTAACTCGCGCCGCACGCGACGCAAGATGGTCTTCGAGGTTTTCGAAGCGGAGGACACCACCCTACCATTTCCCCGAGAGAGCGGGGAGGGGAGATCTGCCCGGGAGCGTGCGTCGGCGCATGAAGGTTGTCGTTTCGCGAGATTCTGAGCCCGGCCGGACGTCGCGCGTTTGGACGCTCGCGGGCGGGGCGCTGGCTCTGCTCGTCGTCGTGACGCTGCCGGTCTGGTTGCCGAGCAACTTTCTGCTCTATCTGGCGACGCAGGCCGGGGTCTATATGATCGTGGCGCTCGCGCTGAACC
>DASRSL010000221.1:0-1681 GCA_035656495.1 Roseiarcus sp.
CCAGGACGCTCGACCTACATTGGGCATCCGATGGAGAATTATGAGCGGGAGCTGGGCGGATTATGGGTCCCGACCTTCCACCCGTCCGCGCGCACCAGCACCGACGGAATGAAGCTGGCGGTCGAGCAACTCTCGGCGCTCGGGCCGAAAGCCAAACGGATCGGCATCGAGCGCGCCTTCCTGCCCGCCGACGCCGAGAGCGTGCTGCGCGCCGGACTGCCGCAGGCGGAGCTTGTCGAGGCGCAATTGCCGCTCGAACGCCTGCGCGCGGTCAAGACGGCTGAGGAACTGGACCATCTGCGAGTTGCTTCTGAGCTCGTCGTCGATTCCATGCTCGCGGTCATCGCCGGCCACGGGCCGGGCGCCACAAAGAACGAGCTGGTCGAGGCGCTGCGCCGAGAAGAAGTCAATCGCGGCCTGAACTTCGAATATTGTCTGATCACGGCGGCAACCAGCTTCAACCGGGCGCCGTCGAATCAGATATGGCGCGAAGGCGATATTCTCTCACTCGACTCCGGCGGCAACTACAAGGGTTATATCGGCGACCTCTGCCGGATGGCCATTCTCGGTGAGCCCGACGCCGAACTCGAAGACCTGCTGGGCGAGGTCGACGCCATTCAACAGGCCGCGAGGCGGCCGATCCGGAACGGCGCTCGCGGCGCCGACGTTTTCGCTTCGGCGGAAGAGCTGGTGCGGAATTCGCCGTACAGCAACTCGCTGGAGTTCGTGGCCCACGGCATGGGCCTGATCAGTCATGAGGCGCCGCGCCTGACCGATCGCGGTCCCGTTCCCTATCCCGCCCATGACGCCGATCTTCCGCTCGAGAAAGGGATGGTGCTTTCCATCGAGACGACGCTGCTACACCCGCGCCGAGGCTTCATAAAATTGGAGGATACGGTCGCGGTCACGGAAACGGGTTGCGAGGGGTTCGGAGACCGAGGCCGCGGATGGAACAGAGGCGGTCGCCGAGGCGCCAGCGCCGCGGCTTGAAAGAGGCGACCGCGGGGGGCCGGAAAGACAGGCATGGATTTGCTGATCAACATCGACGTGCCTGATCTGGCTCAGGGCGTCGCCTTTTACGTCAGGGCTTTTGACCTGGTCGTCACGCGCCGACTGGGCGACGGGGCTGCGGAACTGAGCGGCTTGCCGGTTCGGCTCTACCTGCTGGAAAAGCCGGAGGGCTCGATCGGCGCCGGGAATGATCCGCGGCGCTACGCTCGCCATTGGACCCCCGTGCATATCGACGTCGTCGTCGACGAGCTGGAGCCCGCGCTCGTTCGCGCCGTCGCGGCCGGCGCGAAGCTCGAGACCGAAACCCGCGTCCACGCTTGGGGCAAGATCGCCATATTGTCCGACCCGTTCGGCAACGGCTTCTGCCTGATCCAATTCCTTGGTCGCGGCTACGACGAGATCGCCGATCCCTAGGGGTAACCACCAAGAATACCCGTTGCCCGAGGCCGTCGAACGTGTAACATTCGCTGTTGATGAGATCATTGCTCGGCCGGCGCCGCCGGGCGCGATCAATCATCGTTGCTTTTGTGACGCCGACGATCTGTCCGTCAGACAGAAGGGGGGACCATGCTGTTTCCAACCACGCTCGTGGGCAGCTATCCGCAGCCGGAATGGCTGATCGACCGCAAGAAGCTCGCGGGGCGGTTTCCGCCGCGGGTGCGCGCGCGGG
>DASRSL010000222.1:0-12870 GCA_035656495.1 Roseiarcus sp.
GCGCGTCCCGCGCACCTGGGCGGCGAGACGCCGCCCCTCCGATTCACCGCGATCCTCTGTGGGGCAACTCATGAAACTTTGCTTAGCGGCTATCTGGATGCTGCAGGCCGTCCAAAGGACGCTGTCGTTCTTTGTGGTCTCTATGGTCTTCGTGGTGAATTTTGAATCGCTCCTTATTGGACCATTCGTTGGGCTGGCCGAAAGACTACGCTTCGCATTCCGCCGGCGGCGTCGGTCCAGAAGCCAATTGTCGTCGAGGAGAGCTACTACACTCGCGACTTCACGCGGGATTGTGGACTCCGTGAAGGCCGCTGTCGTTCAACCGCACGAAAGGGTCGGCATCCATCCACCGGTAACAAGGGGATGTCCCGACCGCGGGAGGCATAGGCTGCGCTCACGAAGGCGAGGATGGCTCTAACGACAGCCCGGCTGATCGCTCTTGCCCAGATAAAATGTATACGTGTCGCAGTCGTCTGCGGCGGGAGGACGCGGAAGCGGAACGACGCGGTCGATCGGCGGCAGCAGCCGCACATAAGCGATGACGGCGCGCAAGTCCTCTTCGTCGAGGTTGGAAAGCTGGTCCCACGTCATCCCCTGCCAATGGAGTTGCCGGCCGTCCCGACTGACGCCGCTGCGAATGGCCCGCTCCAGCTCCCGATCGGTCCAGGCGCCGAGGCCGGCTTTCGGATGCGAGGTGATGTTGCGCGTCCACAATGTGCCGAACGGCTTCCAGCTGATCGGGGTCCCGCCGCTTCCGTCCGTCCCATGACAGATGGCGCAGCTTATCGAGTAAAGATAATGGCCGCGTTCCGCCATGCGGACGCGCTCGACCGGCGTGCCGCGCGTGTCCGGCGTGACGCCTCCGGCGTTGACCGCTTTCACGATCGGATCGGGCGGCATGCCGGGGACGCTCGGCCACTCCCATAGGAGGACCAGCAACCCGCCGGCGCCGGCGAGAACGATCACGGCCGCGATGGCTGCTTTGATTCCAGGTCGCCGCCCGGCTCGCGCAAACATGAGCAGCGCAAGAGCAAGGATGATCCACTGCGCGTCGACAAGCACGGTCTGAACGGCGTCCGGCGAACCTCTCGCGGCGTCGATGGCGAAGTCGCCATAGGTTAGCGCCTTGGGCGCCGCCGCGGGCAGCGGGCGCGTCAGCTTCATCGCGACGGTTTCAACCAGCCCATAGCTGAGCTTCGGCGGGATCACGTTATGCGCCGGCCTCGAATCCTTTTTCAGGAACGTCGCGATGGCCGTCGCGTCCTCGCTCGTGAAGTTGTTAAAAAAGGGCCAGAGCATCGCGAAGGGGTTGAGCGCCCGGTCCGGCGCCTGGCCGTCGCGGATCGCTCGGACGATCTGCGGGGCGCTCCACTTGCCCAGACCCGTCTCGGGGTCAGAGGTGAGATTGCCGCTCACGGAGTAGCCGTAGGGATAGTAGCCGACGCGCATGCCGCCGGCGAGGAAGGCTCCGTCGACATTGTAAATCCCGGTCCGGTCGATCTGCGTATGGCAAAGGCCGCAGACCTCCCAGCGGGTCAGATAATCGCCGCGCCGGCTCAGGTCTGCGGCGAAACCGGCGCCGCCGAAGCCGCCGCCCTTTTCCCAGGGAGGCGTGCGCGCGAGCGAGACGACGAAGTTCGCCAGATCCCAGCGAGAGTCGGCGGAGAGCGCGTCCGCATAGGCCGGCATCGGTCCGGGCATGATTCCAGTCGTCAGGCGCAACCAAATGTCCCCGGCCCGACCGCCGCCCCGGAACGTCCAGGGCGCGGTCAGATCGCGGGCGAATACTTTGCGCCCGGACCCGTCGTCGAGAGCGCGTCCGCCGCGGCCCTCGCCGCCGTGGCATTCGGCGCACCCCTGGCTGACAAACAGCGCCTTTCCGCGCGCCAAACTGTCGGGCGAACTCGGCGGATGAGCGGGAATTTCGATGGGGTTCCGGGGCCGCGCGAATGCAGTCGAAAACGACTTCAGCTTTTGGACGACGGCGGTCAACTCCTCAGCGGAAAGCAGGTCTGCAAAGTACGGCATCGCGCTGGCGCGAAGGCCGTCGCGAACCGTGCGCAAGAGGTCTGCGTCGGTCGGCGGCTCTCCGGCCGGGGTGGATTTGTACTTGAAAATCCCCGACGAAAAGTCGCGGGGACGCGGAGACATCGACGGCGCCGCTGGGCCGTTTCCCCTCCCATCCGGGCCGTGGCAAACGGCGCATCGCTGCGCGAAGACTCTTTCGCCTAGAGACGTGTGCCGGCCGAGATGCGCGCCGGGCGGCCAGGTCAAATCGGCGTACTGCCCAGGATCGGGCCGATATTCGGCGCTCGGAGACGCAAGCGCCACGCGCGCCCAGATGGAGCGTCCAACGTCGAGCGCGAGCAGCGCGGCGCCGAAGACCACCGCGACGGCCAGTCGAGAGCGGAAAAGTCGAAGCATCGGTTCTTCTCCTCGCCGACGACACGATCACTCGCCGCGCCCGAGCCCTTCTATCAGGCGTCGCTGCCCTCGATCGTTTGCGGAAAGCCCGCGCGGGAGGCGGAAGCCTTCGGGGCCGGCGATGTGACGCCGCTTGAGCTTTCCTTACCGGCTGTTCGCCCAAAATGTCGTCCTCAAGCCAGCCCCGATCAATCGACAACTCTCTGAGCGGAGCCTGCCTCATTGGCGATGCGCTTGATCGGAGGCGCATCCCTGCGCACCCGATTTCATTCGCTGTTTGCTAGCCGAAAGTTCCCTGTTCGCGCGATTGGATTCCCTGTTCCATTGTTAAGAGTTCGCTGTTTTCCCCTTTGCCAACCAGCGCGTCACAACCGGACGACGACGTCCGCGTTCGGTGTTGCGACAAGGTTCGTGTTCGTGGGATCGCCGGTCGACGCTCGACCGGGAACGCCGTTCGGGCCGGCCTTCGGGAGTCCGCAAACGCGCTCGTTTCGGAGCCTGCCCTGAGCAAAGCGAAGGGCGAGCGAGCTCGTGACCGGCGAGCATCCCGCGAAGCTCAAGCAAGGGAAGGAGCCGCGGCGCGCCGTGGTCATTCTCGGCTCCAGGGCGGGCGCCGCTTGGGGTTATGAAAACCAACAATCTTCTTGACACGGGCAGCAATGATGTTCTATATTTGTTCGGAACGGCGGTAGGGCTGCATTGAGGGGAAACGGAAACGGCGAGGGAGAGCCCGTATTGTCATGCCGGCGCGCGCGGGGCGTGCAGCGCAGCGCAACCTGAACAGAGTTTCATGAGTTGCCCCACGGAGATCGCGGTGAATCGGAGGGGCGGCGTCTCGCCGCCCAGGTGCGCGGGACGCGCACCCTCCGCAGCAGCGCGGGGCGAGCCGGTGGATCTTGCTTAGGGGGGTCGCCGCGACGCGCAAAAGGGCGCCACAAGCCACCGCAAGCCGTTGAAAAGGCGGGATTCTCCCGGAAATCTACCGGCTGCGAAGAGCTGCGGCCATAAGATATTGGCCATGGGACCCAAACCGCTCGGGAAGGAGCCCTTGGCGATGGGCGCGGCCCCGGGAGTCGCAAACATCGCGTCACTTTGCGCCAACTCTTTGAAATCGCTAGAAATGGCAATGGGGGGATCTTGTCAGGAGTTGGCATGGATTTGGCATTGGCGCCGCATCTGTTTGGCGCCGGCGCCCCGGCTCTGTGGCCGCCGCGAGGCCTTTTTTGCAGGTAGGCCGAACTTCGCGGGTCAGACGCCGCGCCGCAGCGCCGCGTACAGCGCCGTCTCGAAGGCCAGGAAGCCGCCGAGCGCGGCCGGGTCCATGAAGGGGAAGAGCTGGCTCGCCCACAATCCGGCGACGCCGTTTCTGCGGTCGACCCAGTAATAGAGGTTGCCGAGACCCGCCCAGCCGATCGAGCCCGCGGGCCGACCGGTCGGCGCGTCCCCGTCGTTGACCATGAAGGTCAGCCCCCAGGATTTGCTGAGCCCCGGAAAGAATTCCGCATCGTGGGTCACGCCCCGCGTGACGCTCTCCATCCGCCTGATCTTCATGCCGTCGAGCCGGTCGCGCGCGGCGTAGGCGACCGTCTCCGGCTTCAGGACGCGTCCGTTCTCTCCCATGCCGTCGTTCAGCCACATGCGAAGGAAGCGCATGTAGTCGGGGACCGTGCCGAACAGCGCGCCGCCGCCCATGAAGACCTCCGGCTCCTCCGGAAGCTCGAATGCGATGGGCGACAGCGCGCCGTCCTTGCCGCGCTGATGCATCGAAGCGCGCCGCGCGCGCATCGACGGCGTCGGCACGAAAGCGGTGTCCGCCATGCCGAGCGGCTCCAGCACCCGAGTCGCGAGCACGGCGTCGAGCCGCTCGCCGAGGACGCCCTCGACCACTCGCCCGGCCCAGTCGATGCCGAGGCCATAGGCCCATTGCTCGCCGGGATCGAACAAGAGCGGCGCCATCAATCCACGCTTCGTTCCGAGCCGCGGATCGGGCTCGCCGCGTTCGACGATCAGCCTCTTCAGCGCGGCGTCGAAGTAGTGGTAGCCGGCCCCCGAGGTGTGGAGCATCAGCATGCGCGTGGTGACGTCGCGCTTCGGCGGCCTGAGTCTGGGCTCGCCCGCATCGTCGAAGCCGTCGAGCACCATGAGTCCGCCGATCTCGGGAAAGTAGCGTTTCGCCGGCGCGTCGAGAGCGATGAGGCCGCGCTCGACGAGCTGAAGGACAGCGGTTCCGGTGATCGCCTTGGTGCAGGAAAAGAGCGCAAAGACGCTGTCGGTCGTCATCGGCTCGCCGTCGCCGAGCCGCCTGACGCCGGCCGCGCCCTCATAGAGGTTCCCGGCGCGGCCGGAGGCCATCGCGACGACGCCGGGAACCCTCAACTCGCCGGTCGTCGCCTTGCGGAGGATCGCGTCTGCTGCGGCGCGAAACACGGCGTTCATGGCGGCGCCTCCTGCCGAACGATGATCGACAGCATTAATGAACATGCATGATCAATGACAAGCGCTGCGTCCTGGCGCAGGAACGCAGGCGTTGAGACCGGCGAGCGTTCGACCTATCCTATTCGCCGTTCGCTCCGAGAAGGTGACGCATGAAGCCCGCCACGAGCCCATCGGCGCTCAAAGTCCAGGCCGCCCTCGGCCCGCGCTTCGAGGTCCTCGAGTTCGAGGCCGGCACGCGCACCGCCGAGGACGCCGCGGCCGCGATCGGCTGCGAGGTGGCCGAGATCGCAAAATCGCTTGTCTTTCGCGCGGCCAGCGGGCGCTCGGTGCTCGTCGTCGCCTCGGGCGGCCATCGTGTCGATGAAAGGAAGATTGCGGCGGTCATCGGCGAGCCGGTCGCGCGGGCGGACGCCGATTTCGTGCGCGAGGCGACGGGCTTCGCGATCGGCGGCGTTCCGCCCGTCGCGCACAGGACCCTGCCGACCGCGCTCATCGACGATGAGCTCATGGCGTTTTCCGAGATCTGGGCTGCGGCCGGGACGCCGAACGCCGTGTTCCGCCTCACTCCCGCCGACCTCGTCGCACTGACCAGCGGAACAGTCGCGACAGTCGGCCGTCTTTAGGGCCTTTTCAGAGGATTCCGGGAGAGCGGGCATGGGCGAGGACGGGTCGGGACGGATTCGGATCGGCGTCGGCGGCTGGAATTACGAGCCGTGGCGGGGCGGCTTCTATCCGAAGGGCCTGCCGCACAACCGCGAGCTTGAATTTGCGAGCCGCAAGCTCACCTCGATCGAGATCGACAGCACCTATTACGGCTCGAAGACGCCGGAGACCTTCGCGCGATGGCGCGACGCGGCGCCGGACGATTTCGTCTTCGCGGTGAAAGGGTCTCGCTTCGCCACCAATCGACGCGTCCTCGCCGAGGCCGGTCCATCGATCGAGCGGTTCTTCAAATCGGGGGTGACGGAGCTGAAGGGCAAGCTCGGACCCGTCAACTGGCAGTTCGCGGCGACCAAGCGTTTTGATCCGGACGACTTCGGCGCCTTCCTCAAGCTTCTGCCGTCCTCCGTCGACGGTCTCGCCATCCGTCACGCGGTCGAGGTTCGCAACGATTCCTTCCGGACCGCGGAATTCGTCGCTCTTGCGCGCACACACGGGGTTGCGGTCGTGATCGCCGGCGACAGCCGGTTTCCGTGCATCGCCGATCTGACCGCGTCCTTCGTCTATGCGCGCGCCATGGGAACGATTGAGGCGGAAGAGCTCGGCTATGCGGGCGACGCCCTTGACGCCTGGGCGAATCGAGCGCGCGCCTGGGGGAAGGGAGGAACCGCGTCCGATCTCCCCCTCTTCGGCGCGCCCGTCGCCGATGACGCCGGGCGCGATGTGTTCCTTTATGTGATCAGCGGCTTCAAGGCGCTGAACCCCGCGGCGGCAATGAGTTTGATCGAGCGGCTCCGATGACGCTCGCGGCGCCTCTGCGTCAATCCGGGACGGCGCGACCTCCCTTGCGGTAACCCGTCCGCAACCTTACGCGCACATAAATCGAACGCTTCGCGTTGCGCGTGCTTTTCTTGCCGGCTGCGCGCCGAAGATGGACAGGACGCGTGGGAGGCGTATGGGTCGCTCGGCAATAGGATGGGCCGCTTCGGTCGTCGCGCCGTGGTGCCTCGCCGTCGGCGTGCTCCTCTCGATCACCGCCGAAGCCGAGCAGGAGCCCGTCCAGCTGTCGGGCGTCTATGATCGCAGCCGGCTTCTCTCGGAGAGCGACCCGGTCCGCAAGGCGATCGAGCTCGCGAACCGGCGTCAGGCTGTGGATGCGGACGGAATGCCGCTGCCGCTCGTCCAGACGCAGGCGGTCGTCGGCGAGTCCGGCGACGATTCTTCGCTCGATGAAATCGAGCCCAAATTGACCCCAAAAGTCCCGGCTGAGCCGGCGCCTGACGTCAATCGAACCGCCAAAGGCGATCCGTTCATCCGCGTGCGGCCCGGCTTCGAGGCCCGCGACCACAGCCGCGCGAGCGGCGCACCAGGCTCGCTGCCCGACCAGATGCATGAGGTCGGGGGTCCCGGCGACGCCGAATTCGACCCTGGTCACACGATGAGCCCCGTGCGTCCTGGCGACTCGGAACGCCTGCCCAGCGTCGCCGCCACGACATTCAGCGACGGCGCCACGCCGGCAGTGCCGCTTGAATTCGCACTCAACTCGTCGTCCCCGACCTCGAGCGACGGGGTGGTGGTGGCGGTCGTGACCGATCCCAACGAGACGACCGTCGTGGGGCAGTCCCTGCTCGGCGGCGGAAAGCCGAACTATGCGGCGCTGATCGATCCGAAAGACACTGCGCGGCAAATGCGATGTCTGGCCGAGGCGATCTATTTCGAATCGCGCAGCGAGCCGGAGGCGGGCCAGGCGGCGGTGGCGCAGGTCGTGCTGAACCGCGTGCGCAGCGGGATCTATCCGAGCACCGTCTGCGGCGTCGTCTATCAGGACCGCAACCGGCCGTTCGCCTGCCAGTTCTCCTTCGCCTGCGAAGGCAAGTCGCTGCGCATCGGGGAGCCTGGGCCGTGGGCGGTCGCAACCCGCATGGCCGAGGAAGTGGTCAGCGGGAAGAACTACAATCCGGCCGTCGTCGAGGCGGTCAACTATCACGCCAACTACGTGTCGCCGTTCTGGGCCGGCTATCTGAGGCGTGTCGACCGCATCGGCGCTCACATTTTCTACGCCATGCGAGACGGCGTGAACTGGGCGCCGGGCGCGCTGAACGGCCACGGCGACCGGCCGTAACGCGGCTTTGAGCGTCGATCAGCCGAGAGCGCTTTCCGCACTCACATATTTCAGCCCGTGCGCCTCGGCGACCGGCCCGCAGGTCGCCTTGCCCTCGCAAATGTTGAGTCCGGCGCGCAGGTGCGGATCGTCCCTCAGCGCGGCGCGCCAGCCGTTGTCGGCGAGCGCCAGGGTGAACGGGAGCGTCGCGTGGTTGAGCGCGAAAGTCGAGGTGCGCGCAACCGCGCCAGGCATGTTGGCGACGCAATAATGGACGATGCCGTCGACGACGTATGTCGGGTTCGAATGCGTCGTCGGCTTCGAGGTCTCGCAGCAGCCGCCCTGGTCGATGGCGACATCGACGATGACCGCGCCCGGCCGCATCGTTGCGAGCATCACGCGGCTGATCAGCTTTGGCGCTGCGGCCCCGGGCAAGAGGATGGCGCCGATCACGAGATCGGCCCGGGTCAAGAGCTCGGCGATCGAGGCGCGGGTCGAATAGACGGTGCGCAATGACGAACCGAACTGTGCGGAAAGGCGGCGCAGCGCCTCGTGCGAGCGGTCGACGACCGTGACGGAGGCGCCCATTCCGACCGCAATCGTCGCAGCGTGGGTTCCCGACACGCCGCCTCCGAGGATCAGCACGTTGGCCGCGGCCACGCCGGGGACGCCGCCGAGCAGCACGCCCCGTCCGCCTTGCGCCTTCTCCAGCGCATGCGCGCCGACTTGCGGCGCGAGGCGCCCCGCCACCTCCGACATCGGGGTGAGCAACGGCAATCGCCCTTGCGGGTCGGTTACGGTTTCATAGGCGATGCAGACCGCTCCCGAGGCGACGAGGTCCTGCGTCTGCGGGAGATCCGGGGCGAGATGGAGATAGGTGAAAAGGATCTGACCCGAGCGCAGAAGCTTCCTCTCCTCGGCGAGCGGCTCCTTCACCTTGACGACCATCTCGGCGCGCTCGAAAATTTCCGCAGCCGTATCGACGAGTTCGGCGCCGGCGCGGAGGTATTCCTCGTCGGGCGACCCTGAGCCGACGCCGGCGCCTTTCTCCACGATTGCGCGGTGACCGTGATGGACGAGTTCGGCGACCGCCGCAGGCGTCATGCCGACGCGGAATTCGTTGTCTTTGATTTCTCTCGGAACCCCGACGAGCATGGGAACGCCTCCTTGACCCCGAAGGGGCAATCATGGCGCCTTCCCGCCGCATCGGGAAGACCAGGAGCGCGCGCTGGCCGGATTGCTGCGAGCTTTTGGCTCGGCGGCGCGAGTCTGGTAGACACGGGGGCCCGCGGTCCGCGCCGGGATCCGTTCCGGCGCCATGAGGCCGAATCGTTTCGGTGAGGGAGTTGGAGACAGTCGTGACCGACGTCGATTCGGACATCGCCGCCATGCCGTTCGAGAAGGCGCTGGCCGAACTCGAAGGCATCGTCGATAAGCTCGAGAAAGGCGCGGTGTCTCTCGACGATTCCGTCAGGCTCTATGAGCGCGGCGAAGCGCTCAAGAAGCGCTGCGACGAGCTCTTGAAGAATGCCGAAATGCGCATCGAAAAGATCACTCTCGCGGCGGACGGAAAGCCCAAAGGACTGACGCCTCTCGACGGCGATTGACGCGACCGGCTTCCGCCGGGAGTTTGTGGGCGGCCTGGCGTTCGGCCTCTGCTCCCCTTGCGCGAGACTTTCGAAATCCGCTCTTTTGTAAAGCCTTCGTTAGCAATGGCGCCGCCAAGTTGAAAAGGTTCGTTAGCACGAGCCCTCTATGCGAGCCGGCAGCCTGGGCGCAAGAGAATGCTGAGGCGGGAAAGGACCATGCGGACGATTGCGTTTGTCACCCAGAAGGGCGGCTCCGGCAAGAGCACCCTTGCTTCGTCGCTTGCAGTCGCGGCGCAGGAAATGAGGGAGAAGGTCGGCGTCGTCGACATGGACCCGCAAGGTTCATTGATGAGTTGGCTGAAGACCCGCGGCTCGGACGACATCGAGGTCGTCGCTTCCGGCGCTGCGCGCCTGCCAGGGGTTCTGGCCCGACTGAAGGGGAAGGGTTGCACGCTGGCGATCATCGATACGCCCGGCGCGGAGGGTCCGGCTTCGGCGGCGGCGATGGAGATCGCCGACCTCAATATCATCCCGTCGCGACCGAGCATGTTCGATCTCTGGGCGAGCGCGAATACCCGCGCCGCCCTCAAGGCGGTCGGCGGCGAGTTCGTGTTCCTGCTCAATCAGTGTCCTCCGGCTCAGCAGACCGCGCGCGTAAGGGATGGCGTGGAGGCGCTGGAGGAGATGGGCGGCCTCATCTCGCCGCTCGTCCTCGCGCGCGTCGACTACCAGGAAGCCGCGCGCCACGGCCTCGGCGTCACCGAACTCAATCCTGAGGGCGCGGCGGCCGAAGAAATGCGCGCCCTCTGGGTCTCGATCCGCCGTCGGCTCGCCAGGATCAAGCCCAGGACGGCCGGACGCCAAGCCGCGTAAGGCGGTTATCAGTAATCGGTGAACGCTGATCGGATAGGCGCGTCTTTCTGATTACCGATCACCGACCCCTCAGCCGCCGAGGCGCGTGCGGATCGTCTCCCCGCCGCGCTCAATCGTCAGGTCCCACCAGCGCGCCCGCTCGGCGCAGGCCTTCTCGAGATCGCGGGTCGTGCCGATCCGTCGCCCGTTCACCGCGACGACGACGTCGCCCTTCTGCACGCCGACCTCGGCGGCGGTCGAGCCTTCGGCGACGGCGGCGACGACAACGCCCTCGTTCGCGCCGCGGAGCGACAATTCCTCGGTCACCGCCGGCGACAGGTTCATCACCTCGGCGCCGTCGAAGGGAGAAGAGGTGCGAATGGTCAGCGTGTCGCGCGGCGGAATTTCCGGCGCGGAGGCGAGCTTCAGCGGCAGATCCAGCGTTCGCCCGTCCCGGACCACCCTAAGCTTCGCCGAGCCGCCGAGCGGCTTGACCCCGAGGCGGAAGCCGACGCTCTCGGCATCGTCGACCTCCTGACCGTCGATCGCTCCGATGACGTCGCCGCGCTTGAGGCCCGCCGCCGCCGCCGGCCCGCGCTCGATGACGTCGGCGACCAGCGCCCCCGCCGGGCGTGCGAGCCCGAGATTCTCGGCGATATCCTTCGACACGTCCTGCAGCGTCGCGCCGAGCCAGGGCCGCTTGACGCTCTTGCCGCCGTGCAGCGCGGCAGCGACCACGCCCTTGACCATGTTGACCGGGATGGCGAAGCCGAGCCCCATGCTGCCGCCGGATCGCGAATAGATCATCGAATTGATGCCGACGAGCCGGCCGTCGAGATCGACGAGGGCGCCGCCCGAATTGCCGGGGTTGATCGCGGCGTCCGTCTGGATGAAGAAGCCGTAGTCGCTGGCCCCGATCTGGGTGCGCGCGAGCGCCGACACGATCCCTTGCGTCACCGTCTGACCGACGCCGAACGGATCGCCGATCGCGATGACGAAATCGCCGACCTCGAGCGCGTCGGAATCGCCCATCTCCAGCACCGGAAAATTGTCGCCGCCCTTGATGCGCAGCACGGCGAGATCGGTGCGCGGATCGCGCAGCACGATCTCGGCGTCGAACTCGCGCTTGTCCGCCAGCGCGACCCGCACCTCGGTCATGTTCTCGATCACGTGGTAGTTGGTGACGACGAGGCCCGACGGATCGACCAGGACGCCCGAGCCCAGCGCCTTCTGCACCCGCTGGCCCTCGTTGTCCCCGCCGCGCCCGAAGAACCGCTGGAAGATCGGATCGTCGAACAAAGGATTGCGCGGCGCCTTCTCGACCCGCGACGCGTAGACGTTGACGACCGCGGGCGCGACCTTCTTGACGACCGGCGCGAAGGAGAGACGCACCTGCGCCGGGCTTTGCGGCGGGGCCTTCTGGACCGCATCGGCGAAGGCCGGGGCGGCGAGCAGCGCGAAGACGACGACGAGCGCCAGACGGATCAAAACGGGACCTCAAGGGCGACGAGAGCGGCGCTGATATACGCGGCGGCCGGCGCGCTGCAAAGCGTAGCCGGCCGGGCCGGCAGTTGCGAGCGCGTTTTGAGGAATTCCAACGGGTTGCGGCGCCATTTCCGGGCGATGGAAAGTGGCAAAGTGCAAAAATGTCCAGCGCCAGCGTGCGCACCGCCCCCGTGAGAGAGTAGCACCAAGAAATTGCGGAATCGACACCCATGGTTAGCCGCGAAAGTGCCAATCTCGCAGAGGCCGAGGCCGTTGACACCGTCGAAGGCAAAATGCGCGGCGCCGCTGTAGCGAGGCGCTGACGCTCTGCCGTGGTCGAAGACCCCAACACGCACGAAGGGAACGCCGTAAAATCCCGTAAATCCCGGACGCAGCGAGGAACAACGATTGCCTCAACGGCGGCGGCTAAGCGCCTTCCGCGCCAGCGTCAACGGCGCCCGGAATCAGCCGGTCGAGACACCTGCCCGCCGCAGACCCTCGAGAAAGAGCTCGGCCATCCACTTGTGGCGGAACGGACCGTCGGCAAGCGACAGGAATTTCGCGTATCGCGGATTGCGCCGCAGGAGCTCGGCCGCATGCGCGCGCGCCTCTTCTTTGCGTCCAGCATGGGCGAGGGACGCGACGAGAACGAACCGCGCTGCGTGGAAGTCCGGCGAGCGGCCGACCGCTTGATCCGTGGCCTCGATCGCCGCGTCGAATTCACGCAGGAAGAAACGCGCGGCTGCTCGAATGCCCGTGCGGCCGGTAGCCTCCGCCGAGAGCGGATCGAGCCGCTCGTTAATGTCGGCTCTGGACAGTCCGGTGACGAAATCGCCGGTCCAGACCGACAACCCAGGCGCCTCGAAGATAGGCCTCGGCGCAGTTCGGGTTTGCAGCGATCGCCCTATCGAGAAGCGCTGATCCCTCAGCATGCGCGCGGCCAATCGTTGCGAGGACAAAGCCGCACCGCGCCATAACCCGGGGATCGCGCGAATCCGACGCCAACGCCTCTCGGGCGAGCCCGACGGCGCGCTCTCTCGCAGCCTCAATGTCAGGCTCCCAGCCAAAGTAGGCGCCGAGCTCCCAAAGAACCGCCAGCATAGCGCGCACCTGGGCAAGTTTGGATCGCGCGCGATCGCCTCCTTCATGAGGCCCTTCGCCGATTCATATCCGCCCTTGGACCTGGCATAGAGCCCGGGCAACGCGCGGAGATAAAGGTCGTAGACGGTGAGGTCCGAAGTCGGCTTGCGCATGGCGCGTTCCATCTCGGCGCGCCGAACGCTTGGCTCCAGGACCCCCGCAGCGCTGGAGAAATATGCCGGG
>DASRSL010000223.1:0-67967 GCA_035656495.1 Roseiarcus sp.
TTCGCCGGCGGCCGGCCGACCATGTTCATCTGCGGCGACGACGCCGACGCCAAGCGGGTCGTGACGCAGATCCTCGACCAATTCGGCTGGGATACGGAGGACATGGGTGCGGTCGAGGCGGCCCGCGCCATCGAGCCGCTCTGCATGCTCTGGTGTATCCCTGGCGTCGGAAAAGGCGACTGGTCGCCGCACGCGTTCAAGCTCCTGCGATAAGAGGCGTAGCTTTCGGCCTGGCGCCGCGTTCGGTCACGCCCTAACGCAGCGAATGACCTTAAGACGCATGGCGATTAAGGCCGAGAAGGCGATCGCGCCGGCGGCTCTTCATCCACAGCCGATCACACTCCCATCAATCCTTCACGAAAGATTGCCCTTGCCAGAACGTCCGACGATGGACGAATCTTCCGCGCCCGGGTAGACGTCGCGGGCGTCCGACCACAAGACAGGCCAGGCACAGGGGAGGAACGATATGCGTCAGATCGTGGCGGGCGTCGCAATCGCCTCGCTCCTTGCTCTCGGGGGATGCGCCAAAGGCGACAAGGGCGATCCGGGCCAGCCCGGGCCAAAGGGCGATGTCGGCGCCGCCGGGTCTGCCGGGCCTCCAGGACCGAAGGGCGAAACGGGGCCGGCCGGCCCACCCGGGCCGAAAGGCGAGGTCGGCGCCGCCGGTCCTCCCGGGCCACCGGGCGCGAAAGGCGAAGCAGGACCGGCTGGGCCGCTCGGGCCGAAGGGCGAGGTCGGCGCCGCCGGTCCTTCCGGGCCTCCCGGCCCCAAGGGCGATCTGGGACCAGCCGGGCCGCCCGGGCCGAAGGGCGAAGTCGGCGCCGCCGGTCTTTCCGGGCCTCCCGGTCCCAAGGGCGAAGCAGGACCAGCCGGACCGCCCGGGCCTAAGGGCGACGTGGGCGCCGCCGGTCCTTCCGGGCCTCCCGGCCCCAAGGGTGAAGCAGGACCAGCCGGACCGCCCGGCCCGAAGGGCGACGCGGGCGCGGCCGGCGTCGTCGGTCTGCAGGGGCCGAAGGGCGATGCGGGTCCGCCGGGACCGCCCGGCGCGCAGGGCGGCAAGGGCGATCCAGGACCCGCTGGCCAGGCGGGCGAGCCGGGACCGAAGGGCGACGCGGGGCCCCCGGGACCGCCGGGACCGCAAGGGCCGAAAGGCGAGGCCGGACCGGCCGGGCCGTCGGGACCGCAAGGACTAGCAGCCGTTCAGGGCGCTCGTATCCGGGTCGTTGTCGGGCAGGTGAAAGCCGCCTGCGACGCGAGCGAAATCATGATCAGCGCCTATTGCGCCGGCAATAACACGACCACGCGGACGGACGGGACGACGGGCGCCGAATGCGACGGCGACCCGAACGCCAAGGCGGTCGTGGCCTGCGCCGCAAAGTGACCGGAGCCCCTCTCCACCAAAACGGAGAAGGTGGCCAGAAGAGCCGGAAGGGGTTATGGAAAGCCACCCCATCCGGCGCTCGGCGTCGCCTTGTCCAGCAAGCCGGCGAAAGCGACTTCAGGCCTCCTACTTTCGCTTCCTTCCGGGAAGCGAGGCGCGCCCGCCCTTCGCCGTCGCGGAGGCTTCCGTCGAGGTCCACCCCGCCCAGGACGGGTCCGCCGCGCGCTCCACGACCGGCCCTGACCCGACAAGCTCCAGGTTGTCTTCGGTCGCCACCCGTTCGTAGTTTTCACTCTCGCTGCGAAGGCGATACTGCAATAGATTGTCGCGCGCCGGCAGCGTGCGGGTGACGCGGAAGATTTCGTCGGTCTTCAGAAAGACGCCGCTCCTGCTCCGCATGCGAACGATCTGTCCGACCGAAAACATGTGCGTTGCGCTTTCCGTTGTGGGAGCGCGCGTGCGGCCCGGATTGTGAATGCTCATACGCTCGTGATCCTTGCCAAACTGGCTTGGCCATCGGCCGCGTCGAGTGAGTCCGGCCGATGTCCGGAAGATGAAGGCGTCCAGACGCCTAGGGAGGGCCGCAGAGGCCGATTTCCCGTCCTGAGGCGTCCGACCAAGCCGATCTTAAGCCAGAAATTGTGCGATTTGCAGGGAATTCGTCACGATTTCCGCAGGATGCTCGATCAAATCGTCCCTTTGAGCCGCATTTCCGAGATTTCGAGCCGACGCCAAGGGTTCAGAAGGGCTCTGACAGATCCCGAGGGGTTGCGCTGGGCCGCCGGGCTGCGCCGGGCCAAGAATCAGTCGATGCGAGTTCACCATCTCGGGTCGATGCGGTCCTCGGCTGAGCGCGGACTTGCGCCTCAGCCGGCGAATCGCGCGCTCAGGCCCCCGTCGACGCGCCAGTTCGCCCCGGTGACGAAAGCGGCCTCGTCCGACAGGAGAAACACGGCGCAAGCCGCGATGTCGGCGGGAGTCGCCATCCGCCCGAGCGGATGGGCCGCGAGAACCTTCTCCCGCAGGCCCGGATCCTTGCGCGCGAAAAACTCGGTGACGAGCGCGGTCTCGACGTAACCCGGCGAGAGCGCATTGACCCTTATGCCGTCGGGACCGACTTCGAGCGCGAGCGAGCGCGTCAGGCCGACGAGCCCGGACTTCGCCGCCGCATAGGGAAACATGCCGGGATAGGTCATTTCCGCATGAAGCGAGGCGATGTTGACGATCGCGCCTTTTTGCGCCGCCTTCATTCCCGGAAGGACGGCGCGCGCGACGAGCCAGGCGGCCTTCAGATCGATGGCGAACACGTCTTCCCATTCGTCCTCCGTCATCGCGACGGGGTCGGCGTAGACGTTGCGCCCGGCGTTGTTGACGAGGCCGGTCACCGGGCCGAAGCCCTGCGTCGCCGTTTCCAGCGCCTCGGCGATGTCGCGCGCGCGCCGCACGTCGCCTTTGCAGAAGACGGCGCGTTCGCCGGCGCCGAGGGCGGCGACGAGGTCTTGTCCCGCCCGCTCCTCGATGTCGATGATCGAAACGCTCGCGCCCTCGGTCAGCGCCTTCTCGACGATCGCCGCACCGATGCCGCGAGCCCCGCCGGTCACCAGGACATGCCGGCCTTCGATGCGTCCCGCCATGGTCAAGCTGGCCTCAGCGGATTTCCTTGGCGGCCAGCGGCGCGACCGCGTCGACATTGGAGGAATCGACGAAGGCGCCGGCGGTATCGACGTGAAGGCCCGAGAAGCCGAACTTCTTCGTCAGGCAGATGTTGAGGATTGGGATATAGCCCTGCAAGTACGGCTGCTGATCGATGACGAGGTTCTGGTAGCCCGCCTTGATCGCTTGCGCGGTGTTCGGCGACATGTCGAAGCCGGCGAAATAGACCTGCCCCGGCTTCAGCGACGCGGCGCGCGCATAGACGCCGACGTTCGAGGTCAGCCCGCCGTGATCGGTGACGACGATCTTGATGTCCGGATTGGCCTTCATCACGCCGACGAATGTCGCCGTGCCTGCGTTCGGATCGGCGTTGGTGGCCGCGTCGATCTCCTGATAGACGACCTTGGCGCCGGCCTTCTCGAAGGCGTCGATCACGCCGACGGTGCGCTGGCCGCGGTCGCCGCCCTGTCCCTTCAGTCCCCAGACGAAGACCTTGTCGCCCGCCTTCAGCTTGGCGCGCTTGGCGGCTTCGGCGCCGAGCGTGAAGCCTGCAGTGTAGTTTGGCGCTCCGACATAGCCGAAGCCTCGGGACGCATATTTCTTCTCGCTCTCGGGAAGCGCGGTGTTGAGCGTGGTGAAGATCGTTCCCTGCCCATAGGCCTGATCGACCAGCGGCGCCGTCGCAGGCTCGCCGCCGAAGCCATAGGTGGCGATCCCGTCGACCCTGGTTGCGAGCGCCTGCTGAATCTGGACCAGCATTTTCTGTGGGTCCCAATCGGAGAAATAGTAGGTCACGCTCGGCCCAAGATCGAGCTCGGCCTGCTTGAATCCGTTGAAGACGTTGTTGGCGAACACGCCACCCTGCGGGCCGCCCGGAAAGGCCGCGATCTTCACGCCCTGGCACCATTTGGGCGTCGGGTCGGTCGCGTGCGCCGAAGGCGCGACGCAAGCGGCGAGCGCGACGCCGGCGGCGAGGCTTGCGCCCCTCATGGTGAAATTCGGCATTCCGATCTCCCTGTCCTCGTCTTTGTTTTCATTTTCGCGTCTAAGCGGCCGCCGTGAGCGCGCCGCCCCGAGAGCCTGGCTGCGAAGACTTAGAGGAAGCCACGGTCCGAGAAAAGGGCGCGTCTTCGCGGCCGTCGAGGTGTTCGGACCAATGAGCATCGAACGACGCGTCGGTCAGCCTGCTGACGTCGCAGGCGAACAGGGCGCGGGAGAGCCGGCCGTTTGGGAGATTTCGCCGGCTTGCGCCGCTTTATCGCCAATTTAGCGGCGGGGTCCAACAATTCCAATGATTTACGACCCCGTTTAGCGTCGCCTCGCATTTCACCGTCGCGGCGCCATCGATGTATCTGGATAACTATATCGAGGGTGCGTTGCTTTCACGAGGGGCGGAACGAACCAGCGGGCTCAGCGTTAGGCCGCTGCGCAACGCCGTGAAGGGAGGCAGCTTCATGGGCAACGAACGTCCGATCGTCACTAAAGCCAACGAAGAACGGGTGCGCTCGGGCGAGACCGGCCATCACGTGCGCTACATTCTTCTGGCGAGCTTGGCGCTGGTCATCGTTCTGTTTCTCCTGATCGCGGCGTTCTTTCATTGATACAATGACGGGCCGACGGGACGCGACTTAAACCTTTTCCTTCCCGCCCCTCAACGCCTTGATCGCCCCGCGCCGGCTTTTTTCGTCGAGGCGACGAATGCGCGAGGCCATCGTCGGGCGTGTCGGGCGGCGCGGCTTCTCCTTTTCCTGCGCCTTGGCGATCAGCGCTGCGAGGCGCGCGCGCGCGTCCTCGCGGTTGCGCGGCTGGCTCGAAAACTTCTGCGCGAAGATGACGATGACGCCGTCCTGCGTCGCGCGGGCGCCGGCAAGCTTGATCAAGCGAGCCGCGACGTCGTCGGGCAGGCTTGGGCTACGTCGCGCGTCGAAGCGCAACTCGACCGCGCTCGCCACCTTGTTGACGTTCTGGCCGCCGGGACCGGAGGCGCGCACGAAGATCTCAAGGATCTCGCTTTCGTCGATGAGAAGGTCGCGGATTTTCATGGACGAAACAGCCCCTCTGCAAGGCGCCCTTACGCCACCTTCGGGGCCAGTTTCTCGACCTTGATCGAAGCGGCGCGCGCCCGGATGTGCGCCAGTTCGTAGTTAGCCTGGAGCCGCAGCCAGAAATCCGCCGTGCTGCCGATCGCCTTTTCAAGGCGATAAGCCATTTCCGCCGTAATTCCACATTCGCCGTTGATAACGCGATAGAGCTGTTGCCGCGTGACCCCAAGGCCTTTCGCGGCCTCGGCGACGGTCAGTCCCATGCCGTCCAGCTCCTGTTTGATGCCTTCTCCCGGATGGGGAGGATTCTTCATAGCCATCTTCGGCGCCCCCTTCTCTCAGTGGCAATCGACAAGCTCAACGTCCTTGGCGGCGTCGCACTCGAAGGGAAAAATAATCCGCCAGCTGGCGCGCACGGTGATCGACCAGAAGCCTTTGCGGTCGCCTTCGAAGGGATGCAGTCTCAAGCTTGGAATATCGAGCTCTTCAATCGCCTTCGCGTCGTCGAGATTGCCCAGCAACACCGCAATCCTTTCAACCAAGTCCTGCCGCAAGAGCTTCCGGTCGTCGTCCTCGAAGTAGCGTCTCATGCCCCTATGTTTGAAGCTTTCGATCATGGAGAAATGTAACAAGTCACGTGACATGCGACAAGCGCAATCAACACGACATTGGTAGTTTCTTATCGCGCCCTTGAAGCGTTCAATTCGCCGGGACCGCCTCCAACCCTGGTTCCCGGCAATGCACTTTTCGATGCGCGGCAAGTCGTTCTGCCTTTGGGGACTCCTCTTTAGCGCGGGGCGGACGCTTGTAGGGCGCGCCCGCTGAGTGTGTTAGGGCGGGGTCGGCGACCCCGTCCTACAGGGCGCTCGGCCACGACGATGACGCGGCCGCCCCGCGAGCGCGGTTTCTTCTTGATGGTGATTTCCACGTCCCGATCGAGTGCGGTCAGAAAGGCCATCAGACGTTCGACAGAAAAGCCATCGAGCTTGTAATGCGCGAGTGCAGAGACTTTCGGTTGCCTCACGCCCAAACGCGCAGCGGCGCCGGTTTGGCTGAGACGCTTCGACGCAATGATCTCATTGATCGCGTAAGCCAGCCTGAGCTTCGCCTGGCGCTCTTCCGCATCGGAGTAGCCCAGGTCCGCGAACACGTTGCCAGTCCCGCGCGTGATCGTTTCGTCCGAGGCGCCAGCACAATTAGCCCTTCGACTTGCCATAGCGTGCCTCATAATCCTCTTGAGCGACCTTCAACCGTCTCTCGATGAGTTCGACGTCCGGAAGCGCGTCTTGATTCCTTTGGGCGATTTCTTTTGAAACGCGTGAAGGACGTAGACAACCTCTGGAAAGCGGACCACGTAAACCGCACGGTAAATATTGCCGGCGTGATTCTCGATGATTTCGAAGACGCCCGACCCCAGTCCCTTCCAAGGCTTTGCTGACGGGTGCTTTCCCCAAATTGAGCCACTCCGAGCGCGGCGCCCATCGCGTCCTTCATCGAGGCGGGAAAAGCGAGGAAGTCCTTTTTCGACGAACCGACCCAATCGAGAGGCTTCTCGCCTTCAACAGCCCCACGCGCCATTGCCCCTTATCCCATTATTGGGATAAAGGGTCAACCTGATGACAATGCGGGGCAGTGTTGCAGTCTGAATTTTGACGCCCAGCTGCTACCGCCACTCCCTGACGTCGACGAACCGCCCGGCGATCGCGGCGGCGGCGGCCATCGCCGGCGAGACGAGGTGGGTGCGGCCCTTGTAGCCCTGGCGGCCCTCGAAATTGCGGTTCGAGGTCGAGGCGCAGCGCTCGCCCGGCAGGAGCTTGTCCGGGTTCATCGCGAGGCACATCGAGCAACCGGGCTCGCGCCATTCGAAGCCGGCGGCGAGAAAAACCCTGTCGAGTCCTTCCGCCTCGGCCTCAGCCTTGACCAGGCCCGAGCCCGGCACGACCATCGCGTTGACGCGCTCGCTCACCTTGCGCCCCTCGACGATTTTCGCCGCGGCGCGCAAATCCTCGATGCGTCCGTTGGTGCAGGAGCCGATGAAGACGCGATCGATCTCGATGTCGGCGATTTTCTCGCCGCCCTGAAGCCCCATGTAGTCGAGGGCGCGCTGGATCGAGGCGCGCTTCTGCTCGCTCGACGCGTCGGAGAGGCGCGGAACGCGCCCCGTGATCGAGACGACGTCCTGCGGGCTCGTGCCCCAGGTGACGACCGGCGGCAGACCGGCCGCGTCGAGCCTCACCTCGGCGTCGAACTCGGCGCCCTCGTCGGTGCGCAAGGCGTCCCAATAGCTGCGCGCCTCATCCCACAGGGCGCCCTTCGGCGCCTTCGGCCGGTCCTTGAGATAGGCGTAGGTTTTCTCGTCGGGCGCGATCATGCCGGCCCGCGCGCCACCCTCGATCGACATATTGCACACCGTCATGCGACCCTCCATCGAGAGCGCCTCGATCGCCGAGCCGCAATATTCGATGACGTGGCCCGTTCCGCCCGCCGTGCCGATCGTGCCGATGATCGAGAGAATGATGTCCTTGGCGGTCACGCCTTCGGGCAGCGCGCCGTCGACCTTGACCCGCATGTTCCTGGCCTTGGTCTGGATCAAGGTCTGGGTCGCCAGCACATGCTCGACCTCGGAGGTGCCGATGCCGTGGGCGAGCGCGCCGAAGGCGCCGTGGGTCGACGTGTGGCTGTCGCCGCAGACGATCGTCGTTCCCGGCAGGGTGAAGCCCTGCTCCGGTCCGATGATGTGCACGATGCCCTGCCGGCCGTCGAACTCGTCGAAATATTGGATGCCGAATTCCCGCGCATTGGCCGCCAGCGTCTCGACCTGCTGGCGGCTCTCGGGATCGGCGATGCCCTTGCTGCGGTCGGTCGTCTGGATGTTGTGGTCGACGACGGCGAGCGTCTTCTCCGGCGCGCGCACCCGGCGCCCCGCCGTGCGCAGGCCCTCGAACGCCTGCGGACTGGTCACCTCGTGGACGAGATGGCGATCGATGTAGATGAGGCTCAGGCCGCTCTTCGTCTCGATGACATGGTCGTCCCAGATCTTGTCATACAACGTACGCGGCTTGGCCATAACGGTCTCCGGCGCCGGACCGGCGCGAATTCATGGGGGATGGCGGGCTATCTATGCCGAACGGGGCGAAGAAGGAAGGGGCAGACCGAGCCTTAAGGCGCATGTCCTTCATACTGGGGCAGGCCATCGGCAATGGTGAACCAAGGCGCCTTCGAGCCCATGAAGATGCGTTTGTCCGGCCGGATGGTCGGGTCGTCGACGAGCGTCCCCATGGCGACGTGAACGAAGGCGCCATCGCGGACCACGGAGTAGAGCAGCGAGCCGCAAACCGCACAGTGGGCGTCATGGGCCTTGTCGCCGCCGTAGATCAGAAGGTGGTCCTTCCCCTCGACGACCGCAAGCTTTTCGCTCTCGATGCCGGCGAAGGGCCTGAAGGCGAGCCGGTCGTCCGCCGACAATTCGAGCAATGACACTAAGCCGTGTAGCCGAATTCATCCGCCACGACGAAGCGGACCGCGCGGCAGAAGCAGGCGCCAGTCAGCCTTGCGGGCGTTTGCAGCTTCCTCGGTCATGCCGATCCTCCTTGAGCGTTGAACATGGCGAACTATGTATGGGCGAGAGGGCGAACTAGCGACTTGCTCCTGGAACTCCGACAAGGAACGAACAGGCCCGTGGCGCGTTTGTGAATGGTTGGAAAAGAGTAAAGTATTTCCGCGAGTTAATATATCTTTATGTCAGGTTCCGCTTGACTCGGCCCCGATTCGGGTATGAATGCGCGTCGACCAATTCGGCTGGGAGTTGGTCGGGGACGGCAAGGAGATCCAAGCGTCGTGCAAGCGACTGACATCGCGCCTCGCGTGGCGAAGGCGACGGACATTCAAAACCCCGATTACTTCCATAAGGTGATCGACTGCCAATGGGCCTGCCCCGCCCATACGCCCGTCCCGGAGTACATTCGCCGGATCGCGCAGGGGGATCATAACGGCGCGTATCTGATCAACTGGAAATCGAACGTCTTTCCCGGCATTCTCGGGCGCACCTGCGACCGCCCTTGCGAGCCGGCCTGCCGGCGGGGGCGCCTCGAGGAGCAGCCGGTCGCCATCTGCCGGCTAAAGCGGGTCGCGGCGGACCGCAAGCAGAACATCGAAGCCCTTCTCCCGGAGGCCCCGGCGACGCTGAACGGCAAGCGAATCGCCTGCGTCGGCGCGGGGCCAGCGTCGCTGACGGTGGCGCGGGATCTGGCGGCGATCGGCTACGAGGTCGTCGTGTTCGATTCCGACTCGCGCGCCGGGGGCATGATGCGGAGCCAGATCCCGAAGTTCCGCCTGCCCGACGAAGTGATCGACGAAGAGGTGGGGTATGCGCTCAGGACCGGCGGCCAGTTTGTCGCCGGCCGGCGCATCAACAGCCTCAGGGCGCTGCTCAGCGAAAGCTACGATGCGGTCTTCGTCGGGTGCGGAGCGCCGCACGGGCGCGATCTCGACATCCCCGGCCGAGGGGAAGCTTCGAACAACGTCCGCGTCGGCATCGAGTGGCTGGCAAGCGTGTTTTTCGGCCATACGCACAGGATCGGGCGACGGGTGGTGGTTCTGGGCGGCGGTAATACCGCCATGGACTGCTGCCGCACCTCGCGTCGTCTCGGCGGCTCCGAGGTCAAGGTGGTGGTGCGCTCCGGTTACGCGGAGATGAAGGCGTCGCCGTGGGAAAAGGAGGACGCAATCCACGAGGGGGTGGAAATCCTCAATTATCTCGCGCCCAAGGCCTTCACCCGCGAGCAAGACCGCCTCACCGGCGTCCTCTTCGAAAAAGTCAAGGCCGAGAAGGATGAGCACGGCCGGCGGAAGCTTGTTCCGACCGGCGAGCCGGACGTTCATATCCCCTGCGACGACGTGCTGATCGCCGTCGGCCAGGAGAACGCTTTTCCCTGGATCGAGAGCGATCTGGGATTGGCGGTGGACCGCAGCGGAATGCCCGCTGTCGATCCGGTCACCTTCCAGTCGAGCCTACCTCGGGTCTTCTTCGGCGGCGACGCCGCCTTCGGCCCGAAGAACATCATCACGGCGGTCGCGCACGGGCACGAGGCGGCGATCTCGATCGACGCTTTTTGCCGGGGCGCCGATCCGGGTGTCCGTCCGCCCCCGATGACCAATCTCGTCAGCCAGAAGATGGGCATCCACGAGTGGTCCTACGACAGCGCGATCACGCTCGATCGCCGCTTCGCCGTGCCGACGGTCGAGCGCGCCGCGGCGCTGAGGAACCTGCGCACCGAAGTGGAGCTCGGCTTCACCGACGCGCAGGCGCTCGGCGAGGCGCGGCGCTGCCTCAACTGCGACGTCCAGACCGTCTTCTCGGCCCCGGCCTGCATCGAGTGCGACGCCTGCGTCGACGTCTGCCCGATCGATTGCATCTCGTTCGTACCGAACGCGCCCGAGGAGGAATTGCGCCGCTCGCTCTTCGTGCCGGCGGCCAATCTCGAGCAGGCGATCCTCGTCTCCGAGCCGGTCAAGAGCCGGCGCGTCATGGTCAAGGACGAGGACCTCTGTCTGCACTGCGGCTTGTGCGCCGAACGCTGTCCGACCGCCGCATGGGACATGCAGAAGTTTATCGTCGAAATGGCGCAAGCGGGGCATGCATGCCGATCAAGGCCGTAAACGATTTCGTCATTCGCTTCGCCAACGTGAACGGCTCGGGCTCCGCGAGCGCCAACCTCCTGTTCGCGCGTTCGATCTTGCGGATCGGCGTGCCAATCGCGCCGCGCAATATTTTTCCTTCCAACATCCAGGGCCTGCCGACCTGGTACGAGGTGCGGGTGAGCGAGGACGGGTGGCTCGGGGCGCGCGGCGGCGCCGACATGCTGGTCGCGATGAACGCGCAGACCTTCGCCCAGGACGTCGCGGCGCTTGAGCCCGGCGGCTACCTTTTCTACGACTCCACGCGTCCGTTCCCGCCGTCCGCGGCGCGAGACGACATCGTCGTCCTCGGCATGCCGCTGACCGAAATCTGCGCCACGCAATATCGCGATCCAAGGCAGCGTCAGCTCTACCGCAACATGGTCTATGTCGGGGCGCTCGCCGCTCTCCTCGACATCGACCTCGCGGTCATGGAGACGCTTGCGGCGGAACGCTTCAAGGGCAAGGACAAGCTGATCGAGGCCAATCAGCGTGCGCTTCGGATCGGCTACGAAGAGGCGAAGTCGCGATTCGCATGTCCCCTCGGCATTCGCGTCAAGCGCAGCGATGTGGTCGGCGACCGCATTCTCGTCGATGGCAATTTCGCCGCCGCGCTCGGCGCGGTCTACGGCGGCGCGACGGTCTGCGCGTGGTATCCGATCACGCCGTCCACCTCGCTCGCCGAGGCGTTCGAGCGCAATTGCGCGCGCTACCGCACCGACGCGACGGGAAAGAAGAACTACGCCATCCTGCAGGCTGAGGACGAGATCGCGGCGATCGGGGTCGTCGTGGGCGCCGGCTGGAACGGCGCGCGCGCCTTCACCGCCACTTCCGGCCCCGGCGTCTCGCTGATGCAGGAGTTCTTCGGCCTCGCGTATTTCGCCGAGATCCCCGTGGTGGTGTTCGACGTCCAGCGCGGCGGGCCCTCGACCGGAATGCCGACCCGCACCCAGCAGTCCGACCTCCTGTCCTGCGCGTTCGCTTCGCATGGCGACACCAAGCACGTGCTGCTCATTCCCGACGGCCCGAACGAGGCATTCGAATTCGCCGCGAGCGCTTTCGATCTCGCTGAGCGGCTGCAAACCGTCGTTTTCGTCATGCTCGACCTCGACATCGGCATGAATTCGCACTTGAGCGCGCCGTTCAAGTGGGACGACGCCCGCATTTACGACCGCGGCAAGGTTCTCTCGTTCGAGGAGCTGGAAAAAGCCCCGAATTTCGGCCGCTACGACGACGTCGACGGCGACGGAATCCCATACCGGACGCTTCCCGGCGGCCATCCGACGCGCGGCGCCTATTTCACCCGCGGCACCAGCCGCGATCGCTTCGCGCGCTATACCGAGGAAGGCCTCCCCTATATCGACAACATGGAGCGGCTCGAGCACAAGTTCGAGACTGCGCGCAGTCTGCTGCCGCGGCCGGTCCTCAAGCGGGCTGCGAAGCCGACGCGGATTGGCGTTCTCTATTACGGATCGACCGCCGCGCCGATGGACGAAGCCCATAAGACGCTGGCGGACGAGGGGATTCATGTCGACGCCCTGCGCATCCGCGCGTTTCCGATGACGCGGGAAGTCTCCGATTTCATCGCCAGCCATGATCGGATTTTCGTTGTGGAGCAGAATCGCGACGCGCAGATGCGCACGCTGATTTCGACCGATCTGGGCGTCGCGACGGACCGCTGGACGCCGATCCTCCACTTCAACGGGATGCCGACCTCCGCCCGCTTCATTCATCGCGAAATCGCGGCGAACTTGCGCGAGCCGGCCGCGTCGCAACCTCTCGAGGCCGCCGAATGACCTATGTCGCCAAGCCCAAGTTTCATCATCCCTCGATCGCGGTCAACGCGCTCGGCTTCACCCACCGCGACTACGAAGGGGCCATGTCGACGCTGTGCGCCGGCTGTGGGCACGACTCGATCAGCGCGGCGATCGTGCACGCCTGCTTCGAGCTCGCCTTGCCGCCGCATCGCATCGCAAAGCTCAGCGGCATCGGCTGCTCGTCCAAGACGCCGACCTACATGCTCGGCCAGAGCCACGGCTTCAACGCGGTGCATGGGCGGATGCCGTCGGTGCTGACCGGCGCCAATCTCGCCAACCGCGACCTCGTCTATCTCGGCATTTCCGGCGACGGCGACACCGCTTCGATCGGCTTCGGGCAGTTCGCCCACGTGATGCGGCGCGGCGTCAACATGGTCTATATCGTGGAGAACAACGGCGTCTACGGCCTGACCAAAGGCCAATTCTCGGCGACCGCCGACCGCTGCTCGACGAGCAAGAAGGGAGCCCGCGCGGCCAGCGAGCCGATCGACCTCGTGTCCGTGGCCATCGAGGTCGGCGCCACCTTCGCCGCGCGCAGTTTTTCCGGCGACAAGGCGCAGCTCGTGCCGCTGATCAAGGCCGCGTTCGAGCACCGCGGCGCGGCCTTCATCGACGTCATCTCCCCCTGCGTCACCTTCAACAACCACGAAGGCTCGACCAAGAGCTACGATTACGTGCGCGAGCACAACATCGCGATGAACGCGCTCGACTTCATCACTGGAAAAGGCCCGATCGAGATCGATTACGCCGAGGGCGCGGGCCAGGCGGTGACCATGCACGACGGAACGACGATCCACCTGCGCAAGCTCGATGGGAGCCACGACGTCACCGACCGTGCCGCCGCCCTGATGGCGCTCGAGCGATGCCGGAACGCCGGCGAGATCGCCACTGGCCTCCTGTACATCGACAGAGAGGTCGAGGACTTGCATGATGTTCTGAACACAACCACGCGCCCGCTGAACGAGCTGGCCGAAGCGGAACTCTGCCCCGGCTCGAAAGCGCTCGAGGCGACCAACGCGTCGCTGAGGTGAGCCTCTCCGTGCTCCCTCGTATCCTTGGCGGTGAAGATTTGCCCGAAGGACACGAAAACGCAGGTTCATGAAGGTCCCAAACGCCTTGGCCGCCTGCGTTCTCGCAGGCGGATGCCTCATCGGCCTTCCAGTCCCGGCCTCGGCTGACCAGCCTGTCTACGGGCCGGAACTTCAGGGCTTCGACTATCCCTGGCCGGTGCGTGACTACGCCTTTTCCTCGCAGGGCGAGCCGATGGCCATGCGCTTCATGGACGTGCCGCCGGCGACGGCGCCGAACGGCAGGACGGCCGTCGTCATGCACGGCAAGAATTTCTGCTCGGCGACCTGGGAACAGACGATCAAGGCGCTGAGCGGCGGAGGCTATCGCGTCGTCGCGCCGGACCAGATCGGCTTCTGCAAGTCGACCAAGCCCGAGCGCTATCAGTACAGTTTCCAGCAGCTGGCGGCGAACACCCACGCGCTTCTTGCCTCGCTCGGAATCAAGGACGCCGTCGTGATCGGCCATTCGACCGGCGGCATGCTCGCGGCGCGCTACGCGTTGATGTATCCTGGCGAGACGTCGGCCCTCGTCCTCGTCGATCCGATCGGGCTCGAGGACTGGAAAGCGCTCGGCGTTCCCTGGCGCAGCGTCGACCAGTGGATCGAACGCGAGAAGAGCGTGACCCCAGCGCGTCTGCGCGCCTACGAGCAGTCGACCTACTATGCCGGTGAGTGGCGGCCCGAGTACGATCATTGGATCACGATGCTCGGGGGGCTCGCGCAAGGGCCGGGCCGCGACATCGTCGCCCGCAACGCCGGGCTGATCGACGACATGATCTATGACCAGCCGGTCGTCTACGAATTTCCGCTGATCCGGGTCCCGACCATCCTGATGATCGGCGACAGGGACACGACGGCGATCGGAAAGGATTTTTCGCCGCCGGAGGTGCGGGCGAGGCTCGGGCATTACCCGGAGCTCGCGCAGAAGACCAAGGCTGCAATTCCAGGCGCCCGGCTGATCGAGTTCCCCGAGGCCGGGCACGCGCCCCAGCTGCAGGAGCCCGAGCGGTTCAACGCGGCCCTGATCGGCGCGCTGGGGCGGGTTCTCCAATAACGGACGACCGGCAATGGGGCGTCCCCTCACCGAGCCCGTCGATCAGAGCCTCGCCGTGAGGACAAGGATCTGGACTCCTGTGATGCTGGCGCCCCCGACGGCGCCCCCCATATCTTGTCAGTCCGCAGCCGGAGCACGTCCATGACCGCGGCTTTGCAATATCAAGTCCGCTTCGATCTCGCCGAAGCCGCGCGCGCGGAAGCGCTGCGCCGCGGGCAGACTGAGCCTGCGCTTGTTCCGCTCGTCGCGGCGCTGGCGCGGCATCACGCTGTGGCGAAGTGCCAGTACGACGCCTTCGCCGAGTATGTCGCCGCCGCCGAGCAGCACGGCGTCGACCAGTTTCCGCTTTACGCCTGGACCAAGGCGACGATAGAGAATCCGGTGAAGAAGGAGAAGTACCTCAAGTCCTTCTCCCTCCACGTCGAGGGCCAGGAGATCTATGACAAGGCGGCGGCGGACGCGCTCGAGGCGGAGCTGAAGCCCCTCGCCGAGGCCGGGGTCGTCAGCCGGCTCAAGAAATACGACACCGACCCCGCGCATAATCCACAACCGCCGCAGCCGGGATAGCTTAGGAATCCTCAGCGACGTCGAGCTTTTGATCTCGTAGGCAAATGCTCCAACGGGGGCGCCCGGGCGGCGCCAGCCAAACGTGGGCAGCGCACCGGCTTCGGATTGCCGTGAAACGCCCGCCTCTAGAGGCCAAGGCAGGGCGAACAAATCCGGCGCCGCCTTTTGCGTCCGAGGAACGGCGATTGGAACGCCGCGGCGGACGCGATGTCGGCTGCGCGATTGACGTCTTTCTTCGTGGATCGACCCGCCGGCCCGGATGGAACGCTTTCTTAAGTTCCGTTAACCTTGCTCGGCGGAAGTGATTCGCGACGCACGAAAGTCGCGGTGGAACGGGGCCTAAATGCCGCACCTCAACATCAAGCCGCTGGTCGCCGAGCCGGATCTGTTTGCCGATCCCGACAAGTGGGTCGACACCCTCGTCCGGGTCCTTGCCGATTCGCGCAGGACCCAAGGTTTTCTCGCTGATGCGGAAAAGGCGGAGAGAGCCTGCCCGGGAGATCCGCTCATTCTCCTCATGGCGGCGGCGGCCGCCCTGCTCGACGGCAGGCCCGACAAGGCGCAGCTCTATCTCAAGCGCTACGCCAAGCGCTACGCCCCGACCCCGCCCTATGTTCTCCTGTTGGCCCTTACGCTTGCGGCGGAAAAGAAGGTGATCGCGGCGCGGGCGCTGCTCGAGCGTCACGATTTGACGGAACTGCGCACTGCAACCAGCGCCTTCCCCGGCGGATTGGCGCGAGCGGGTTGGCTCAGCGGGAGGCTCGACGGGATCATGGGCCGCGAGCGCCCGATGCGTGCACGCCGAACCGAGACTAAATCCGCTCGCCCCGAGGCGCGCCCGAAGAATCCTCGTCCGATCAGACCCGCCGCCCCGCCGCCGACGCAGGCTCGACCGGCGATACCGGCCCTTGAGCGCGGGGAGGTCGATATTCCGATCGTCTTCGACTCGGACCTGAGACCGCTGCTTTCCGCCGCGACCGGCCCGGTCGACAGCGACGGCGGTTGGTTTGTCTTGCGGGAGCGGCTCGCCCATCTCGGCCTGGTCGAGGGCTTCGACGAGCTCATTTGCGTCTCTCACCTCAAAGGGGTCGAGGCCTTCTGGTATCAAACCGAGACGGTGCGCAAGGTCTTGAAGCAGTTCCGCGGCCGCGTGCTGCTCGCCGACGAGGTCGGCCTCGGCAAGACGGTCGAGGCGGGAATGGTCCTCAAAGAATATCTGCTGCGCGGCATGGTCGAGCGGGTCCTGGTGCTGGCGCCCGCCTCGCTGGTCGGACAATGGCGGGAGGAATTGGAGACCAAATTCGATGTTCCGTGCGCCACAACGCAAGACCCGCTGCTGCGCGAGGATCCCGAGCGGTTCTGGGCTCAGCCCCGCATAGTCGCCTCGCTTGCGCTTGCTCGGCGCAAGGATCACGCCGACCGGCTCATTGCGCAGTCGTTCGATCTGGTGATCGTCGACGAGGCCCACCACCTGCGCGACCGCGCCAGCCAGAGTTACAGCCTGGTCGACCGCCTGACCAAGCGCTTCCTGCTGCTCTTGTCCGCGACGCCGCTGCAGAACAACCTCATCGAGCTCTATAACCTGCTGACCCTGCTCAAGCCTGGCATATTCAAGACGCAGAAGGAATTCCGCGCCGCCTACATGACCGCGGGCAAGCCGCGTCAGCCGGCGAACCCGGAGCGGCTGCGCGATCTGATGCGCGACGCCATGATCCGCAACACGAGGGCGGTGGTGGCCCTGAAGCTGCCGCGCCGCCGCGCCTCCACCCGATATGTCGACCCCATGCCCTTGGAGCAGGCGGCCTATCAGGAGCTCGCGGCCATGATCCGGGCACTCGTCTCGGACGGCCGGGAGAGCCGCGAGCGGCTCTCGGGGCGCCATTTGCTGACTGCCGCCGGCTCCTCGCCCGCGGCTGCGTCCGCAGCGGTTGCGCGCTTCGCCGCCCGTCCCGACTGCGATCCAGCCTGGCGGGCGTTGGCCGAGCGATGGAAGGCCATCGCCACGGGCGCCAAGGAATCGGCGCTCCTCGAGCTCATCGCTCGCAATCCCGACGAGAAGAAGCTCGTCTTTGTCCATCATCGCGAGACCTTGTCCAGCCTTGCCCGGCTGCTCGCGGCGCAGGGAGTCGGGTACGCCCGCTTCGACGGCGGCATGAGCGGTCCCGACAAGGATGCGGCCGTCGCCGATTTCCGCGAGCGGGTCCCGGTGCTGCTGTGCTCCGAATCCGGCGGCGAGGGCCGCAACATCCAATTCTGCAACACGCTGATCAACTTCGATATACCCTGGAATCCCATGGCGATCGAACAGCGCGTCGGCCGCATCGACCGCATCGGTCAGAGCCGCGAGGTATTCGTCTTCAACCTGGTCACCCGCGGAACGGTCGAGGAGCAGGTGCTGCGGCTCCTCGACGAAAAGATCAACATGTTTGAATTGGTTGTCGGCGAGGCCGGCGCAATCCTGGGCGATTTGGAGGAGGAGAGGAACTTCGCCGATCTGGTCTTGGACGCGTGGCTGGAGACGACCGCGGCCGCTCGGGCCGAGGCCTTCGACGCGCTTGGCCGGCGGCTTGGTGAGGCGCAAAGCCAATACAACGACGCCAAGGCGCTCGACGACGCCTTGTTCGGCGAAGAATTCGAGACGGCGTAGCTCAAGGGATCTCCGGCGATGACCGCATTGCGCGATTTCGTAGCCGACCTGATGGAGCGCGAGGGCGCCGTCGTCGAGACTCTCGAGCCCGACGGCTTGGCTGTGATGGCGCCGCCTGAGGTTCACGCGGCGTTGGGCTGGCCGGAGCTTGCGCGGCTCGGTTTCGGCGTCGACTTGCCCTCGGAGGCTCAGCGCATTGGCGTCGAGGGCGGGTGGCTGGAACGATTCGGCGAGCTCATCGCCGACCGCGGCCGCCATGCGGAGCGTCAAATCGAGTGTGACCCGGCGCCAATCCTGAGCGATCCCGAGCGCCTCCTGGATCGCGTCCTCGACCTGCCCAACGCGGTCTGGCGTTTCCGGGGCCAGCGTTCGACGTGGACCCGCTGTCTCTTGATCGCGTTCCGGATGACGGCAGTCTCCGACGAGAAGCGGGAAAACAATCTGTGGATCGGGTTCAATGCCGGAACCGGCGCCGCCTTGGGCGAGGCGCTCAATCGGCTGCGGGCGTCTTTCGGAAGCCATGCGTGGCAGGCGCCGGCCCCGGCGGCGAGAGAGGCGGCGGGACCGGGCTTTAACGCCGCGACATTCGAGGCCCGCATTCGAGCGACGCTTGAGGTGGGCGCGCGCGCCGAGTTGGCTCCGTTTCTCCGCTCGATGCAGCGTCGTCTGGCGCGCGACCACGTCCGCCTGCACGGCTATCATGACGACCTGCGTCGCGAATCCCTGACGCGCCTGGCGGCGCTTGAAGGCGTGGAAGGGCCGAAAGCGGAGGCTGATCGCCGACGCGAACATCAGCGGATTGCGGCGATCGAGCGTGAGTACCTGAATAAGTTGGGCGATCTCCAGCACAAATACGCCCTGCGCGTCACTCTCGATTGGATTCAAACCCTGGAGCTGTTCGTTCCGGTGCAGCGGCTCGAGGTTCTGATTCGCCGTCGCAAAGGGGAGCGGGTGATCCAGATCGACTGGCATCCGCTCGTCCGCCTAGCCGAGCCCCCCTTATGCGAATGGGGGCGGGGCGCGACCTCGACGCGTCTGGTTTGCGACGAGCGCCTCCATCTGACGGAGCCCGCCGGCCAGGATTCCTGTCCGAGCTGCGCCAAGCCATTCTGTCGCGCCTGCCATCCGACGGAATGTCCGCGATGCGGCGAGGCGGTGAATATGGCGCTGTAGCCGCTGCCGGCGCAGAGGGCCAAGCCGAATCCAATTTGCGCAATTCGGGGGCGCGCTCCGCGCGCTGGCGTTACTCGTCGACCATCAACTCATTGCTTCCAGGCCCTTCGGCCCCGTCGCGATGGGCGAGGCGGCCTCTGAAGGGGGCGCCCCCTCAGCGCCGTTCCTTGACGACCTCACCGCTATCATGGGGGCCGCGATCCGAGTCCGAACCGGCGCGCGGAGCAAAGCGTTGGGGATTGACGAAAGTGGGGCCGTAAATGCGCGATTAAAGCCAACTGTCTTCACGGCATATTGAGTGACGCGCGCTTTACCCCTTCGATTCCGCGGCCGCGCCTTCGATCCACGACGCGAGGGGCGCCCGAGTGAGCCGTTCTAGCCTTCGACGTCCTCGTCCGATGGGCCGGCGTTCTCGAGAATGCGGTCGGCGATGAGGCCGGCGTTCTCGCGGATGGCGCGCTCGATCTTGTCGGCCGTCTCCGGATTGGCTTTGAGGTAGGCCTTGGCGTTCTCCCGGCCCTGGCCGAGACGGACGCTGTCGAAGGTGAACCAGGCGCCCGACTTCTCCACGATGCCGGCCCTGACCCCGAGATCGATCAATTCGCCAGTCTTCGAGACGCCTTCGCCGTACATGATGTCGAATTCGACCTGCTTGAACGGCGGGGCGACCTTGTTCTTGACCACCTTGACGCGCGTCTGGTTGCCGACGATCTGGTCGCGATCCTTGATCGAGCCGATGCGGCGGATGTCGAGGCGGATGGAAGCGTAGAATTTGAGCGCGTTGCCGCCCGAGGTCGTTTCGGGCGAGCCATACATGACGCCGATCTTCATGCGGATCTGGTTGATGAAGATCACCATGGTGTTCGAGCGCGAAATGGAGGAGGTGAGCTTGCGCAGGGCCTGGCTCATCAGCCGCGCCTGCAGGCCGGGCTGCGACTCGCCCATCTCGCCCTCGATCTCGGCCCTCGGGGTCAGCGCCGCGACCGAATCGATGACGAGAACGTCGACCGCGCCAGAGCGCACCAGGGTGTCCGTGATCTCGAGCGCCTGCTCGCCGGTGTCGGGTTGGGAGATCAGGAGATCGTTGAGATTGACGCCGAGCTTCCTCGCGTAGATGGGGTCGAGCGCATGCTCGGCGTCGACGAAAGCGCAGACGCCGCCTCTCTTCTGCGCTTCCGCGATCACATGCAAGGTCAGCGTGGTCTTGCCCGACGATTCGGGCCCGTAGATCTCGATCACCCGCCCGCGCGGCAGGCCGCCGACGCCAAGCGCGATGTCGAGCCCGAGCGATCCGCTCGACACGGTCTCGATTTCCGCCGCCGGCTGGTTCTTGCCGAGCCGCATGATCGAGCCCTTGCCGAAGGCGCGTTCGATCTGCGACAGGGCCGCGTCGAGGGCTTTCGTCTTGTCCACGCTTGCGCCTTCCACCACGCGAAGAATCGGCTGGCTCATTGATTCGCGTCCTTCTCTCACGGCCGGGGATCGCTCCGCAACTTGTGCTTTCCGCACCCCGTCTTCGCGCATTCAGTACACGATTTGTTCACGCGTGCAAGTTCTTTTTTTGTTCACCGGCCGGCTATTGCGCAACCGTCACGTCGTAGAGCATCCGGTGAATTTTATCCGCTTCCGCCCGGTAGAGATGCGGCGCGAGACTGTCCTTGATCAGATAGGAAATGGGCCTTCCGTCCTTGTCGTAGTCCCCGCCATAGATCAGGAACTCGTGGTCGGCGGATCCTGCGGCGACCGCCCTGCCATGCGCCAGCGACCGGTGGATGAGGTCGATCATCCGCTCGAGCCCGACGTAGCGCACGAGGGTGTCCGGGCGGGCGTCGGGGTCGCGGGAGGGGCCCCAGCCGTCGAAGCCGTCGTGCGAGCGGTCGAATTCGGTCCATTCGTGTCCGCCGAGCACGGCCTCGGCCAATTCTCCAGGACTTAGGGCGTCGCCATCGAGATGGGTGACTTGCGGCTTGCGGCCGAGCCGCGCCTCGAGCTCCCTGTCCAGCGCCCGGAGCTTGGCCGTACGGCCCTTATACCGGGTAAGTCCGCGTTTAACGGAGGCGTAGATCGGGTCCGAGTCGACGATGTGATGGAAGTCGCCTCGGGCGACGAGACCGTCTTGGTGAATGAGGGCGAGCGCTTCGACCACGAGTCCGCCGTCCTCGAGAGGACTTCGTTCGCCGCGGATGAGGCGCGCGAACCGGTCCGCGATCGAGTCGAGCTGCAGCGCGCCCCGCGACAGCGAAATTCGTGAGAGAGGGTGACGGGCGAGATAGTTCGTTTCGAGCATGCTGAGCGTCGCGTAGACCCAGCAGAGGTCCGAGTCCCCCTGGTCGAGCGGCGGGGTGATCGGCAACACGTATCTGACCGCTGCGCGAGGCTCGCCCGGCCCCACCGTGCCTTCGACGGCCAGATTCGCGGAGGATTCGCCGCCGCTGAACAGCAGAAGGCAGAAAGAGAGCAGGATGACGGGAACTCTTCCTTGACCGCGTCCCCGCCGGGCGTTGCGGCGAATCATGGGAATTTCTTCCGATCGCGATGGCGTTCCAACGCGACCGGTCCGCGCCGGTTCCAAAGGGCGGCCGTGGGCCGGCGTCCGGGAAGCGCGGGGAATTCAAACTCCCCGGTCGGCGTAAAAATCGCCGGCGAGATGGGCGCATTTCCACCCATCCGCCACAGACCGCTGCGAGCGATTTCATCAAGCTTGGCGCGCCCGCGGGCTGCCAACGGATCGCGCGGCTTTAGCGCTGACCCTTTGGATGATTTCCCCGCGAGGCTCCGGCCTGCACGGGCGCCGGCTTATGTCCTCACGCCAAATGTTTGCCGAAGAACTCCAGCGTCCGGGTCCAGGCGAGCGCGGCGCTTGGAGCGTCGTAGCTTTCGCGCTGGTCGCAGTTGAAGCCGTGGCCGGCGGGGTAGATGTGGACCGGGATGTCCCGATAGAGCGCCGCGAGCTCGCGGACGCCCGCCACTGGAATGTGCTCGTCCTTCTCGCCGAAGTGGAGCATGGCCGGAATCGTGGGCTTCGCGTCCTTGAGGGCGAGGATCCCGCCGCCATAGTAGCAGACCGCGGCGCTCAAGTTCGGCCGCCGGTTCGCCGCGGCCCAGGCGACCGTGCCTCCCATGCAATAGCCGACGATGCCGACCTTGCCGCCTTGCC
The DNA here is from genome assembly GCA_035656495.1 of Roseiarcus sp. Taxonomy (GTDB): domain Bacteria; phylum Pseudomonadota; class Alphaproteobacteria; order Rhizobiales; family Beijerinckiaceae; genus Roseiarcus. The sequence goes on from DASRSL010000223.1 coordinate 22,238, forward strand.
TCGCGACTTGGATTGCGGCGGCGACATCGCGCTGCGCCTGCTCGCGATCCATTTTTCCGGCGATCGCCATGCCGCGCGTCCTCGATTCCGCGTCGTAGCCGACGTCGAACCCCGGCTCGACATGCTCGAACACCGCCGGCGCGACCGCGAGATAGCCGTCGACGGCGAAGCGGTCGGTCACCGCGCGGATGTGGGCGTTGACGCCGAAAATCTCCTGGATCACCACGATCCCGCCCAGCGGGCGCCCTGCCGGGTCGGCGCGCCAGGCGCGAATCGGACCCGCGCCCTCAGGCTTCAATTCAATCCAATGGCCCATGATCATCTCCCGGTTTGAAGGTTCTAACCCTGGCGGCCTGCGCCTCTCTGCGCGATGGCGATGCCGCCGATGACGAGCGCCAGCGCGACGATATGATAGACGGCGAACGGTTCGCCGAGCAACGCCACCGCCATGATCGCGCCGAACACCGGCACGAGATTGACGAACATCCCGGCTCGGCCCGGCCCGATCAGCTCGACCCCGCGCATGTAGAAGATTTGCGCCGCGAAGGCCGGGCCCAGCGCGACATAGGCGAGCGCCAGGAGTCCGCCGGCCGTCGGCCAGACGAAGCCGCCCGAGGCGATCTCCCAGATCATCAGCGGAACCGACGTCACGAAGGCGGCGAGCGCCATGGCGGCCAGCATGCTGAGGCCCGAGACATGCGGCCGCTGGCGAAGGCCTATGGTGTAGCCGGCGTAGAGCACCGCGGCGAGCACCATCATCACGTCGCCGCTGTTGAAGGCGAGCGCCAGGAGCCGGGCCGGGTCGCCCGCGGCGGCGATCACCACGACGCCGAGCATGGTGACAAAGGCGCCGAGCGCCTGAAGCGCGGTGAACTTGAGGCCGAGGAAGAGCCGCGCGCCGAGGAGGACGAGCGCGGGAATCGCCCCCTGGATGATCGAAAGGTTGAGCGCGCTGGTGCGATGCGCGGCGACGTAGAAGAGCGCGACGAAGACGGTGTAGCCGGCCGTGCCCATCGCGGTGAGATAGAGCCAGCGCGCGCGCAAGGCCGGCCAGTCGCGACGCAGCGACGGCCGCGCGGCGATGAGAATGGGCACGAGGGCGACCGCCCAGCGCATGCAGGTCAGCGTCATCGGGCCGATCTCGCCGACCGCCAGACGCCCGACGATCGAGTGGCCCGCCCAGATCAGCGTCGTCAGGACGAGAAGCAGGATCGGATTGGCCCAGGCGGAGCGGAGGAGCCCCGCCCGGGGAACGGTCGCGTCCGTCATGAAAGCCTTCGAAGCGCCGGATATGGCCGCGCCGGGTCAAGCGGCGGGTCCTTGGCGAGTCCTTTGAGAAGCGCCAATGGGTAGCGCCGCAAGGCGGCGAAGGCAATGGCTGGCGTGAAGGCGCGGAGGGCCGGGCGGATCACGAAGGTTTGAAGCCTTGAAAGCGTTCGCTAATCCCGGGAGGCGAGCGAGACCGGCGCCGTCACCGCCTCTCCGAGGCTCCAGATCACTTTAACCGGGGTCTTAACCTTAACGACTGACTTCAAGGGACAGCCGACCCCGGGTCCGCTGCGCGCGACATTTTATGCCGCGCGCCGCGCCGGAGCGCCGACGGTCATCCGGATGGCCTCGGCGAGCGCCTTGGCTTCCTCGCTTGGGCGACCGGGCGCGTGAATGAGTCCCATGCGCGTCAGCGGCAGTTCGGGCAGGCCCTCTTCGGGGCCGAGAATGCGCAGGCCTTCGCCGACCATGGAGGCCGGCAAAGTGGTCACGGCGAGGCCGGCGCGCACGACCGTTCCGATCGCGCTGTAGTTCTTGGAAAAGAAGAGTCCGCGAGCCGTGCGCGAAGCCGCCGCGAGCGCCGCGTCCGCCTCCCGCCGCCAGAGGCAGGTGGTCGCGCCGAGCGCGAGCGGAATGGGCGCCCCATCCTCGACGCGAAACCGCTCGGCGGCCGCCCAGACGAGCGGCTGCTCGAGCAGGAGTTCGAAATCCTTGAGGCCCGGATGATCGGTCAACAGCGCGAGTTCGAGCGCGCCGGCCGAAACTTGTGCGGCGAGTTCGGGCGAGCCCTCGCAGGCGACCGACACCTCCACCAGCGGATGGCGGCGATTGAAACGGCTGAGAATCTCGGCGAGGAACGATTCCGCGTAGTCGTCGGGAATCCCGAGGCGCACGGCGCCCCGCAAGCCTTTGCGCGACAGAGCCGCCATCGCGCCCGCTTCCGCCTGGACGATCCGCCGGGCGAAGTCGATCAGCCTCTCGCCCTCCGCGGTAAGTCGCGCGCCGCGGCCCTGTTTGACGAACAGGGCGCAGCCGAGTCGTTCCTCGAGCCGGCGGACATGCATCGACACGGCCGACTGAGTCTTGTGCACGCGCTCGGCCGCCTTGGTGAACGAGCCGCTATCGACGATGGCGAGGAACGAGCGCAGCTGGTCAGTGTCGAGCATGGCCATTCATCCGAATTCGTGATCGATAGCTTTATAAACATTCGTTGGACCGATCAATAGCCCCGCCGTAAATTGACGCTGTTCCGAGATCGATTCGTCTTCCTTAAGGCGTCGCACTGCGACGCCGAAGGGATTTTCATGCCCGTCCGGAGAGAAACGATGATGTCTTCCCTCGTCCGCCGCGCCTCGCACGGAGTTGGGGCCCTCAAGCGCGCCTTGTCCTGGCCCGCGCGGATCAGCGCAGAGCGCCGAGCGATGAGCCAGCTCGCGGGGATGTCGGATCGCGAGTTCAGCGACATCGGCCTCGTCCGGCAGGATGTCGTCGACGCCTCCGCGCTTCGGCTCGACGCCGATCGATCCGCGATACGCGAGGGGCGGCGTCCCGCGCGCCAGCCATCCGCTTGCGGGCGGAGGCGGATGGCGGCCTGAAAGAAGCGCGATCGGACCTCCCCAAAAGCGGCAAAACGGTCTACGAAGCCAGACCTTGAACGCCGAACGGAGGAATCCATGACCGCGCAACGGGCCGCAGCAGGCGTCCATGTCCACGCCCATCCGAGCCCACGGCAGGCGGAAATCCTCACCGACGAGGCGCTCGGCTTCGTCGCCGACCTGCACCGGCGCTTCAACGCGCGCCGCCTCGAGCTCATCGCCCGGCGGGCCGAACGGCAGAAGCTGTTCGACGCCGGGCAGCTGCCGCACTTTCTGACCGAAACGAAATCCGCTCGCGACGGCGATTGGAAAGTTGCGCCGATTCCGGCCGATCTCATGGACCGAAGGGTCGAGATCACCGGGCCGGTCGACCGCAAGATGATCGTCAACGCGCTGAACTCCGGCGCGAAAGTCTTCATGGCCGACTTCGAGGACGCCTGCTCGCCGATGTGGGCGAACATGATCGAGGGCCAAGCGAACCTCAAGGACCGCTGGGAGGGCACGCTCGACTTTGTCGATCCGGCTTCAGGCAAGGCCTATGCGCTGGGAAAAGACCCGGCGGTGCTGATGGTGCGGCCGCGCGGCTGGCATCTGCCGGAGCGGCACGTGACGGTCGACGGCCGGGAGATGTCAGGCGCGCTGTTCGACTTCGGCCTCTACGTCTTCCACTGCGCCAAGGCCCAGATGGCGCAGGGCGCGACGCCCGCCTTCTATCTGCCGAAGCTGGAAAGCCATCTCGAAGCGCGTCTGTGGAACGAGGTCTTCTCCCACGCCGAAGCCGCGCTCGGCGCCCCCCACGGCTCGTTCAAGGCGACGGTGCTGATCGAGACGCTGCCGGCGGCGTTCGAGATGGACGAAATCCTCTATGAGCTGCGCGACCACATCGTCGGGCTCAACTGCGGCCGCTGGGACTACATCTTCTCCTTCATCAAGCGCCTCGGCAAGAACCCGGCCTTCCTCACGCCCGACCGCGCCGTGATGACGATGGGCCGGGCGTTCCTCAACGCCTATTCGCTGAACCTCATCAAGACCTGCCACCGCCGCGGCGCCTTCGCCATGGGCGGCATGGCGGCGCAGATCCCGGTCAAGGGCGATGCGCAGGCCAACGAGGAGGCCTTCGCCAAGGTCAGGGCCGACAAGGAGCGGGAGGCCGGGAACGGCCACGACGGCACCTGGGTCGCCCATCCCGATCTCGTTCCGATCGCCATGGAGGTGTTCGACCGGCTGATGCCGCAGCCAAACCAGCTCTCGGTTCTGCGCGATGACGTGCACGTGACCGCGGCCGATCTCGTCAAGACGCACGAAGGAGCGAGGACGGAGGAGGGCCTGCGCGTCAACATCCGCGTCGGCGTGCAATATATCGAGGCGTGGCTGCGCGGGCGCGGCGCGGTGCCGATCTATAATCTCATGGAGGACGCCGCGACCGCCGAAATCTCCCGCGCCCAGGTCTGGCAATGGATCCACCTGCGGGCCAAGCTTGACGACGGCCGCCAGGTCACCCCGGAGATGTTCAGGACCGCGCTCGCCGGCGAAATGGAGCGCGTGAAGGGCGAGGTCGGCGCCAAGGCTTTCGAGGGCGGACGCTTTCCCGAGGCGATCCGGCTCTTCTCGGACATGTCGCTCGCAGACACGTTCGAGGAGTTTTTGACGCTGCCGGCCTATCGGCTGATCGATTGACGCCAAGCCGCGAATCCAGCGAGCGCGAAGGCTCGCGGGCCCGAGCGGACTGTGACCGCGCCAAGCGCTTGCGGCCGGGGGCTGTCTCTATGGAGGCGCCGGCGCGCGCGCTTGAAATCCGGATTGACTCCTACGGGCGTCCCCTCTATAGCCCCTCCTGCTTGAGCGCGGCGGCGACGCCGCGCTTTTGGTTTGCCGTGGCCTGGCGCTTGTCGAGGCCTCGAGACCGAGAGCGTTCGCCCGCGGCTCGACGCTGCGATTCGCATCACTGCAAAGAAGCCGGTCGCGCGGTTTTCCGCTGAACGAGCCGGGCGGAACACGGGAAAAACGATGTTCGCAGTCATCAAGACCGGCGGCAAACAATATACGGTCGCCGCCGACAAGAAGATCACCGTCATGGCGCTTCCCGGCGAAGCCGGTTCGCAGGTGGTGTTCGACGAGGTGCTCGCGCTGTTCGACGGCGAGACCAATCGGGTCGGCGCCCCGCATGTCGCGGGCGCGAGCGTCGTGGGCGAAATCGTCGAGCAGACCCGCGGGCCGAAGGTGATCGCCTTCAAGAAGCGGCGGCGGAAGAATTCCAAGCGCAAGCGTGGCCACCGGCAGGATCTGACGGTGGTCAAGATCACTGGCATCGAGGCGGGCGCCTGACGGATCTTTGGCGCGGGCGATTCCCAAGAACGATCGGTTGCGCTATAGAATGAGCAATCACGCGCCCTCGCGGCGCAGGGTTTTGGAGCAAGGTCATGGCTCACAAGAAGGCAGGCGGTTCCTCGCGCAACGGGCGCGACTCGGACGGCCGGCGTCTCGGGGTGAAGAAGTTCGGCGGCGAACGCGTCGGCGGCGGCGCGATTCTCGTTCGTCAGCGCGGTACGAAATTCCACGCCGGGCGCAACGTCGGCATGGGCACAGACCATACGCTTTTCGCCACCGCGGCCGGTGAAGTCTGTTTCGAGAGGAAAGGCGACGGCCGCCAATACGTTACGGTACGAATGCAACAGACGACAGCAGAATAAAGCGGGGCGACAAGACGAGAACCCCGCTTCGGCGACCAGCCCCGCGGACGTTCTCGAGACTTAATAAAAACAAGCTTCGAGATGAGAGTGAAAGGCAAAATGCCCTTTCATCCGTCCGGGTAAGCCAGGCTTACGAAGGGGATGCGGCCGTCGCGTCTCCTTCTTCATTCTCAGCCCCCACGCGGGGGCGCCCGGCTGGAGCTTTTATGTTTCCCGATCTTGCCAGAGACGACGTCTTCCGCCTCGAGACGGCGCGGATGTGGCTGCGCTGGCCGCGCTCGTCCGACGGGGCGGCCATTCAGCGCTTTTGCAGCTTGTGGGAGGTCGCGCGTTACACCGCCCGCATCCCTCACCCTTACCCCGCCGGTTCGGCCGAGCGGTTCATTTACGCGACGCGCGAAGCCAACGCTTCCGGGCGCGACCTCACTCTCGTGCTCGCGCCGAAGAAAGGCAAGCGCGACGTCATCGGTTCGATCAGCGTCGAATCGCGCGGCGCCGACCGCCTGGCGCTCGGGTTTGCGCTCGCGCCGGAATATTGGAACGAGGGCCTGGCGACCGAGGCGGCGTGCGTGATGGTCAAGGCTGGGTTCGCGCTGACCCAGGCCGTCGAGATCCTCGCCAGCGCCTCGATCGACAACCCCCCCTCGCGCCGGGTGCTGGAGAAGTGCGGCTTCGAGCTCGTCTCGACCGGGCCGAGGGGCGCTCCGGCGCGCGGAGGGCTGGTCGAGAGCCACAACTTCCGCCTGACCCGCAAGTCGTGGGCCGAGGCGATGGCCTTGCGGCGCGAGGACCTCGCGCTCAAGACGACTCATTCGGAACGGGCATGAAGTTCCTCGACCAAGCCCGCGTCAACGTTCGCTCCGGCGACGGCGGCGCGGGCTGCATCTCGTTCCGGCGCGAGAAATTCATCGAGTTCGGCGGCCCGGACGGCGGCGACGGGGGGCGGGGCGGCGACGTGGTCGTCGAATGCGTCGGCGGCCTCAACACGCTGATCGACTTCCGCTACCAGCAGCATTTCAAGGCCAAGACCGGCATGCACGGCATGGGCAAGAACCGCGCCGGCGGGCGCGGCGCCGACGCGGTGCTGAAGGTTCCGGTCGGCGCCCAGGTCTTCGACGAGGAAACCGGGGCGATGCTCGCCGACCTCACGAAGGAGGGAGAGCGCGTGGTCGTCGCGAAGGGCGGCAACGGCGGCTTCGGCAACGCGCACTTCACCACCTCGACCAACCGCGCGCCGCGCCGCGCCAATCCGGGCCAGCCGGGAATCGAGCGCACGCTCGTGCTGCGCCTCAAGCTGATCGCCGATGCGGGGCTCATCGGCCTGCCCAACGCGGGAAAATCGACGTTCCTCGCCGCCGTCTCGGCCGCGAAGCCGAAGATCGCCGACTACCCGTTCACCACCCTTCATCCCGGCCTCGGCGTTGTCGGCGTCGACGATCGCGAGTTCGTCCTCGCCGACATCCCGGGCCTGATCGAGGGCGCCCATGAAGGCCACGGCCTCGGCGACCGCTTCCTCGGCCACGTCGAGCGCTGCGGGGCTCTCGTGCATCTCGTCGACGCGACCGGCGCGAACGCCGGCGCGGACTACCGCACGATCCGGCGGGAGGTCGCCGCCTACGGGGAAGGGCTCGAGGACAAGGCCGAGATCGTCTGCCTCAGCAAGGTCGACGCGGTCGATCATGAGACGCTGGCGAAGCAACTCGAGCGGCTGAAGAAGGCGGCCCATTCCTACGGGCCCGCGCTCGCCGGCGGCGCGGAGCGGGCGAAGCCGCTCCTCGTGTCCGCCGTGACCCGGCGTGGCGTCACCGACGTCTTGCGGGCGACGATGGCGGCGATCGAGGCGCGGCGGGCGAAATCGACGGCTGGCGGCGCGCGAAATGAAGCCGCGAGCCTCATCCCTTCCTAGACCGCCGAGCGGCGGTCGCCCGGAAAAGCGGCCGAGACGGTTGATCAGCGGCCGGCGCGTTTGCGCTCGAACGAACCGCAAAAAACGAATCAGTTGGCTGGCGGCGGAAACGGCTCGGTGTAGAACTCGCCGTCGCGGCCGAAGTACATCGCCTTGCGTCCGCCGAAGAAGACGCTGTAGCGCGCGCAGCCGGCGCGCATGATCCGGCGGAGAAATTCTGCATAGCCGATCTTCTTCTGCTGAAAGGCGCGCACCGACGCCTCCACCGCGCCCCTATCGAAGGCGTTGGCGATGACGGGCGGATCGACGAGCGGAATCGCTTCATCCGCGCTCTCGGTCCCGGCGTCGTAATAGGTCTTGCGCAGCGCCGTCAGATCGGCGGTGTAGGCGGCGACGCCTGCGCCTGCGAGCTTGCCCACAACGATTGGGAAAGGCGTGTCGGCGAAGCTCAGTCGCATGCATTCGGCAAGGGTCTCGGTATTCATGAGTCGGCTCCTCGTTTTGGGAATGTCACGTCCCGGTCGTTCATGACCTCGATCAGCCGGAGCAGACCGCGATGAATTGCGCCGATATCGACGCCGGCAAGCCGGCGCGCGAGCTTCGCGTGGCTGGCGTGGGCGGCTAGGTGCAGCTCAGCAAGCGCGGTCTTCCCGCGTGTGTTGAGCGTCAGATGCGGCGAGCCGCGGTGATCCGGATTGGATTCGAAAGTCGCCCAGTTCTCGCTCACCAGCACGTCGGCGATACGCTGCACGTTCTGCCGGGTGACGCCGAGTCGACGGGCGATCTGCGGAACAGTCAGCGGCTTCCCCGAGGCCGCGCTCATAACCTGCCAGCGCGCCTGCGTTTGACCAACCGTTGCGGCGATGGTCTCGCCGTCGGAGCGGAAGCGCCCCGCCAGCTCGAAGATGTCGGCCACGATCAGCGGCAGCAGGGCTGAAGGGTCATTCTCGAGCTTCATGACTACGTATTGTCAAGAAGACAATAAGTTGTCAATAGTGCCCTCTTTCCGGTGACGCGGAGATCACGCCGATGAGGGGGACTCGTCGCTGGCTGGCGCCAAAATCCTGGGCTGCACCGTTTGGTCCGCCTCAGGAACCCACCGTGCGCACTCGGCGTAGGCATACCCGGCCCGACCGTCGATCGCGTCGTCCAAGCCTCACGAGCCGGTCGCCCCGCGGGCGCGATGAATGCAAGACGCCTTGCGCTCGCCGCTCGCCCTGGATTTCCTCTCAGCTGGCTGTCGCCTTCGCCATGGTCGCCCGGGACTTGCGGTCGAAAAACAAGGCCTGGGCGATGACCGCCTTGACCGAATCCTGGGTAAAGGGCTTGGTGATCAGGAATGCGGGCTCGGGCGCCTGCCCAGTGAGAAAGAGCTCCGGAAAGGCGGTTATGAAAATGACAGGGACTTCCAGCGACCCCAGGATTTCGTTGACTGCGTCGAGTCCCGAGCTTCCGTCGGCGAGTTGAATGTCGGAGAGAATAAGTCCCGGACGGCGCTTGACCGCCGCACGCACCGCTTCCTCATGGGTGCGCGCGATCGTCGTGACCTCATGTCCCAATTGTTCGACGAGAGCCCGGATGTCCACGGCGATGAGAGGCTCATCCTCGATGATCAGGACACTCGTTCGGATCTGAGCCGAAATCTCCCGTCCGGCGCGGTCGATGAGTTCAAGCGCCTCGTCTTCCGAGCACCCAAGCGTTTGGGCGACCTCCTTCGCATTGAAGGACTCCAATGCGTTCAACAGGAAAGCGATCCGCGGCTCGACGGTGATGGCCGCGAGATTTCGCTCTGCGGAGGCTTCGTCGCCGAGACTCGAGGAATCGACGTGATTGTTGGCCGGCATGTTGCGCCAGTTTCGCAGGAACAGCTTGTAGAGAGCAACTTTCGGGCCCAGTTCGATCTCCAGACAACCCGGTTCCGCCAGAATCGCCTCGAGCGCCTCAACGACGTAAGCGTCGCCACCCTGCTGCGTTCCGGCAAGCGCCCGCGCGAACCTTCGCAAAAAGGGAATGTGCGGGGCAACGGCGTCAGATATCGACATGGCGTCCCTCCTGGTCATGGCGATGCAGCTCGGGCGGGGGTGGCCGCTCGCTTCCCCGGAAGACATGACGCGACCCCCGCTCCGAGCCGTGTCGCCCGCGAAAAGCGGCTTTTTGCGTACGAGCAGTTCAACAAAGGCTGCAGTCCCGGCTCCCCGCTGCGACATTGCCCTTCACAACCGAACATAAACGAAGAGCATTGACCAGATGTTCCAAGGAGCCCGATCAATGCGGCCCCCCGCTTACAATTTTCTGACCGGCGGTTTGTGGTACGGTCGCGAGTCCCAGGAGCGATCCTGACGAAACTCGTTGCGCGAGGACCCTCGGGACCCATCCAATAAAGAAGAATGGGGGGCTGGGGTGACGGAATCAGATGAGGCCCGCGGGGCCTCCGGCTTTCTCTCCACCGAAATCGGGGACGCGCGCCAAAGGCGAGTCGTTCTGCTCATCGTGTCGATTTCGCTGGCGGCGTTCCTCGCCGGTCTTCCCTTCCTGAGGATGCGGCTGCCCGAAGCGCCGGCGTTCATTCCCGGGTTCGAGGGCGCGATCTCAATCATCGGCGTCGTCACCGCCGCGTTGCTCTTTGGCCAGTTCATGCAGCTTCGCTCGCGGTCGCTACTCGTTCTGGCCGCCGGCTACATATTCGACGCCGCGATGGCTGTGCCGCACGCACTCACGTTTCCCGGATCGTTCAGCCCGGCCGGCCTCCTGCAGGCTGGGTCGCAGACGGCAGGTTGGCTCTATATCTTCTGGCATTCCGGCTTTCCGCTGTTCGTGCTCGCCTACGGGCTTCTGGCCCGCTTCGGGTCCGACCGGGTGGCGGGCGACCCCGCTCGAGCCGTCGTCGTCGCCTGCGCCGGAGCGATCGGCCTCGCCACGGCGTTCACTCTCCTGACGACGCTGGGCCACGATCGGCTGCCCGCCATCATCCGGGACAACGCCTATACCCCCGGTCTCCTCAGGGGCGTCGGGCCGGCGATTTGGAGCTCGGCATTGGTCGCTTTGGCGGTCCTGTGGTCGCGTCGCAATCCGACCGTGCTCGACCTCTGGCTGATGGCCGTCCTCGTGGCGTGGCTGCTCGAGATCGCCTACTCCGGCCGCCTCGGCATGCACCGTTATGACTTCGGGTGGTACGCCGGCCGCATCTACGGACTCTTGGCCCGCAGTTTCCTCCTGGTGATGCTGCTCTTCGAAATCTATCGGCTCTATGCGAGCTTGACCGAAGCGTTGAAGCTCGCCAACCGCCGCAATGTCGAGCTTCTTCAGTCGCGCGAGGCCTTCGCTCGCGTTCAGCGCATGGAGGCGATGGGGAGGGTCGTCGCGGGCGTCGCGCATGACTTCAACAACATCCTGGCCGTGATCACGGGCAGCCTCGAGATCGCACGCCGGGAGCTGAACCCCTCCGCCAGGCGACGGGATCTGCTGCAATCGGCGTTGCAGGCGGCGCGTCGGGGCGCCGAAACCACCCAGCAGCTCATGACCTTTGTCCGCGGGCAGGCGCTGCGGCCCGAGGTCCTCAACGCCAATGACGCGATCAAGGGCCTCGAGGAGTTGATCAAGCGGGCGGTCGGCGACGGCGTCAGGGTGACCATGAGTCTCAGCCCCGACCTTTGGCCCGTACGGATCGACCGGAGCCAGTTCGAGGCCGCCTTGCTGAACATCATGGCGAATGCGCGCGACGCCGCCGAGGGGGCCGGTGAGATCACGATCGAAACGAAGAACGTGAGCCTGCGTGAGGAAGACGTTCCAGGCCTGACAGGCGGCGATTTCGCGATGATGTCGGTAAGCGACAATGGTCCCGGCATTCCCCCCCAGATTGCCGCCCTGGCTTTCGATCCGTTCTTCACGACCAAGGACGTCGGCAAGGGATCGGGGCTCGGACTGAGCCAGGTTTACGGCTTCGCGCGCGGCGCGGGCGGACAGGCGAGGATCGCGGCCGGGTCGGGCGCCGGCGCCACGATCGAGGTGTACCTGCCGAAATCCCTGGAAGCGCCGATCGGCGCAGCCGAGATCCACGATTTCCCGGAAGACGGCGCGGCGAACGGAGAGCTCAAGGTGCTGCTCGTCGAGGACGACCCGGACGTCAGAAACAGCACCGCCGATCTTTTGACCACTCTCGGATTCGACGTCGTCATGACGGAGGGGCCGCACGAGGCGCTGTCCATCCTCGCTCGAGACCCCTCGATCGGCCTTCTCTTTTCCGACGTCGCGATGCCTGGGGGCATGAACGGCGCCGAGCTCGCGGTCGAGGCCCGTCGGGCTCACCCGAACCTCAAGGTCCTGCTTGCGTCCGGCTATCCCGCCCCCGTGCTCGCCAAAAAGTTCGCGTTGCCGGAAAACGTTCAGGTGCTTTGCAAGCCCTTCGTGCCGGACGACCTGATGAAGGAGCTCCGGCGGCTGGCCCCAGCCCCAGACCCGGCGTCCCGACGCGACCCGATATAAAGAGGCGCGCCGCTGCGGTCGGCACGCTCAGGCGGGGGGACCGCCGCGACAAGGAGCCGGCTAAGGCCTCACCCACCTGCCGTTGGCCTTGGACGACTTCACCGCCGCCTCGACGAAGGCGAGGCCCTTGACGCCGTCGTCGATGGTCGGGAAATGCACCCCCTTGGGCGGCTTTTTCCCCGTCCGCGCCGCCTTGATCACCGCCGCGACCTCCGAATAGACGTTGGCGAAGCCTTCCAGATAGCCTTCCGGGTGCCCGGGCGGGATGCGGGTCACCCGCGCCGCCGCTTCGCCCGCTTCAGGGCCGGCTCTGGTGATGATCCGCGTCGATTTCTCGTACGGCGAAAAGAACAGATAGTTCGGATTGTCCTGCCTCCACTGAAGGCCGGCTTTCGTTCCATAGACGCGCAACATCAGGCCGTTCTCGTTGCCCGGCGCGACCTGGCTTGCCCAAATGGCCCCGCGCGCCCCGTTGGCGAAGCGGAGCATGATCTGTGCGTTGTCGTCGAGCTGGCGTCCGGCGCCGAAGGAGGTGAGATCGGCCGCGAGCTCGGCGAGATCGAGCCCGGTCACGTAGTCGGCAAGGTTATAGGCGTGGGTGCCGATGTCGCCGAGCGAGCCGCCCGCCCCCGAGCGCTTGGGATCGACCCGCCACTCGGCCTGCTTGTTGCCGGTCTTTTCCGTCGCGCCGGTCAGCCAGTCCTGCGGGTATTCGGCGTGCACGAGGCGGATGTCGCCGAGCTCGCCGTTCCGCACCATCTCGCGCATGCGACGCACCAGGGGATAGCCTGTGTAGTTGTGGGTCAGCGCGAAGATCCGGCCGGACTTCTCGACCGCCGCCTTCATCTTCTTGGCTTCGGCCAGCGACACCGTCAGCGGCTTGTCGCAGATGACATGGATGCCGGCCTTGAGGAAGGCGTAGGTCGCGCCGGCGTGGACATTGTTCGGCGTGACGATTGCCGCCGCCTCGATCCCGTCCGGGCGCTTGGCCTCGGCCTTCGCCATGCTCTCGTAGTCGTCATAAACGCGGTCCGCGCCGAGACCGAGCGCCTCGCCCGAGCGTCGCGCCTTGTCCGGCGTCGACGACAGGGCGCCGGCGACGAGCTCATACTGATCGTCGATGCGCGAGGCGATGCGGTGGACCGCGCCGATGAAGGCGCCCTCTCCGCCTCCAACCATGCCGAGCCTGATCCTGCCGCCTTGCCTTGCGTCGCTGCGTCCCTCGATGGCCATGGTCCTCTTCCCTTACTTCAGTCCAAGCACGCGCTTGATCTGCTTCTTGTCGACCGCGCCGCCGGGCGAAATCGTCGAACGCCTTCTCGGTGACGCGGATGATGTGATGCTCAATGAACCCTGCGCTGAGGATCTTCATCAGCGTCGACCTGCCGGCGCCGTTCTCGCCGACGATCGCATGGACATCGCCGGCGCGCACGCCGATCGAAACGTCGCTCAGAACCTCGATCGGGCGGAACGAACGCGATAACCCAACCACCTCGAGGACAGGCTGGGCGGAGCGCAAACTGTCGTTGAATGCTTCGGCGACGGCCTGCGACCGGCCCGCGCCGGGCTGTGGCGACATCCCCTCCCCCTCGTCGACCGTCCGCCGGCGAACCATCGTCGGCGGCGCCGACGGTAGCATGTTAGCTTCACACTTAACTCCGGAAAACCGATCCGTAAAGCGCCCGCGTTGCAGCTTAGCGCCGCATTGGCGAATGCGGCTGCGCGATTGCGGGTGAAGGACAGTTGCATGGCCGATCGTTGAAGGCGCAGCAGAGTTGCGACTGCGCGCCAACTGCGGCCGCTCGAATCATGGGTTGGATGGGCCCCTCTCATGGGTTCGATCGGCCCGAGCTGATTCGAGCGCCTTCTCAAGGAAAGAACCGGAACCCGCGCTGGTTGTCGCCAGATGCGGCCGTACAGAACGCCGCTTGAGACCAAGCCTCGCCAGCTAATGTCAGGTACGAGCGTCGCCTGATCGAGTGGTCTTCCAGAGGCGCATAACGCGACCGCGCGGAGCTCCCTTGTGGCGTTGGGAAAGCGGCAAGAATGCTGGACATCTATGCGATGAAACGGTCGCAATACCTCGCATAAGAGCTGATTTCTACTTGGGGAAGGGAACACCCGCCCACCGCCAGCGTTGTTGCGTCTCCGATGACGGCGTTCGCCGAATCGGAAGGGATGGATCTCGCAGGGTCAGCGCAACCCCAACGATAGGGGCAGGCCATGCGACAGGGGACGCCGCTTTGCGGCGTCCGGCATTGGCGCTTCGTGAGCCCGCTGCGTCTCGCGGACCCATGCGAAGGAGGCGGTCATGAAAATGAACATCGCATATGCGGCGCTCGTCGGAACGACGCTGCTGGGTTCTCCCGCGCTAGCCCAACAGTCTGGCGGCGCGGGCCAGCTTCCGGCGCCGGCCGGCCAGGCGGCCCAGACCCAGTCCAACGGCCAAGCTGCGGGCGCCGGACAATTCATCGACAAGCAGCCGGCCGACGAATGGCGGGCGCCGAAACTGGTCGGCGTCGACGTGTACGGCGCCGACAATAAGAAGATCGGCACGATCAAGGACCTCCTGATGAACCACGACGGCTCGGTCCAGGCGGTCGTGATCGGCGTCGGAGGCTTCCTCGGGATCGGCGCCAAGGAGGTGGCCGTGCCCTTCCAATCAGTGAAGTGGCAAATGGAGAGTCGCGCCCTTCCGAGCCAGAGCTCGACGCCGCCGGGCGGCGCCCCGCTCGCCCCCGCGGGCAATACGCCGTCCGGCAACACGCCGCCGCCGCAGCCCACACCGAAAATGACCAACCCGGCCGAAGCCGAGGCGAGCCAGGGATATCCGGACAAGGCGGTGATCGACATGACGATGGCGCAGCTGAAATCCGCGCCCGCATTCCAATATGCGCAGAACCCGCAGAGCGCAGCCGCCCAGCGGCCGCAACCGCAGCCGTCGAAGCCGTAAGGCGCATCGACGTCGGGCGGGCGACAGGGCCGGCCCGAACGGATGGTCGGCAGTCCGGGGCGCCGCTAATGGGCGACAAATCGTAAGTCCTCCTGCCTCGCCCTACTCCGGCGCCCTGCCGAGCGGGATGCCGTTGACCTTGATCGAGCGATCCGGGCCGAGGTCGACGACCCAAGTGAGGCTCCCGTCGCTCTCGGTCTTGGCGAGACCCTTGGCCATCGCCAGCCCGGGGACGGCTTTGGCGGCCGCGTCGGGGCCGAGCGCCTTGACTGCGGACATCGTCCGGTCGAAGCCGCGCATGCGGATCGTCATTTCGCCCGACGGCTTGCCGACCTCCCAGTGCAGCGCGCCCTGAAGGTCAGCGTCGACCGCCGGCGCGACCACGTGCGACGGGGCGAGCTCGATCTCGATCGGGCCGGCGCTCAACAGCGCTCGCGCCACTTTGGCCGCGTCCCCGTCGGAGAGGGCCGGACCCGCCCCGCCGAGCCGCATGTCGGCGATCGCTTCGTTCGCCGCCGCGGCGAAGTCGATCCCTTTCAGCGTGGCGGTGAGGTCGATCTTCGAGGGGGTGAGGTCCGACGCCGCGGGCGGCGAGAGCGCGACCGGCAGGCTCAATCCCTCGGCCGCCAGCCTCGCTTCGATCGCGCTTTTCGGCCCGGAATTGGCGACCCCGAGGGCGAGCTTGAAGCCGGAGAGAGCGAACGCGCCATAGGGCGAGGAGACCATGAGCTTCGAGACTTCGCCGCCCTCGGCCAGTTTCAGGCCCGGCGCGGCAAGGTCCCTGAGAAGGCCCTTGAACTCCGTCTCGTGCTCCGCGAGGTCGGCGCGATGAGCGGAAACGAGGCTCGCGAGGTCGAAGGCCTTGCGCGCCTTCAGGCCGTCGGCGCCGACGCGGACCGCGGCCTTATCCAGCCGGCCGCTGGCGTTGACCGCCTCCCCGTTCCCGGCGGGCCCGGAGATCCTGAAGGCGATTCCGGCGATCTCGTCCTTGATCGAGGTCGACACCGTTCCGTCGGGATTGACGGTCGTCGCGTATGCGCCGCTGACCGGGCCGAATTCGATGGTCTGGTCATCCTTCGGCGAATGCATGGCAAGAACGCCCTTGTCGGCGCTCGCCGATCCGCCGACCCACCAGGCGAGCGCCGGATCGATGACGAGCGTCTGCCTGTAGTTTTCCACCTCGAGCGCGCTGGTGGCGTCTCCGACGCGCGAGACGATCTTCGGCAGCGAATCCTGGACGAGCCGCCACATTCCATCGTCCTGCTCGAAGAGCTTGTAGACGAGGGTCGCCGGATCGTAGGATGCCGCCATTCCGACCGCCTTGACGAGGCCGTTCAGGGCGTCGAGGTCGGCCGAGACGAGATAGTCCCGCCCGTCGGGCTTCACCGTAACCGGCGCGCCGGCCGGCCCCGCCGGCAGGAACGCGTCGAAGAGAGCCTGAAGCTTACCGGCGCCGTCAGGCGTCGCGGGTTTGTCGCCGGCGAGCGCGGACGAGGCGGCGAGCGCCGCGCCGGCGATCAGCCACGCGCGCGCGGCCGGACGGCGGAAGGGGGTCGCGGACATGCTCGGGCCTTTTCGGGTCAGGAGGAAGAGGCGCGCCAACTTATCCCATCTCGCCTCAAGCGCGCGTAAACGAGCCGCCGATCTTCAAGGGTCAGCGCGCCGGCAGCGCCGCAGGCGCCGGCGGCTTCGGCAGTTGCGCCTTGGCCACCCCCGCCTTGACCGCCGCCTGCACCTTCTCGAAGGCCCGCACCTCGATCTGGCGCACCCGCTCGCGCGACACGCCGAACTCGGCCGACAATTCCTCGAGCGTGATCGGATCCTCGGCGAGCCGGCGCGCCTCGAAGATGCGCCGCTCGCGCGGGTTGAGCACGGCGAGCGCGCCTCTCAGCGCGCCGAGCCGGGCGTTCGCCTCCTCGCGATCGGCGAGCTGAGATTCCTGGTCGGCTGCATCGTCGACCAGCCAGTCCTGCCATTCGCCCTCGCCCTCCTCGCGCAAAGGCGCATTAAGGGATGCGTCGCCGCCGAGGCGGCGGTTCATCTCGATCACGTCCTGCTTGGCGACGCCGAGGCGCCGGGAGATCGACTCGACCTGGTCGTCGCGCAGGTCGCCATCGTCGAGCGCCGAGATGCGGCTCTTGGCCTTGCGCAGGTTGAAGAACAGCTTCTTCTGGCTCGCGGTGGTGCCCATCTTGACCAGGGACCACGAGCGAAGGATGTATTCCTGGATCGAGGCGCGGATCCACCACATGGCGTAGGTCGCGAGCTTGAAGCCCTTGTCGGGCTCGAACCGCTTGACCGCCTGCATGAGGCCGACGTTGCCCTCGGAGATGACCTCGCCGATCGGCAAGCCGTAACCCCGGTAGCCCATCGCGATCTTGGCGACAAGCCTCAAGTGCGAGGTCACCAGCTTGTGAGCCGCCTCGCGGTCCCCATGCTCGCGCCAGCGCTTGGCGAGCATGTATTCCTCCTGCGGCTCCAGCATCGGGAATCGCTTGATTTCCTGAAGATAACGGGCAAGCCCGGACTCGCTGGCGATGATTGGAAGAGCGGCGGCCATGATATCCTCCAGTCAGAGACCGGTTTGCTGGCCGTCTCCGCCGGCGCGATGGCCGGCTTGCCATCTTGGCCCAGAAAGCGTGGCCGAAAAAGGGCCAGGCGGCGGAGACGATGCGAAGCGAAGGCGGTCCAGGGTGCTCCAGAGCTTTACGGGTGAGCGCGACGCTCAGGCTTTTAGGGCGTTGAGCAGTCTCGAAAAATCCGCGGGCGGCGGACTCTCGAAACGCAGCGCCGCGCCGGTGATTGGATGTTCGAAGCCGAGCGCTGCGGCATGCAGCGCTTGTCGGCCAAACGCCGCAAGCGCGGCGTTTGCTCCCGCGGAGAGCTGCGACGCCTTGGTCTTGAAGCCGGACCCGTAGACCGAATCACCGAGCAAGGGATGGCCGATCGAGGCCATGTGAACGCGAATCTGATGGGTCCGTCCTGTTTCGAGCCGGCAGGCGATAAGGCTCGCGGGCCCCAGCGGCTCGACCAGCCGCCAGTGCGTGGCAGCATAGCGGCCCCGCTCCTGGCGCGCAACCGCCATCCGCTCACGGCGCCGCGGATCGCGTGCGATCGCCGCTTCGACCCTGCCGGCGGCCGCGTCGAAACCGCCCCAGACGAGCGCGAGATACTGGCGCTCGAGCGAGCCCTCGCGTCCGTGGTCGGCGAAGAGCTCGGCGAGACCGCGGTGGGCCGCGTCCGTCTTGGCGACGACGAGCAGGCCTGAGGTGTCCTTGTCGAGCCGGTGCACGATGCCCGGCCGCCTGACCCCGCCGACGCCCGACAGGCTCGCTCCGCAGTGATGGATGAGCGCGTTGACCAGCGTGCCCCGGGCGTGGCCCGGCGCCGGATGGACCACGAGGCCCGCCGGCTTGTCGATGACGATGAGGTGCTCGTCCTCGTAGACGACGTCGAGCGGAAGGTCTTCGCCGATCAGGGGGGAATCCTCCGGCGGCGGCGCCTCGAAGGCGATCCGCGCCCCCGCCGCGAGACGCATCGCCGGGTCGCGGGCGACCCGGCCGTCGACCATCACCTCGCCCACTTCGATCAGCGTCTTGAGGCGCGTGCGGGAGAGGGCGAGCCGCCGTTCCGCCGCCGCCTGCCCGAGGTAGCGATCGAGCCGTTCGCCTGCGGCGGCCGCTTCGAAAACCTGCGGCCCGGACGGGGCGACGAGCGCCTGCGGAGCGGCTTGCCTCTGCGCATTCGGCTCGGGCTCGTCGCGGCGGCCCCGGGCGGCCCGCCTGGCCTTGACGCTCACGTCCGCTCGCGGCGGCGACCGCGAGCCGCCGGCTCGGCGGCGGCGGGGGCGACCAGCGGGCCGAGCGCCGCGACGATCGCCTCGACCGTCGGGCGCGCGCCCGCCCGATGGCCGTCGAGGCCGCGCCGCATCGCCGCGACATGCGCTGGCGTATTGCCGCAGCAGCCGCCGACGATCCGCGCGCCGCAGTCGACCGCCAGCCCCGCGTAGCGCTCCATCAGCTCGGGAGTCCCGGAATAATGGATCTCGGCCCCATGCCATTGCGGCACGCCGGCGTTCGCCTTGGCGATCAGCGCCGCGCCCGGATCGGCCGCGCTCATCGCCAGGATCGCGACCAGGAGGTCGGCGGCGCCGACGCCGCAATTCGCCCCGCAGGCCAGCGGCTTCGGCTTAAGGCCCGCAACGAGCGAGCCGAGCGCGGCGGGCGCGACCCCCATCATCGTCCGCCCGGCGGTGTCGAAGCTCGCCGTGACCGTATAGGGCATGCCGGCCTTCGCCGCCGCCCGGGCCGCCGCGCCGATCTCCTCGGCCGCCGACATGGTCTCGATCCAGACGACGTCGGCGCCGCCGTCGCTCAAGCCCTCGATCTGCTCGACGAAGATTTCGACCGCCTCGTCCTCGCTCAAGGGGCCGAGGGGCGCGAGAATGTCGCCGGTCGGGCCGACCGAGCCGGCTACGACGACCGGCCGTCCCGCCCGGTCGGCGACCGTGCGGGCGTTCTGCGCGGCGAGGACATTCAGCTCGCGGGCCCGGGCCTCTTGGCCGTGCAGTGCGAGGCGCCGACGGTTCGCCCCAAAACTGTTGGTCAGGATGATGTCCGAACCGGCGTCGACGAAGGCCTGGTGAAGGGAGCGGATGCGGTCGGGGTGGATCTCGTTCCACAATTCCGGCGCGTCGCCCGAGGTCAGGCCCATGGCGAACAGATTGGTGCCGGTCGCGCCGTCCGCCAGCAGCGGCCGGCCTTCGGAAAGAAGGGTTTGCAGCATGGAAGAACTCATCCTTGCCCGGCGGGGCTTGTAGGGCGCGCCTCGCTGAGCGCGCCGGCCGCGCTCCATAGGGCGGCCGGAAAGACGCCCGTCTCTCGACAGTCTATGGAGCTCGGCTACAGGGCGCAGGCGCGCGAAGCGGGCCTCAATTAATGGCCCCGCCGCCGTGAGGCAAGTTTGGGGCTGTCGCCGACCGGCGTGTGCAAGGCCCTGCTTTGCTGGTTTTCCCCGATACCGAGCGAGAAGCAGGAAGCTTCCAGGCGCGTATCGGGAGTTATGGAGCTTGAACAAGGCAAGACACTCATCAAGCGCAACCACGCCCGGGGATATCCGGACACCGCCCTCACCCGAAATTCGAACTGCGACAGCGCCGATCGCTGGCGGCGGGCGGTTCAGGATTGGCGATCGGACCGGCCAAGCGTAGACTGACGCCTCGGACAGGACTCATGGGCGAAATTCTCGAGCGCCAGCAAGCCCCGATGCGCCACCGGCTCGACGTCGGCGCCTATTACAGGATGGCCGAGGCCGGGATCCTCACGCCAAACGACCGCGTCGAGCTGATCGGTGGGGAGATTTTCGACATGGTCCCGATCGGCAGCGCCCATGCGGGAAAGACCAACCGGCTCAACCGGCTGTTCGCGCGCGCCGCGGCCGACGGCCTTGCGGTCGTGAGCGTGCAGAGCCCGCTCAGGCTCGACGCCTACAACGAGCCCGAGCCTGACCTCATGCTCCTCAAGCCGAGAGAGGACGATTATCAGGGCCGCCACCCGAGCGCGGCCGACGTCCTCCTCCTGGTGGAAGTGTCGGAAACCTCGCTTGTCTATGACCGTGGGACCAAGCTTCCGCTTTACGCGAGGTTCGGCGTGCCGGAAGTTTGGATTGTCGATCTCGAGGGTGCGGCGATCGAGGTCTACCGGAAGCCGACGGGCGGCGTCTACGAGCTCAAGGAACGGCTGACCTCCGGATCGCTGACGCCGGCGCTCGTCGCCGCCGTCACGATCGACGTCGGCGCTCTCCTTGCGTAACCGTCCTCGATCGACATGACCCGACCCGTCCGAAAGAGCGCCGCCTGACGACGGCTTCGCACGGACGGTCCGGTCGGAATCCTGCTACAAAACGTCCTGCATTTGAATTGGAGGGCTCCATGCATTCCTATCAGCGGGCGGCCGCGGTCGCATCAGTCACCTTCGGCGCGAGCGTCGTCGGCATGCTGTTGCGATACATCGTGCCGGCGCAGGCGCTCAACGATTCCAAAGCCACAGTGGGGGCGATGGTCGGGCTCGTCACTCTCCTCTTGGCGCTCGTCCTCGGCCTCCTCGTCTATACCGCCTTCACCGTCTACTCGACGCAGCAGGCCGAGGCGCAGGGGCTCGGCCCTGTGGTGATCGAGCTCGACGTCCTTCTCGAGCAATACGGCCCCGAGGCGATCCGCGGTCGGTTGGGCCTCAGGGAGGCGCTAGGGCGCTCGCGCAGGCGCTTCTTCGGCGACCTGAAGCAGGGGCCGCAGGCTCATACGTTCGAGGAGACCAGGGCGACGATGCATTGGATGAATACCTATTTCGACAGCCTTGAGCCAGCGACGGAAAGGCAGCGGCAGTTGCGGACCTCGGCCAAGGACCTCGCGAAGACTTTCGCTGACACTCAAATGCTGATGACGCGGCAGCTCGCCAATCCGTTCCCTGAGCATCTGCTCGCCGTCGTCGCCTTGTGGGCGTCCGTGGTCTTTCTCGGCAACGGCATCGTCGCTCCGCCGAACGCGGTCACGGTCCTCGCGCATTTTTTGGGCGCGATCGCGGTCGGCAGCGCGGTTTTCCTGATTCTGGAGCTGAGCCGTCCCTATTCCGGCGTGATCCGCCTCTCCTCCGCTCCCCTCGACCGACTCATGCTGCAGCTTGGGGACCCCGCCAAGCCTGCGGAGTAGCCGGTGCGCGAGCCGCGCGCGTGGAGGCGGCGTTCGCGCGCTCGCGCCCGACAGCGCGACGCGGGTCACGGCGGGCTTCGCAGTATTTGTCGTCCCCGGCGATGGTTCCGAAACGGCGACCGGACCCGCGCTTCGATCGCAGGCTTTCAGCCAGCGCCGCGAAACTTTTCCGGCCAATCGGCATCGTCTTCACCGCCTTGCACGGATGGCGCTTGGGCTCAAACCCAAGCGCCTGCCGCCCTACCGGCGCCCCGGCGCGCTCTGGAGCCAAGCGAAGGCGAGCAGAGCAAGCGCCAGGACGAGCGAGCCGAGCGCGTGCTTGAGGTGCACGTGAACGGAGCCCGTCTCGAAGCCCGGGAAGAACGAGGGAAGGCTCGCGGCGGGCGTGAGCCAGTACATGGCTGCGATCACGAGGAACGCCACGCCGAGGAGTCCGGCGAGCAGGGGCAGAGGTCTGGTCATCGGGCGCTGTGTACCCGGGATTCGCGCCGCCGCCAAGCTTTGGGCCCCGCAGCTCCCCGCTCCGCCTCAGCGATTGCGGTTGAGCCAGGGACCGGCGCTGTTCGTCGAGGCGCGCGAGGCGCGCGAGCCGATTACTCGGCGGCGGCTCGCTTCGGCAGGACCCAGTTCGAGCGGGGGAAGTGGCAGGTGTAGCCGTTCGGATAGCGCTCGAGATAATCTTGGTGCTCCGGCTCCGCCTCCCAGAACGGGCCCGCCAGCGCGACCTCCGTCACCACCTTGCCCGGCCACAGGCCCGAAGCGTCGACGTCGGCGATGGTGTCGAGCGCCACGCGCTTCTGCTCGTCGTTCGTATAGAAGATCGCCGAACGGTAGCTCCGGCCGCGGTCGTTGCCTTGTCGGTTGCGGGTGGTCGGGTCATGGATCTGGAAGAAGAGTTCGAGCAGCTTGCGGTAGCTGGTCTTGGCCGGGTCGAAGACGATCTCGATCGCCTCGGCGTGGTCGCCGTGATTGCGATAGGTCGCGTTCGGAACGTCGCCGCCGGTGTAGCCGACCCGCGTCGAGATCACCCCCGGAGTGCGGCGGATCAGGCCCTGCATGCCCCAGAAACAGCCGCCGGCAAGCACGGCGCGCTCAGTGGAATTGGGCATGGGATGGCTCCTTCAGTTGAAGCCCGACGAGGGGCAAGGACTGTTCGAAACGATCTGGCGTTCGTTACGCCGTGTTTCAAGGCGCGCCGCCAACTCCTGCCGTCGCCCTTTAGGGAGCGCCGCCGCAGGCGGCTCGTCTCGAAGGGCGCTCCGGCATGCTCTGCCGGCGCCAACTGGAGCGTCCTTCGGCGAGCTCATGATGCGGTTCGTTGCCGCGGACGCGGCTCGGCTTCACCCGAGTTGCGGCAGCGAGCGGCGGCTCAGTTTGCCGTTGGCGGTGCGGGGAAGGTCGCGGACGAACACGACCTTGCGCGGCCGCTTGTAGGCGGCGAGGCGCTCGGCGCAATGGGCGATGAGCGCCGCCTCGTCGGGCGCGCTCCCGGACTTCGCCACGACGAAGGCGGCGATCACCGACACGCCGTCGGCGACCTCGCGCTCGGCGACCGCGACGTCGGCGACGTCGGAATGGGTCGCCAGCGCCTTCTCGACTTCGAGCGGCGACACCCGATAGCCGAAGGCGTTCATGATGTCGTCGTTGCGGCCGCGGTGCCAGACGAAGCCGTCGGCGTCGAACTCGGCAAGATCGCCGCCGATGAACCACTCGCCGCGGAAGGCGGCCGCCTCTTCGGCCGGCCGGTTCCAGTAGCCGAGCATGAGGCCGGGGTCGCTGCGGTGGACCGCCAGCAGGCCGAGCTCGCCGGGCGGCAGCGGCTCGGTTCCGCCCTCGATCGGCAGGACGGCGACGCGCCGTCCCGTCTGCGGCCGGCCGGGCGAGCCGGGGCGGATTCTTTCGCCGGGGCGGCTCGACACATAGGTCGAGATCTCGCTCATGCCGAGCGCCTCGTAGAGCCAGATTCCGGTCGACTCGCGCCAATGGGCGAGCAGTTCCGGCGACAGCGCTTCGCCCGCGGTGACGCCGTGGCGCAACCGAGAAAGGTCGCGGGCGGAAGGGTCGCCGTACTTGAGCGCCTGCCGGTAGGCGCTCGGCACGGCGGCGAAGACGGTGGCGCGGGTCCTTTCGATGAGGGCAGGCCAGATTGCCGGATCACGCTTTCCGGCGTAGAGCGCGCCGGTCGCCCCGCACGCGAAGGGGTCGAGCACGCCGACGCCGAGCGTATAGGTCCAGTTGATGTTGCCGGCGTGGAGGACGACGTCGTCCTCGCTCAGGCCAAGCCAGTCGCGATGCATCGCCCTGCGGCCGAGCACGACCCGATGCGCGTGCAAAACACCCTTCGGCTCGGCGGTCGAGCCGGAGGTGAAGACGAGATAGGCCGGATCGTCCGGCGCCGTCCGAGCGTAATCGGCGGGAGCGGCCTCGGCGGCGAGTCTCAGCGTCTCCTTTTGGTCGAAGACCCGCAAGTGGGCGAAACGCCCCCTCTCCCTGGGGTCGGGATCGGCCAGAAAGACCGCGGTCGCCGCGGAATCGGCGGCCAACGCCAACGCTTCGTTAATCGTCAGCATCAGCGAGGTCGGTTGGGCGACGCAGCCGATCGCGGTCACGGCGAAAAACGCCAGCACGAAATCGAGGTCGTTGGCGGCGCGGATCAAGACCCGGTCGCCTTTGTTGAGGCCGCTCGCGACGAGGCCTCCGGCCAGGCGGCGGACCATCCCGTCCAGCTCGGCGTAGGTCCACGAGCGCAACGCCTCTGGATCGTCGGCGATGACGAGAGCGGTCTTGCCGCCGCGCTCGGCCGCCTGGCGGCCGAGGCAATGCCAGGCCAGATTGAAGGTTTCGGCGGATGTCGGCATGAAGGCGGCCTCTCCGGGGGAAATCGTGAACCCGCGCTTCGAGCTGTTGAAAGGCCTGTACATTTAGAAGGCCTAGAGCTTTAGAGGGCGAGCGAGGGTGTCATGGAACGGATCTGGCTGAAATCCTACCCCGAGGGCGTTCCGGCTGACGTCAATCCGACCGCCTATGCCTCGATCGGCGAATTCTTCGCCGCCAACGTCGACCGTTATCGCGACCGCACCGCCTATATCTGCATCGGCCGGACGATGTCGTACGGCGAGCTCGACCGTCTGTCGCGGGCGTTCGCGAGCTATCTGCAGAAGGTCGCGCGTCTGCCTCGCGGGGCGCGCGTCGCGCTGATGATGCCGAACCTTCTGCAATATCCAGTCGCCCTGTTCGGCGCGCTGCGCGCCGGCTACGTGGTGGTCAACTGCAATCCGCTCTATTCGCCGCGCGAGCTGCACCATCAGCTCGAGGATTCCGAGGCGGAAGCGATCGTGGTCGTCGAGAACTTCGGCCACACGCTCGAGAAGGCGATCGACGCCACGCAAGTCCGCGTCGTCGTGGTCGCCGCGGTCGGCGATCTTCTCGGAGGCGCTCGAGGCCCCCTGGTCAACTTCGCGCTGCGCCACGTCCG
The DNA here is from genome assembly GCA_035656495.1 of Roseiarcus sp. Lineage (GTDB taxonomy): Bacteria > Pseudomonadota > Alphaproteobacteria > Rhizobiales > Beijerinckiaceae > Roseiarcus. Next base: position 47,314 of record DASRSL010000223.1, read on the forward strand.
GCGCGCCGTTCCGGCTTGGCGATTGCCGAAGGCGGTGCGCTTCAACCGCGCGCTGGCCCTCGGCCGGCTGCAGACGGTCGAGCTCCCGCCGGTCCAGCCGGACGACCTCGCGTTCCTGCAATACACCGGCGGCACCACCGGCGTGCCCAAGGGCGCCATGCTCACCCACCGCAACATGATCGCAAACCTGCAGCAGGTGCACGCCTGGATCGGCGGATCGCTCGGAGCCGTGGGGGAAACCTTTGTGACCGCGCTGCCGCTCTATCACGTGTTCGCGCTGACGGTGAACTGTCTCGTGCCGCTGATGGTCGGCGCGAACAACCTGCTCATTCCCGATCCGCGCGGCATCAAGGGCTTCGTCAAGACTCTCGCGCGCACGCCCTTTACCGTGATCAGCGGCGTGAACACTCTGTTCAACGCGCTTCTCGGCGACGCCGACTTTCTTCGCATCGACTTCTCGCGCCTGCATCTCGCCGTCGCCGGCGGAATGGCGGTTCAGCGCGCGGTCGCCGAGCGCTGGAAACAGGTGACCGGCAAGCCGATCATCGAAGGCTATGGCCTGACCGAGACGTCGCCGATCGTGACCTCGAACCTGCTGACGATCGAGGACTATACCGGCTCGATCGGGCTGCCGGTGCCCTCGACCGACATCGCCATCCGCGACATGGACGGACGGGACGTCGCGCTCGGCGAGCCGGGCGAGCTTTGCGTCATGGGCCCGCAGGTGATGGCCGGCTACTGGAAGAGGCGCGACGAGACGGCCGACGTGATGACCGAGGACGGCTATCTGCGCACCGGCGACATCGCCCGCGTCGACGACCGTGGCTATGTCTATATCGTCGACCGGCGGAAGGACATGATCATCGTCTCCGGCTTCAACGTCTATCCGAACGAGATCGAGGACGTGGTGATGACCCACCCCGGCGTGTACGAGGTCGGCGCGGTCGGCGTCCCCGACATGAAATCGGGCGAGGCGGTGAAGGTCGTCGTCGTGCGCAGGGACCCGGCGCTGACCGGCGCCGAGATCATCGCCCACTGCCGTCAGCACCTGACGGGTTACAAGACGCCGCGCCACGTCGAGTTCCGCGACACGCTGCCGCGTACCCCGATCGGCAAGATTTTGCGGCGGGAGCTGCGAGGGAAGCTCGAGTCGAGGGGCGAGGGATAGGGTTCCTGGCCAAAGGCGAGGATTTCGGTTGTGCGCGCGTCTTGCCGAGGGGCGGCCCCCCTATGACCTCATTTCGCCGATCTCGCCGAGACAACCGCTTCTGCGGCTCAACGACATGCAGCGCTGACGATTGGCTCCGCTTCCGCCCGCAGGCGCGGTCAGCGACCGCGCCTGCAGTCAGAATGTGATCGTCATTCCCGCGTAGGCCGAGAACGGCCTTCCCGGCACGGCCGTGGCGGTACCGGTGACGCCGCCCGGCACGCTGGGCCAGGGCACAGACGAAACCGGACCAAAGGTTCCATAGGTGTAATAGCGGGTATCGAACAGGTTATTGACCAGGGCGAAGATCTTGATCTGGTTGGTGACCTGGTAGGACATATGCAGGTTCGCGAGAAAATATCCGCTGACCGGCGGAGTGAGATTGGCTTCGTCGCCATAGCGGTAAAAGCTGCTTTGGTAGCTCGCCGATGCGCCGACAATCCATTTGTCGGTGACGTTGTAATCGACTTGCCCGGTTATGCGATTGAGCGGGATGCCGGGGATGCGGTCGCCGGGCACGACCTGAATGTCGCCATTGGCGTCGGCCATCGGATTATTGTCGCTGCCGAGCAGAAGCGGCGACTGGAACGTTGCGTCGGTGTAGGCATAACCGAGGATCGCGTGCAGCGCCGGCGTATCGTAGTGCAGGTTGAACTCGAGCCCCTGTCGCAGTGTCTTGCCGGCGTTGACGTAGTAGGCGAGGTTCGGATTATAGGTCATGGTTTCGTAGACGAGATCGTTGTTGATGGCGGCGTGATAGATATCGGCGTTCCAGCTCCAGAGGCCGTCGCCGGACTTGCCGAAAGTCCCGCGAGCGCCGAATTCGAACGTGTCGGCGACGACCTGTTGCAGCGGCGGGTCGCCGACGAAAAAATTCAGGAGCGAGCATGGGTTTGCGGCGCTCGAGCATGATAATTCCTGCGGTGTCGGCGCACGGTTGGTGACGGCATAGCTGCCGTAGAGTTGGAGCCACGGGGTTACTCGATAGGTCAACCCGACCATCGGATTGAAGTGAGCGAAGGTGTTATTCCCGTTGACCGGGCCCCCAAACTGATCGGACAGATCAATCTGCGCATAGTTGTACCGACCTGCGAGAGTCAGATCCAGCTTCGGGAGCAAGGTGAAAATGTCCTGACCGAATATGCCGTAGTATTGATTGATGTCCTGGACCTTGACCGGATTGACGCCTTCATCCGGCTGGACCTGGACGAACCCCGGCCCGATAAAAAATCGAGAGATCGGATCGAAGCCTCCGATCGTCGTCGTGCCGGAGAAAGCGCTGTCCGATCCGTCAAAGCTCGCCCCGACGACCAGATGATTTGGCCGCCCGGCGAGGTCGTTGGTGTTTGTCAGCTGCAAGGACGCGCCGTAAGAGCGGGCATTCAGGGTCTGCGTGCTGAGTCCGGAGTAGGGGCCGCCGTTGGCGAAATCCGGAATCGGCGCCCCGCCGGCGCCCGTCACATAGGAGCCGTCGCCATTGCACAGCAATCCGGAGCCGTCGTTGCACGGCGATACGTCGACCGTGGTTCCGTTCGGAATCCTCTGGTCCAGGTTCTGAACGTACGCCACGCCCTGGATGCTCGTTTTCGAATCGATGGCGTAGGTTCCGTGCAGGTTGAGGCCGAAATACTGATTGTAAACGGTGTTGGGCGCCGTGAAAATGTTGCCTAGGTTCGCCTGCAGCGCCTGAACGGGCGACGCGCCGGGATTGCCCAGCCAGTTGTTGGCCCCGGTGATGTCCAGATGAAGCTCGGACGCCGGCTCTCGCCAGCCCAGATCCAAAAAGCCGCGCTCGACTTGCGATTCGCCGGTCGGTTGAAATCCGTTGTCATGAATGTATTCGCCCGCCCCATAGATCGCGAAATCGTCGACCTGTCTTCCGTACTCGAGGCTTGACCCCAGGCGACCGTAGGAGCCCGCATAGGTCGAAGAGTCGCCGCCCTGGAAAGTGAAGCCGTTCTTCAACTGGACGTTCACCGAGCCGCCGAGCGCGTTCAGGCCGAACAAGGGATTCGAGGATTCGACCGTGACGCTCTGGATCGCGACCGCGGGAATGAGATCCCAGTTCACCGTGTCGCCGAAGGGATCATTGAACCGGGCGCCGTTGACGTAAACCGCCAGTCCCTGAGGCGTGCCTGCGACGGGCGACGCGATGAAACCGCGGTAGATGAGGTTCGGCTGGAAGGGATTGCCGTCGACGTCCTCGACCCTTGTGCTCGGGATTTCGCGGGTGATGGCGTCCGTCAGGGCCGGCACGCCGCTCCAGGAAATATCCCGCGGATCGAGGACGTATGTCGTGGCCGGGATCTTGTCGCGGTCCACATCGGAGCCGGGCAGCGGGGTCGGAGCGACGACGGTGAATTCCGGAAGGACGATGGGCTCAGCGCTCGATGACGATGTCATCGTCGTCTGCGCATTGGCGCTACCGACGGCCGCAACGAGGAGAAGGCCGGCCGTCGCGACACACGGCACGAGTCCGTCCATGGCTATGAAGGCCCCAGCATGACTTTAGCAACTTCGGCTTGTTGCTAATTTAGGCCGAAATGGAATGCGACGCCAAGGCGCTGGGTGCGAACCGGCCGACGAACTGCTTACGCATCATTCGCCGACGGCGAAAGCGCCTGCGACCCGCTCGGGGTGACGAACCGGGCCCGCTTCGTTATAAGGCGCTCCGCCGGACGTCGCCGGCGACGACCGTCGCCGCGGTTTTCGAGCGTCCCGACGAGGTATTCTGAATGCCTTCCTATCTCGATCTCGCCGTGCTCGCGATCGTCCTCATATCGGCGTTCTTGTCGATGCTGCGCGGCTTCTCCCGCGAGATCCTCGCGATCGCCTCGTGGGCCGCCGCGGCCGCCGCCGCCTATTACTTCTATCCGGTCGTGGTTCCCTACCTTACGCCGTATATCCACAAGGACGTCGTCGCGCAGGCGCTCGCCGCCGCGATCGTGTTCTTCGCCACGCTGATCGTCGTTTCGCTCTTCACCATCCGGCTATCGGACGCGATCCTCGACAGCAAGATCGGGGCGCTCGACCGCACGCTCGGCTTCGTGTTCGGCGTCGCGCGCGGCTTCCTGCTCGCCGTCGTCGGCTTTGCGATCTTCAACTGGCTGGTATCGGAAAAGCAGCAGCCGGAATGGGTGAAAGCCGCCAAGACGCGTCCGGTGCTGACCGGCTCCGCGGACAGGATCGTCGCCTTGCTGCCGGAGGACGCGGCGGCGACCATCGACGCCTGGATCAAATCGCGCGGCAATATCCTTCCCCCGAGCGACGAGCCGACCGACGAATCCGCGCCGGCCACGCCCGGGCCGGCGGGCTCCCAGAAGAAGGCCGAGTCCTCGACGAACACGGACAATCCCGACAAGCGGAAGCTCGACGCCCTTATCAACAGGAATGTGCCCCAGCCGGCCCCGGCGGCGAACCCCAGACAATGATTGACTGGAGGCCCGACGGCTCCGACGGATCAAGCGAGGACGCCATCGACCGCGCCTTCGAACCGGCCGAAGATTCGGGCGTCGATCCCGAGGAAGATCGGCTGCGCGAGCAGTGCGGGGTCTTCGGCCTCTTCGGCCATCCTGACGCCGCGGCGGTGGTCGCGCTCGGCCTGCACGCCCTGCAGCATCGGGGACAGGAGGCGGCGGGCATCGTCGCCTTCGATGGAAGCCGGTTTCATTCGGAGCGCCGCCAAGGCCTGGTCGGCGACCATTTTTCCAGCGCCGCGGCGATCGACCGCCTGCCGGGGCAGGCGGCCATCGGCCACGTGCGCTATTCGACGACCGGCGAGACGGCGCTGCGCAACGTCCAGCCCCTGTTCGCCGAGCTCGAGGCAGGCGGCCTCGCGGTCGCCCACAACGGCAACCTCACCAATGGCTTGACCCTGCGGCGCGAGCTCATTCGCGGCGGCGCCATCTGCCAGTCGACCACCGACACCGAAGTCGTGCTGCTGCTCGCGGCGCGCTCCCGCCGCTCGAAGATCATCGACCGCTTTGTCGAGGCGCTGGCGGAAATCGAGGGCGCCTACGCGCTCGTCGCCCTGACCAACAAGAAGCTGATCGGCGCCCGCGATCCGCTGGGGATCCGCCCGCTGGTGCTGGGCGACCTCGACGGCTGCCCGATCCTGTGTTCCGAAACCTGCGCGCTCGACATCATCGGCGCGAAGTTCGTCCGCGACATCGAGAACGGCGAGGTCGTCGTGATCGACGCCGAGGGCGTCAAGAGCTTCTTCCCCCTGCCCCGGGTCGCGGCGCGGCCCTGCATTTTCGAGTATATCTATTTCGCCCGGCCCGACTCGATCGTGCACGGCCGTTCGGTCTACGACGCCCGCAAGGCGATGGGCGCCGAGCTCGCGCGCGAGGCGCCGGCCGCCGCCGACGTGGTGGTGCCGGTGCCCGACTCGGGCGTTCCGGCCGCGATCGGTTTTGCGAGAGGGTGCGGCCTGCCGTTCGAGCTCGGCATCATCCGCAACCACTATGTCGGCCGCACCTTCATCCAGCCGACCCAGTCGATCCGCGAGCTCGGCGTTCGCCTGAAGCACAACGCCAACCGCACCGTGGTCGTAGGCAAGCGCGTGGTGCTGATCGACGATTCGATCGTGCGCGGCACGACCAGCGTCAAGATCGTCCGGATGATGCGGGAAGCAGGCGCTCGCGAGGTGCATTTCCGCATTTCTTCGCCCCCGATCGCCTATCCCGACTTTTACGGCATCGACACCCCTGAGCGCGAAAAGCTCCTGGCCGCGCGGATGGACCTCGAGGCGATGCGACGGTTCATGGGCGCCGACAGCCTGGCGTTCCTTTCGATCGGGGGAATCTACCGGGCCATGGGCCATGCCGCGCGCGACCCGAAGCATCCCCAGTTCACCGACCATTGCTTCACCGGCGAGTATCCCACCCGCCTCATCGACAAGGACGGCGAGCCCGAAAAACAGCGCCTGCCGCTCCTGGCCGAGGCGGTCTGAGGCGCGGTTCCTGCGAGCCGAAGGCGAAGCAATTCACGGCGGCGGATCGCGTCGAACCAGGCGGCGGATCAGGCACGGGTTATCCCTGCATTTTGCCGAACAGGAACTTTGTTTCCCAGATGGGCCGAAAAATGTCCCTGTTCGGCAGCGTAGGGAATTTTGCTGGAACAGCCTCGAATCGTTTGGCTTTTCCGGGCGATTCTTGCCCGAATTGGCCGAAAAACGATTGCCTGATCTTTTCCCTGCGGCAGGGAATCGGCCGCCGGCCGGTGTCGCGAGCAAGTGGTCAGGGCGCCGACACGGGCGGCGGGGCGCCGGAGGAGGCCGGCGCCGCGCGGCTGAGCGGGGATGCGCCCGACTTGGCGTCCCATCCGCTGGGCGGCGACGGCGCCTCGTTGGCGGCGGGATCGGGTTTGGCGGCCTTGAATTTGGCGAGGTCGTCCGCCGCCGCTGCCAGCCCGGCCGGGTCCATTTTGGCGGCCACCTCGTCGCGCTTCTTCGCTGCGTCTGCGTCGCCTTGAGCCGCCGCAAGCGAGAACCACAGCCAAGACTGCCGTAGATCCTGATCGACGCCGAGGCCGCGGGCGTAGAGGATGGCGAGATTGAACTCGCTGTCGCGAACTCCCATTTCCGCCGCCTTGCGGAACCACTTCGCGGCCTCGGCGTAATTCGGCGCCTCGCCGACAGGTTCCGCATAAATAACCGCCAGGTTGTGCGCCGCGCGAGCGTTGCCCGCTTCGGCGGCCTTCGTGTACCACCGTTTGGCGGCGCCGGTGTCGCGCTGGACTCCGACGCCCTTGCTGTACAGCGTTCCGAGTCTGAACTGAGCGGGCGCAAGACCCGACGAGGCCGCGCGTTCCAACAAGAGCGCGGCGGTTTGCTCGTCCCGGGGAACTCCGCGCCCTTCGAGAAGCCGCTGCGCCAACTCGTACTGCGCTGCCGGCGAACCGGCGATGACGCCGTCACGCAGGAAGGGCGGCAATGCGGCGGCGAGCGGCGCCGAAAGCTGCGGCTCGGCAGGCGCGGCCGGGGAATTGGCGGTGGCGGCTTGAGGCGCGATCGACGCGGTAGGCGTCGAATCGACGCGCGGCGCGGCCGGGCCGGTCGCGGGAGCAATGTTGCCCGGGTTGACGAGCGAGGCGCCGCCCAACGCCAATTTATGCCCGTTCAACTCAGACTTCTGCAGGACGGGGAGGTGCCCTCCGATCAACCTGATGGCCGCCGTGGCCGCAATCGCGAGCGCGGCGGCGAGAAGAACGGAGCGCTTGTGGTTTTCGTACAGCGATTTCGCTCGTGCAATCCCGGGGGCGGCCGGGGCGTTTTGGGCGGCTCCCTCCGCTAGCGCCGAGTGCGCAGCCCGGCGCGCCGCGGCAATATGGGCCGAAACCGAGGGGTTCGTTCTGGAGCCGATCTCCCGCATCGGCTCCTGCGCCTCCCGAACGCGCTGCGGCCCGCCGGAGCCAGGCTCGAGCAGAACATCATCCGAAGCAGATTGCGAGAGCGCGGAACCGTCTTCGTTCTCCGGCGTCACTGGCTTGAGGGGACGTCGCAAAGCGGACGAATCCGTCGACTCCAGCGCCTCGATCCCGCGGATGACGGACGCCGACGGACCGGTTGCGCCTGCCCGAACCGCAGGGGACCGCATCTCGTCTTGATCGTTACTCGGGGGTTCGCCCAAGTGGGCCAATTGTCCGGTAAGCTTGCGCATCAGACCCTGCATTCCGTCCTGGCCCGAAAGCGCTTCGAGACGGTCGTGGATCTGAGCGATCTGCTCCGCGAGACCGCGCTCGTCGATGCGGACCGCGAGGTTTTTTTCCAGGCGCCGCGCGACTTCCTCTGCAATCTGGCCGACGGTTTCGAGATCAAAGCGAAGCCCGGCGCTGAAATCGAGTTTCGCATCCAACGATTGAAGCCGGCACTCGATTGAACTCAGCCCGGCCGTCGAGTCCGGTTGCGGAAGGCGGTCGAGTTTGTTGAGAATTTCCGCCAACATCGGCTCGATCGCGTCAGGGTCTGCTTCCATGTCTTTATGGCCAGTCGCATCGAGCTTGTCGCTGATGTCGCGCATGAGCGCGACCAGTGAATCCGCGCTCGGATTCCCGAGTTTCACGATGAGCTCTTTCAAGGATGCCTCCAGTGCGCTCGCGTCGATTTGCGGCTCGAGGCGGGCGTCCAGCGACTGACGAACGCCGTCAATGCGACGCGCCAGGTCTTCCAAGGCGTGCGGGTCCACTGCGTTTTGCGCAGGCTGCGAAATCTCCCGGTCGAGCCGCTCAGCGATGCGCTCGAGGCGACGTTCGATCAACATCAGAGCAGTAATTGGCGTGGAGCGCTCAATCTCGCTACGCAGGTCGGCGAGTGATGCGACCATCCGCTCCGATTCGACTTGCGGAGCAGGGCTCGAGCCGAGCTGCTCGATGCGATCGGCGAGTTCGCCGACTTGGCGTTCCAGGCGTTCGAGAGGCGCGCTGCGCGTGGCTGCCGCGGCAAGGAGGTCACGCACCTCTTCGGTTTGCTGTTGGATCCGGTCGAAGCTCTCCGCGCTGATCGCGGCTCCGGCCAAGGAGTCGATCTTGCCGGCCAACGCGGCTATTTCCCGCTCCAGCCCGGACACAACCTGCTGCAGATCGCGCGACTTCAAGCTCGCGCGCAACTCAGCCGCCATAGCGTCAAGCGGCGCCAGCAGCGATTCCCGCTCGCCCTCCTGACGGAGCAGGGCGACTCGCTCGGTCAAATCTCGAACTGCGCCTTCCAGCGCGACGACCGCGTTGCGCGGCGCGAGCTCGGTAAGACTGCGGTTCATCGCAGCGATCCCTTCCCGCATCGCCGTCAGGTCGCGGGCGCAGGCGCGTTGATCTCCCTCTTGCCAAGGAAGGTCCAAATCTCGTGCCACTCCTGGAGCGTCTTCGTGCGGCGCTTTCGGCGCCGTTAGGGCAGAGGCGGCGAGTTCGCCCTCCGCTTCATTCGCGGAATTGGTTGGCTCAGTCGCCTCCGCGGCAGCCGCAGAGGCCATTTCGTCGATCCGGCTTTCTCCGGCCGCCGACGCGGGTTCCGGCAGAGGTGAGGCTCGGCGCGCTTCCCGCGCTTCTTGCGCCTGTCGACGGAGCGCAATCTGCGATACTGCGGCCTTCAGATCGAGGCGGCGCTTTTCCGAGTTGGCTTCAAGCGAAGCGTTCGGCGCGTGCGCCATCTGACGCGCCGCCTCAATCCGGCGCGCAATCTCCTGCAACCGCTCGTCCAGCCGCCGGTGCAGGGCCGGTCGCGCAACGGACGCCTGCAAGGGGGACCGCCGTTCGTCGTCGGTGGAAGATCGTCGATAAGCGTGGGATGGCGTTCCTCGATCGATGCTCTCACACGTTCGTTCCAGCACGCCTGTAACTGTTTCGAACACCCGCTCCAGGCGCTCCTCGCCGCGCCTTATCCGGCGTTCGATCCGCGTGATCGCCGACTCGAGAAAATCCTCGGCTTCATCAAGCCAGGCATGAGCGGGTTGCTCGGAAGCGCGCGAGAGAACGTCGTCGCCGCGTTCGTTCAAATCATCTCCGGCGACCCGTCCGACGATGGCCTCGTCGAGCCATTCATCGAGACTTAGACCTGCCTGTCGGGCTGCCTCCTTCACCAGACGCCAAGCTTCGGGACGCACGCTCGGTTGTTTCCACGCCGTGCTCTTATTCATGACTTCAATCGTCCTTGGCGCCTGCGATTCACTGCGCCCGCCATGGCGCCGCGGTCGGAGTTTTTGAGCGGCATGGTGAAGAAACGGTTAAGCCCGCTTTTCGGCGACCCGCCGCGCCTCGCGCGGGGGGCGGCGAGGTTGTAAATGGACGCAGCGCAACTTTTGGTTGCAAAAGGGCGCCGATGGGCATAGTGGATTCGGATCGCGCAACGACGCGCGAATCGGCAAGGCGCGAACACTACGGCGCCGACTAAAGGAGATGTCATGAGCCGGATGTCGTCCCTCAACTATGCCAGCAGCCAGGCCTCGGGCGAGGCCGACAAAGACGGGAAGGCGACGCCCGCGTCGGAGCAGGCGGAATTGACGATCAGCCAGATGTCGCGACAGTTTGGAGTGAGTCTGCGTACTCTGCGGTTCTATGAGGATCGAGGGCTGATCAAGCCACGGCGCGAAGGCAACGCCCGCTACTATCGGGGGGTCGATCGCGTTCGGATGGAAATGATTCTCCGCGGCAAGAAGCTCGGATTCACGCTGACAGAGATCAATGACCTTATCGGCGGCAAGGGGGCCAGTGAAACGACCGATCTCGAGGAGCAGCTGCAACCGCAGCAGATCGTCAACCAGATCAGCCATCTGGAGCGCCAGCGCAGCGAAATCGACAGCGCCATTGAGCGGCTGCGCGAAACGCGTAGCCGCCGGCAGAGCGCCGCCACCTGAGCCGGCGCTTGCCGGGCGGCCGCGGTCGGTTACCCCGCTGTTCCGGGGCGGCGTTGCGTCGCTAACGTTCGATCCGCGCGGCTTCGACGATGCGCAAGGCTTCGGCGACTGCGGTTTCGATTCCCAGATGGGTGGTGTCGAGCCGGTGGGCGTCGCTCGCCGGGCGCAGCGGCGCGATCGCCCGTTCGCTGTCGCGGGCGTCGCGTTTCAGAATGTCGGCGAGAATGGCCCGGTAATCGGCCTTCTCGCCGCGCTGGGCCAATTCGAGGGCGCGCCTTTGGGCGCGCGCCTCAGCGCTGGCGGTCACGAAAATCTTCACCTTCGCCTGCGGGCAGACAACCGTGCCGATGTCGCGGCCGTCGAGAACCGCCCCCTCCGGCCGCGCCGCGAAAGCGCGCTGGGCGTCGAGCAGCGCCTCGCGCACGCCCGGCATCGCGGCGACCACCGACGCCGCCTCCCCCATCTGCCGGCCGCGCAAAACCGTTTCGTCGAAGTCCATCAGGCCAAGGCCGCGGGCGGCGGCGACGGCCGCCTTCTCGTCGTAGAGATCGCGATCCGCTGCGATGAGCGCCGCAGCCGTCGCACGGTAGAGAAGGCCGGTGTCGAGATGAGGCAGACCGAAGCAGGCGGCGAGACGCTGGGCGATCGTGCCCTTGCCGGACGCCGCCGGGCCGTCGATGGCGATGATCATCCGAGCGCCCAATCCGTTCAGGCCGATTGTCAAGCGCGCTCTTAGAATCCCGCCGCACTGATGTCGAGACGCCCTTGGCGGCTCCCGGACGTCTCGGCTAGGATGAACAAAGGCAATGCGTCCGGCGTGCCGCCGGCGATCCGGGAGGCGGCGGATGAAACTGACGGGGGGGCAGACAAGGACCATCGCCGCAGCCTACCTCGGCTGGACACTCGACGCGTTCGATTTTTTTGTGCTGACCTTCGTGATCAAGGATATCGCCAAGGAGTTCGGCGTCGGCGTGCCGGCGGTCGCCTACGCCCTGTTCCTGACCCTGGCCATGCGCTTCGTCGGGGCCTTCATCTTCGGCCGCATCGGCGACAAATGGGGGCGCAGGCCGGCGCTGATGCTCGATATCGCGAGCTATTCGGTTATCGGCGCGGCCGCGGCCTTTTCCCCCAATCTCACCGTCTTCCTCGTGCTGCGCGCGCTCTTCGGCGTGGCGATGGGGGGCGAGTGGGGGCTCGGCAGCTCGCTCGCGATGGAGTCGATCCCTCCGCAGGCGCGAGGGATCGTGTCTGGAATCTTGCAATGCGGCTATCCGAGCGGCTTCCTGCTGGCCGCGGTCGCCTACGGCCTGCTCTATGAACGGAGCTTCGGCGGCTACACGTTCGGCTGGCGGGCGATGTTCCTGCTCAGCATCCTGCCGGCCTTCGTCGTTCTGTTCATCCGCGCTTCCGTGCCGGAGTCGCCGGCGTTCGAGGCATCGAAGGCGCACGCGAAGCCCGACCTCTGGACGACCCTCAGGGGCAACTGGAAACTGGCCCTCTACATGGTCGTGCTCATGATGTGCTTCAACCTGTTCAGCCACGGCACGCAGGACCTCTATCCGACCTTCCTGCAGAAGCAGCATCGGTTCGATCCGGGCACGGTGAGCTGGATCACCATCGTCGCCAACCTCGGCGCGATCGCCGGCGGTCTCGGCTTCGGCTACGTCTCGGAAAGGATCGGCCGCGTCAACGCGATCACCATCGCCGCGCTGATCGCGCTGCCGACGTTGCCGCTCTGGGCCTATTCGACGACGCCCGTCCTGCTGGCGCTCGGCGCCTTCATCATGCAGATCGCGGTGCAGGGCGCCTGGGGCGTGGTGCCGGCCCATCTCAACGAATTGTCGCCCGGCGCGGTGCGCGCGACCCTTCCGGCCTTCGTCTACCAGGCCGGCAATTTTCTCGCCTCCTATAACGGTCCGTTCCAGGCGAGGATCGCCGAGGCCAATGGCGGCGACTACGCCTATGCCCTGGCGGTGGTGGGGGGCGTGGTCGCGATCGCCATGCTCGTCATCATCCGTTTCAGCCCGGAGCGCCGCGGCGAACTCTTGACGGCCCACTGAAAGGGGCGCTCCCACGCGCAGCGTCATTTCCCTCTAACGCCGGTTTAGCGCCAGTTTAGCGACGGCCGTCAATCTTTTCAGCGGTTTGCGACCCTGTTTAGCGTCGCGCCGCATTTGGCCCTGGCGCGGCGTCTCCATCGGGGAACGGAGCGCGCTCCGAACCGCTAATACGCTGATATTACTTCGGTTTTCCTTCCTTTTTTTTAGAAAAACTATAATGGTATCAATGACTTGTCGTCTATTAAGTCCGACGGGCCAGCCCCAGCCGGATCCGCCGAATCGGGCTAGCCGTCGATGGGCTCGACCGAAGCGATCTCGATGCCGAATCCGGACAGTCCGACATAGGTGCGCGGATTGTCCGTGCGCAGCCGAATCGACGAGACGCCGAGATCCCGCAGGATCTGCGCCCCAAGTCCAATCTCCCGCCATTGGGAGGCGCGCGCGCCGTCGGAGCCCTGCGGGTCGGCGCCGCCGAAGTTCGCCGGGACGCCCGCCGACCCATCGCGCAAATAGACGAGCGCGCCGCGCCCCTCGGCCTTGAAGCGCTGGAGGACCTTCGGAATCGCGCCGCTGCCGAAAATGTCGCTGATGATGTCGCCGCGATGAAGTCTCGCCGGCATGGCTCGCCCATCGCCGATCGGGCCAAGAACGAAGGCGAAATGCAACACGGGGTCGAACGGTGTGCGATAGGCGTGGCCCTGAAGCTCGCCGATCGGCGTTTCGACCGGAAAGGTCGCGACGCGCTCGACCAGCTTTTCGCGCGCCTGCCGGTAGGCGATGAGATCGGCGACCGAAATCCGCTTGAGCTTGCGCCGGTCGGCGAAGGCCTCGATCTGGGGCCCCACCATCACCGTGCCGTCATCGTTGGCGAGCTCGCAGATCACCGCGACCGGCGGCAAACTGGCGAGCTTGCAGAGATCGACCGCCGCCTCCGTATGACCCGAGCGCATCAGGACTCCGCCTTCCTTGGCGACAAGCGGGAACACGTGGCCCGGCCGGACGAAGTCGCTCGCGCCGATGTTGCCGTTGGCGAGGGCCCGCACCGTGTTGCAGCGTTGCTCGGCCGAGATGCCGGTCGTCATGCCGTGCCTGACGTCCACCGAGACCGTGAACGCGGTGCCGAGCGGCGCGTCGTTCGTCGCCACCATGGGAGGAAGATGCAACCGGCGCGCGTCGTCGTTGGTCAGAGGCGCGCATACGATGCCGCAACCATAGCGAATAATGAAGGCCATCTTCTCGGTGGTGCACAGCGAGGCGGCGACGATCATGTCACCTTCGTTTTCGCGGTCGTCATCGTCGGTGACCACGACGATCTCGCCCCGCGCGAAAGCCTCGACGGCGGCGGTGACCGGCTGATGCATGTCCTGTCCTTTGCGATCTTTCGGCGGGTTGGAGAGGAAGTCGTTCGGCGTGACTGCGCCCTGCGTCTCGGCGACAATCCGCTGGGCGGTCTCGCGCGATAGCCATGCGCCATCATCGCGGCAGATCAGCGTCACGGCTCCGGGGGAGACCCCGATGCGGCGGGCGAAATCCGCGCGACTGATGCCATTGTGTTTGAGCCAATCGCCAAGCTTCATGCGGGGAGCAGTCCGTAGGAGTGCGAGCGACGCCAACGCCCGCCTCCCCGGCGCGGGGAGGCCGGGCGGAAAGACCATCTGCTATCCCGGGACAGGCTTAAGCGCAACTCAAGACAATTTTGGACAATATAGCTAAACTCAATGATGGGTCCAGGCGCCTCAAGGGCGACAGGACCGGCCAGACGATTGTGGTCGATGAAGTCGCGACCATCGCGGCTTGATTCCGCTCACCGGACGGGCGACGAAGATGCCGGCGAGGATCGCGAGGCCCCCCAGGGCCTGCACCCAGGTGACCGGCTCGCCGAGCACGAGATAGCCGAATCCGGCCGCGGCGATCGCCTCGAGAAAGATGACGAGCGAGGAGAAAGCGGCCGGCAGGCGGCCGAGCGCGATCGACAGCAGGCCCTGGCCGCCGCAATGGCTGATCCAGGCCATGGCGAGGAGGGCGGCGACGCCGCGCATCGTATGCGGCAGCATCGACCTCTCGGCGGCGAAGGCGACGACAAACAGGATCGCGGCGGTGATCAGGGTCGCCTCGAAGGTCAGGCGCGCCGCCGAGGCCGTCTTCCGCGCGGCCTGGACGGCGAGGAAGTAGAGGCCGAAGAAGACGCCGGTGGCGATGCCGAAGGCGTCGCCGAGCGCGCCGGCCGGCTTGAGCTCGAAGCTCTGCGCGAGCAGCGCCATCCCGCCGATCAGGCAGAGGCCGAGGCCGACGAGGACCCCGGCGGAGGCTCTCTCGCGAAAGAGAAGCCAGCCGAACAGCACGACCCAGATCGGCGCGGTCGTGGCGAAGAAGGTCGCGTTGGCGACGCTCGTATGGACGATGGCGAGGTGCCAGAAGAAGAGATCGCCGGAGAAGGCGACGCCGGACAGGACTGCGGCTCGCGAGAACCCCTTCCCGGCCGCCTCCTTCCCGTCGGCGAGGCGCATCCAGGCGTAGAGCAGCGGCAGCGCCAGGGCGACGCGCCAGAAGGCGCTGGCGAAGGGCCCGACATCGGCGAGCCGGACGAAGATCGGCGAGGCGCCCATCGCCACCGCCCCCGCGACGAGAGCGGCGAACGGCGCGAGCGCGCCGCGCGCCGTCGCAGCGGGGTTGGCGAGAGCATGCAACGGGATTGTCGTCCGGAATGGTGGACTTTGGCTCCGAATCGAGCTTCACCGTCCATAGTCTCGCCCTACCGGTCGAGCAAGGGGCGCCCAAATGGATCGAACCGCACGCTTCGGCCTCGAGCCCGGCGAGCCGGCGTTCCCCCCGGTCGAGACAATCGCCGGCCCGCTCGACGCCGGCGTCCTTATCGTCTGCGACCATGCGTCGAACGCCATCCCGCCCGGCTATGCCGCGCTTGGCCTCGGGCCGGAGGCGCTCGAGCGCCACATCGCCTACGACATCGGGGCGGCGGACCTGACAAGGGCGCTCGCGGCGCGGCTCCGCGCGCCGGCGGTGCTGTCGACCTTCTCCCGCCTCCTCATCGACCCGAACCGCGGCGCCGACGATCCGACCCTCGTCATGCGCATTTCCGACGGCGCGATCGTGCCGGGCAATGCGCGGATCGGCGCCGCCGAGATCGCCGACCGGCGTGAGCGCTTCTGGGCGCCCTACCGGCGGGCAATCGAATCGGCGGTCGAGGCGATGCTCGCAACCGGCGAGCCGCCGGCCCTTCTTTCAATCCACTCTTTCACCCCCGCCTGGAGGGGCGCGGCGCGGCGGTGGAAGGTCGGGGTCCTGTGGAACAAGGACGACCGCATCGCGAACCCGCTCCTGGAGGCCTTGCGCGCCGAACCCGACCTCATCGCCCACGGAGTCGGCGACAACGAGCCCTACGACGGGGCGCTCGCCGGCGACACGATCGACGCGGCGGCGACTGCCCGCGGTCTCGCCAACGCGCTCATCGAGATAAGGCAGGACCTCGTCGCCGAGCCCGCCGCCGCGGCCGCCTGGGCCGAGCGCCTCGCCCGCCTGCTCGAGCCCATCCTGGCCGACAAGGCCAATCGCGCGCCGCGCGACTTCGGCAGTCGCGCAAGGAGGGGACGGAGGGGCTGAAGGCGGAGCGACGTCTTCGATGGAACGGCGCCTCTCGACCGCGCGTTGCGGCTCCGGGTCAGCGCCGCGCGCGGAGGCTACGATGGTCCCTCTCTGGCTGCACGCTTTATCGATCGCCTTCTTGAGTCTCGGGGCCGTCTCGGCGGTCGTCGCCGCCGCCGATCTCTTCCGTCATCCCCAGCACATGTGGATCATGAACGTCGTCTGGCCCGTGACGGCGCTTTTCGGCACGGCCTGGATCCTCTGGCAATATTTCAAATACGGGCGGCTGGCGGAGCGCCGGCTCGTCCACGACGCCATGCAAAAGCGCGAGGAGCCGCCGAACCGGCGTCTGACGCCGTTCCCCATGATGGTTGCGAATGGAACCCTGCACTGCGGCGCCGGCTGCACGCTCGGCGACATTTGCGCCGAGTGGTTGATCTTCGCCGTTCCCGCCATAGCGATCGCCTTCGGATGGCAGAGTCTGTTCGGCGAGCGCATCTTCGCGGTCTGGATCGTCGACTACCTGTTCGCCTATGCATTCGGGATCGTCTTTCAATATTTCACCATCGCGCCGATGCGCGGGCTTTCCCTCGGCGCCGGGATCGTCGCAGCCATCAAGGCCGACACCTTGGCGCTGACCGCCTGGCAGATCGGCATGTACGGCTTCATGGCGGTCGCCTATTTTGCGATCTTCCGCGGAGGGTTCGGCGTGACCCTGAAGACGGACACGGTCGAGTTCTGGTTCATGATGCAGATCGCCATGCTGTTCGGATTCTTGACCTCGTATCCGGTGAACTGGCAGCTGATCGCCCGAGGCGTCAAAGAGCGAATGTAGGCCTCGTCGCGGGCCTAGGCTTCGACCGTGCCGCATTGCACGGACCTCGACGCGAACTCATATCCGATAGTGCGTGATATCCGCGGTCCGGCTTGCGAGCTTCAGAGTCGCCTGCACGATCGTCGTCGCAAAACTTTCAGCGACCGATTCCTGCACTCCCCACCCATCCGGCGATTGGCGCCACCTTCGCCGCGCGGAGAAGGGGGAGCCAGGCGGGGCCGCCAAGCTCATCCACAGGCAGCGACCGCCGGCCTTGACGCGGCCGCTCGAATGAGGCCACCTCCCTCGCCTTTCCTGATCACGAGGGAATCGGAATGGACGACGTGGCGAAGAAGGACGGGATCGCGACCGGAACGGAGGAGGTCAATGTCGGCCATCTGCGCGCCTTCATCGAGCGGATCGAGCGGCTCGAGGAGGAGAAGAAGGCGCTCTCCGACGACATCAAGGACGTCTATGGCGAGGCCAAAGCCAACGGTTTCGACGTGAAGATCATGCGCAAGATCGTGTCGCTCCGCAAACAGGACCGCGACCAGCGGATGGAGGAGGAGACCATCCTCGACCTCTATCTCGCGGCGCTGGGGATGAATTGACGAAGCAGGCGCATTCTCGGCGGACTCGATCTCGAGGCCCGCCGGCCAAACGGGGAGCAAGCGGCTTTGTCGGCTCCGTTTGACGCCCTGCAGGCCAGGGAATAAGAGGCCCGCACGATGCGAGCGGGAGGCTTCAATGGCTTTGCGATATCTTGATCTCGACGGGCTGAAAGCGACGCCGCTGACGAAGGAGCCGTTCCAGCACCTCGTCGTTCCCGGCTTCGTCCGCCCGGAAGCCTGCGCCGAAATCAACCGTGACTACCCGAAGATCGCCGAACCGGGCAGCTTCCCCGCCGCCCAGCTCGCTTACGGGCCGAACTTCCGCCGCTTCCTCGACGAGATGGCGACCGACGAATTCCGCAAGGCCTTCGAGGACAAGTTCGGCCTCGACCTCGAGGGCCGGCCGCACACGATCACCGTTCGCGGCCGCTGCAGCCCGAAGGACGGCCGCATCCACACGGACACGAAGAGCAAGATCATCACGATCCTGATCTACCTGAACCCCGAATGGGAGCATTCGGGCGGCCGCCTCCGGCTCCTGAAGTCGTCCGCGAGCCTCGACGATCCGATCATGGAGGTTCCCCCGGCCGCGGGCACGATGCTGGCCTTCAAGCGCGCCGACAATTCCTGGCACGGACACAAGCCCTTCTCCGGCGAGCGCCGCGTCATCCAGTTCAACTGGGTGACGTCCGAGGGCGACCGCCGCATCGCCATGCTGCGCCACCACGTCTCGGCGACGGTGAAGCGGCTGTTCGGCAAAGACGACCGGCCAGCCGCATCGGCCGCTCCATAGGCCGGCAAAGGGACCCTTCCCCAGCTTTGCTGGGGAAGGAAGGCCGCCTCTCCGCTACGCGCGGGCCTTCCACAGCCGGCGATAGACGGCGACGATTTCGTCCACCTCGCGGTCGCGGCTGAAACCTTGCGCGACCCGCGCCCGGGCGCGTTTCCCGATCTCGGCGATGCGGGCCGGGTCGCGCATCAAGGGTTCAATCGCCGCGGCGAGCGCTTCGGCGTCGTCGATCGGCGCGAGCAAACCCGTCTCGCCGTCGGCGATGACCATCTCGGCCGCGCCGGCGCGCGTCGCGACCACCGCATCGCCTGCCGCCATCGCCTCGAGCATCGTCAGGCCAAAGCCCTCGACCCGGGACGCGAAGACGTAGATCGAGATCCGCTGGTACCAGAGCGGCACCTCCTCGATCGGCAGCTCACCCAGGAAACGGACGCGCTCGCTGAGGCCTGCCGCCGCGATCCGCTGCTTGAGCTTTTCGACGAACGGCACGTTGTCGACGGAGACATGGCCGACGAGGACGGCGGTGAAGTCCGGATATTTCGGCATGAGCCGGCACATCGCCTCGACGAAGAGGTCGCTGCCCTTCTGGCGGCGCACCCGGCCGAACGTTCCTATGCCGTATTTCCCCGGGAGGCCGGTCGCAGCGAAGGCGGCCGGCCGGTCGTCTGGCGGCCGATAGGTCTCGAGATCGACGCCGTGATGAATGACGGTCGCACGCCGGCTGACGAACGAGGCCGACGCCTCGCTGGTTGCAATGACCGCATCCATCCGCGCGATGAGAAAGTCGGTGTAGCGGGACTTTCGACGCTGGCCGGCCGAATTGAAGATCAGCTTGAATCGCCAGCCGAGGGCCTTGAGCACGAGCCCGAGCAGCATCTCGGTATTGCGGCGGGCGTGCCAGATGCGCGCCGGGCGCTCCTTCGGACGAACGAACCGCAACCTCACGAGATCGACAAGGGTCAAGCCCTCGATCCCCACCGGCCGGCCGGGCCCGAACCAGACCGCCCCGCAGCGCTCGCCGATCAGGGGCGCGATCGTCCGGTTGACCGCGGTGCCGCCGGAATAGCGCTTCTTCAGATTCGGAATGACGACCTCGATTGCGTCGAGGGCGATCTCCGCCTTCCCCGTCATCGGCGCTTCCGGGCGAAATAGAGCTGGCGGTGCATGGCTTCCGTCATGAACGAGTAGGTCGCGCCGGTCGCGGCGTGGATCACGCCCGCCCAGCCGCACAGGAAAAAGCGGTTCCAGAAGAAGATGCGCAGGAAATAGATCGGCGGGTTCAGGAGGAGCTTGAGCCGCGACGGCTTGCGGCCGCGGTCGAGCCTCTGCTCCGCCTTCAGTCGCGCGTAGACGATCTCCTTCCTCATCTGCTCGTCGAGCGGCAGGCCGCGCTCGTGGCGCAAAAGGCCCTTGGCGGCGGCGGGCGTCTCGCCGTCGGCGATGAGGCCCTCATGAACGAGGAGCGAATCGTCGAACCGCGCGCGCCCGCGCCGGACGAGGCGCAGGATGAGCTCCGGTCGCGTCCACAGGCTTACGGGTTCGAGACGCCCGTATAGCGTCAGCGTGCGACGAAGCTTCCAGCCCGCCACCGCCGCGTCCGCCGTCACGAGGCGCGCCAGCTCCGCCCTGAGATCGGCGTCCAGCCATTCGTCCGCGTCGATGCTGAGCACCCAGGGCTCGGTCGCCTGGTCGAGAGCGAACTGTTTCTGGGCGGCGTAGCCGAGCCACGGCTGCGGGATGAGCCGGATCGGAAGCCCGCGCCGCCGATGGTCCTCGATGATTGCGAGCGTCCGGTCGGTCGAGCCGGAATCGGCGACGATGATCTCGCGGAGACCCTCGAGGCTGGAGAGGCACGTCCCGATGCAGGCTTCCTCGTTCTTGCAGATGACGGTCGCAGAAATCGGCAAGGCGGACGCGGGAGCGGTCGGTTCGGATTTCGGCGGATGCGCGCTCATGCGTCCAGGTCGATCGGCGGCAGGTCCTCCCGGCGTGGGATGACTCGGGGCGGGGCGGCGCGGTAGAAGCCTCCTGCGCCCGCGCCGGGCGCAATATCAGGTCCTCGCGGGGACGGCCAGTCTTGAGCGCGCCCAAGGCTTTCATCATCCATCTCGAGCGCGCGGCCGGCCGCAGGGCGAGCGTCGAGGCCCTGCGGTCAGGTCTGACGCTCGAGAGCGAGATTCTGCCCGCGGTCGACGGGCGCCTGCTCGACCCGGGAGCCGTCCAGG
>DASRSL010000224.1:0-8198 GCA_035656495.1 Roseiarcus sp.
CCGAGCCGCCGATTGTCAACTCCGCCGTAACCTCGTAATAGCCGGGCAGAGGGGGAAATGAACGGCGCGACGGTTTTTCTTATCGCGATCGGCTACGTCCTGCTGTTGTTCCTCATCGCCTGGTGGGGCGATCGAGGAGGACGGCGATTCGCCGTCGGCAAGGCGCGGCCGATCGTCTATGCGCTGAGCCTCGCCGTCTACTGCACGTCCTGGACTTATTACGGATCGGTCGGGCTCGCCTCGAGGCACGGGCTCGAGTTTCTGCCCATTTACATTGGTCCGATCCTCGTCATCGGCCTCGGCACGTCGTTTGTCGGCCGCATCGCCAATCTGGCGCGAACGCAGAACCTGACCACGGTCGCCGACTTCGTCTCAGCGCGGTATGGGAAGTCGCAGGCGGTCGCCGCCGTCGCCGCGCTCGTCGCCCTCGCCGGCTCCGCCCCCTATGTCGCGCTGCAGCTCAGAGCGGTCTCCACCACCCTGCTGACGGTCGTCGATTCTTTCGACAGGTCGCGATTGGTCCCCGACAAGCCCTCGGCTGCATTCTCCCTGGCGATCGCCCTGTTATTGGCGGCGTTCGCCATCGCCTTCGGGACCCGGCGGATCAATCCCAAAGAGCATCAGGATGGCTTGATCCTCGCCATCGCCGTCGAGGCGCTCGTCAAGCTCGCGGCGTTTCTGGCGGTCGGCGCTTTTGTCGTCTGGGGCCTCGATGGCGGCATCGCCGGTCTGACCGAGGCCGCCCAGGCGGACCCGCGGATCGCCGCGGTCATTCAAACGGCGCCGGACCCGGCGGTCTGGGGCGTCACCACGTTGCTCTCGGCGTTCGCGATCATTCTCCTGCCGCGCCAGTTCCACGTTACAGTGGTCGAGAACCAGGACCGCCGCGACCTGCGCACCGCATCCTGGCTGTTTCCGGTCTATCTCGTGCTTATCAACCTTTTCGTCGCGCCGCTCGCGGTTGCTGGGCTGAAGATGTTTCCGGACGGGGTGATCAACCGCGATCTGACGGTTCTGGCGCTGCCGCTCGCCGCCGGCGCGCACGGCATCGCGCTCCTCACCATGATCGGCGGCCTGTCGGCCGCGACCGGCATGGTGGTGATGGACAGCCTTGCGCTGGCGATCACCATCTCCAACGACCTGGCGATGCCGCTCCTGCTGAGGCGGCCGGCTCCGCAGGAGCTCGGCTCCGAAGGCGACATTGGCGCGCTTGTCCTGTGGGTTAGACGGCTGGCGATCCTCGGCGTGCTGGCGCTCGGCTTCGTCTATGAGCGACTGGCGGGCGAAGCGGCCCTCGTTTCAATCGGGCTCCTGTCATTCGCCGCCCTCGCGCAGATCGGCCCCGCCTTTCTCGGCGGCCTGTTCTGGCGCCGCGGCACCGCCCGCGGCGCGGTGGCGGGCATGACGGCCGGCTCGCTCGGCTGGATCTATCTTCTGCTCGTGCCGTCGATCGAGCCGCAGCATCCACTCTCGGCCTATTTCCTGCATGGACCGCTGGCGGTCGCCTGGCTCAGCCCGACCGCCCTGGTCGCGTTCGCGCCGAATGCGCTCGTCGGCGGAGTCGTCCTGTCGCTCGCGGTCAATGTCGCAGCCTTCGTCGCGTTCTCGCTGACCCGCCAGCCCAGCGCGCTCGAGCGCACGCAGGCGAGCGCCTTCGCCGGCGTCGGTGGAAAGCCGCAGGCCTTCCGCCTGTGGCGTTCGTCGACCACGGCGAGGGAGCTCGAAGCGGCCGTCGCCCGCTATCTAGGGGCGGCGCGGGCGCGCCGCGCCTTCTCGGCCTTCATGCGCGAGCGGGGCCTCGAGTACGATCCCGCGCAGGAGGCGAGCGCCCAACTCGTCCGCCACGCGGAATTCCTGCTGTCGCCGGCCATCGGCGCCTCGACCTCCCGCCAGGTCCTGTCCCTCCTGCTTCGTCCGCGGGCCGTATCCGGCCAGTCGGCTCTCAAGCTGATCGACGAGGCGTCCGCGGCGATCCAGTCGAGCCGCGACCAACTGCAGCACGCGCTCGATCATGCGCGCCAGGGGATTACCGTCTTCGACTCCAACCTCACTTTGACCGCGTGGAACCGCGAATTCGTCGAACTGTTCGACCTGCCGCCCGCCGTGCTGCGCCATGGCGTCGGGCTCGACGAGATCGTGCGCTTCAACGCCGCGCGCGGCGCCTACGGCCCGGGCGACTCCGAGGACTTCGTCGCTGAGCGCGTCGCTGCGCTCCTTTATGACGATCAGCCGACGCGGCTGCGCCTCTTCTCCACCCACCGGGTGATCGAAGTCCGGTCCGCGCGGGTGCCGGACGGAGGCATCGTCACGACTTACACCGACGTGACGCAGACCGTGCAGACCGAAGAGGCGCTGGAGGCGGCCAACGAGTTGCTGGAGCAGCGGGTCGGCGAGCGCACCGCCGAGCTGCAGCGTCTCAATGCCGAGCTCGCCCACGCCAAGACCGTGGCGGAAGAGGCCAATCTTTCCAAGACTCGGTTTCTCGCCGCGGCGAGTCACGACATCCTTCAGCCGCTCAACGCCGCGCGGCTCTACGCCAGCTCACTCAGCGACGCCGCGAAGGCCGGGAACGTCGAGCGCGCCGACCTCGCGCGCAACGTCGACCTCTCGCTCGAGGCGGTCGAGGAGATTCTCGGCGCCTTGCTCGATATCTCGCGGCTTGATGCCGGCGCGACCCGGCCGGAAATCGCCGACGTGCCGGTCGCCGATCTCTTCCGCATGCTCAAGGTCGAGTTCGCTCCGATCGCCCGGTCCAAGGGGCTCGAGTTGCGCTTCGCGCCGACGACGCTCGCGATCCGTACCGATCGCCGCCTGATGCGGCGCCTGTTGCAGAATCTCGTCTCCAATGCGCTGAAATACACGCTGAAGGGCCGGGTGCTGGTCGGCTGCCGGCGCGCCGGCAAGGAGGCGCGGATCGAGGTCTGGGACACCGGGCTCGGCATTCCGACGGACCGACAGCGCTCGGTGTTCGAGGAGTTCCAGCGGCTCGATCAGGGGGCGCGGCTCGCCAAGGGTCTGGGCCTCGGCCTCTCGATCGTCGAGCGCCTCGGACGGGTCCTCGGCCATCCGGTCGGTCTCAGATCGACGCCGGGCGAAGGCTCGGTGTTCTTCGTCGCGGCGCGGCGCGGGGAGGGCGTCCCGACGGAGGTATCCGAGGACGGAGCGCCGGCGGCAGTTCGGGGCGGCGAGCCATTGAGCGGTCTCAAGGTGCTGGCGATCGACAATGAGCAGCGCGTGCTCGAGGGCATGCGTGCGCTGTTAGATCGGTGGGGCTGCTCGGTCGCGACGGCCTGCGGCCTCGTCGAGGCGCGCGAGGCGCTCGTCGGCTTCGGCGCGCCTCACGTCGTCATCGCCGACTTCCATCTCGACGAGGGCGACGGGATCGAGACGATCAGAATCCTGCGCGACGACCTCGGCCGTCACGTTCCGGCGATCCTGGCGACCGCCGACCGGAGCCCCGAAGTGCGCAGTCGCGCGGCGGGCGACGACGTCGTCGTCCTCAACAAGCCGTTGAAGCCCGCCCCCTTACGGGCGCAGCTCACCCGCTATAGCGCGCTACGCGAGGCGGCCGAGTAGCGTGGAAGCTAACGACATTCGATGGAAACGCTGAGCGCCTCTGCTTCGTCTGCAATGGCTTGAGCCGCCAGCGGTTGTGAAGCCTCGCCGACCTGAAACTTGACATTGTTGTCTTGAAGAAATTTCGCTGCGACTGTGGCCTTGATTCCGAAGTTGACATTTTGCGGAACGTCGCCGGCGGCTCTAAGCGCGGCGACAGAATCCAGTTGGGAGGAGACAATACCAACGATGTAACCATTGTCGTCCAGCAAGGGCTCCCCTGAGCCGCCAGGCGGAGTCGCGGCTGAGACCTGAAGGTATCGGTTGTCTCCCCCAATGCCTGCGAGATCAGTGACGGTTCCGGCCATGAGATTGCCGCTTGGGGCTTGGCTTTGGTTCCTGGGGCGCCCGAATTCCTCGATATTCTCCCCCAACCGGACGCCGAAGCGGAACGTCCCCACGAGCGATGGCTTGGCGATCACTTTCAGAAGCGCCAGGTTATTCGTCGGATCCCTCGCGATCAGTCGGCCGACCTCGTAGTTTCCCTGGCCCGCTCCCGTCACGCGAATTTCCGAACAGTCCTTGACGACCTGAGCAGTCGTGAGCACGTCTCCTTCGGAGGTAACGAATATTCCTGCGCCTGACGTAGCTTGGTGAGGCTCCGCCTGGTGCGGCTCGTGACGCGGCGCTCCAGCAGGCTGTTGAGCAGGGGAATTTGGACTGGTTGCGGGTCCTGGTTGCGCCTCTTTCGATTCCGCTTTGTTCTGGGACGTCCCGCCAGCAAAGGGCTCTTTCGACGGCCCGCTCGTCGCTTCATAAGGGACCGGGGCTCCTGCGGCTCGATAGGCGTTGAGGGCTTCAATCTGCCTTTCCCTGATGCAGAGGGCGTCGGATCGGCAAGCCTGCCTCCGTCGCAACGTTGGGAACTTGACCTCGTCTGCGAACGACCTTCCGCGCGCATTCCTCAGGCGGGAGTAAGCAGCTGCAATTTGGTTGTCCAACGCGGCGAGCCCAGGCGTCCGGCAAATCACGAATTCGTCAGGAAAGGTGGCTCTCCGACAGTTAAAGCTTGGTCCTCGGGCAGCCGCGATTGCGCTCCAAGGGAAGCTCGCCGCCAGCACGACAATGAGAGCCTGAACGCGCATGAGCAGCCCACACGCCTTACGTCCTTTCGGACGCGGCAATCCTCTGTCCGGCGCCATCCTGTCGGAGAACGTGGCGAAAAGTGTGGTGGAGCATGCGGGGCGCCGCCTTCATTGTGAAGAAAGCGGAGAAAGACGCGCGGAATCGGCGAGATGTTCCGATCGGGTCTCGCTCAAGCTGCTCCTCGAGCGCCAGGCCCGGCGCATACGGCGGGCCGTAGCGGCGCATGACCACAAACAGATGCTGCATGACGTCCCTTCCCTTGCCGCGCGTCGCCGGCCGCCGATTGAGCTCTGGATTTTGGCGCCAGTCTGCACCCTCTCAATAATTCTCGCGCAGTTGCGCAACCGCAAGGACTCGGCCTAGCGTCCGCGCGGTTGGGCTTTGCGAGAGGATCGATGGCGCTGCGAATAGAAGATTACGCACTCGTCGGCGACTGCAAGTCGGCGGCTCTGGTCGGCTCAGACGGTTCCATCGACTGGTTGTGCTGGCCCCGTTTCGATTCGGCGGCGTGCTTCGCCGCACTCTTGGGGACGCCCGAGAACGGGCGATGGCTCATCGCTCCGACCGATGCTCCGCTCGCCGTGAAACGGTGGTACCACGCGGGCACGCTCGTCCTGGAGACCGAATTTCAAACCGACACAGGCTCGGCCGCAATTGTCGATTTCATGCCTCCTGCGGACGGCGCCGACCTTGTGCGAATTGTCATCGGCCGGTCTGGGCACGTGGAATTTCGCACCGAATATATCGCCCGGTTCAACTATGGAGCGACGGTCCCGTGGGTCAGGCGTCTCTATGACGGGGCGATCAGCGCGGTCGCCGGCCCCGAGCGCCTCGTCTTGCGCGGTCAAGTGGCGCTCCGCGGCGAAGATCTCAAGACCGTTGGAGACTTCACGGTCGAAGAGGGCCAATCGGTCGCCTTCGTCCTTTCCTACGGCGCCTCCTATCAGAGTCCGCCGAGCGCAATCGATCCCTTCGAATCGCTGGAGCGTACGGAAACGTTCTGGCGCGAATGGAGCGATCGGTGTCCCGACGTCGGCCCCTGGACCGAAGCCGTCAAACGCTCGCTCATCACGCTCAAGGCCTTGACCTACGCCCCGACAGGGGGGATCGTCGCTGCGGCGACCACGTCCCTTCCTGAGCAGCTCGGCGGCGTCAGGAACTGGGATTACCGCTATTGCTGGCTGCGAGACGCGACATTCACGATCCTGGCCTTGTTGAAGCTCGGCTATCATGACGAAGCGCGCGCGTGGCAGGATTGGTTCATCCGGGCGATCGCCGGAAGCCCGCACCAGGTCCAGATCATGTATGGCGTCGGCGGCGAGCGGTGGCTGCCGGAATTGACCCTGCCCTGGCTCAAGGGATACGCGGACTCTTCGCCGGTGCGAATTGGCAACGCGGCCAGCGATCAAACGCAGATCGACGTCTTCGGCGAGATCGCCGACGCGATGTTCCAGGCGTACAAGGCCGGCATGGCGCCGCAAGAGCGCGGCCGGGCCTTACGCCCGCTGATCTTGGAGTATCTCGCGGAAGCTTGGCGGCAGCCCGATGAAGGGATCTGGGAGGTGCGCGGCGGACCGCAGCATTTCGTTCATTCCAAGGTGATGGCCTGGGTCGCATTCGATCGCGCCGCGCATGAAGTCGGGGTAAAGGCTTTCCAAGAGCCTGGGCAGCGGTGGCGGGCAATCGCCGACGAAATCCACGCCGAGGTCTGCGAGCGAGGATTCGACCGCGAACTCAACAGCTTCGTGCAGGCCTACGGCTCCAAGCGGCTCGACGCGAGTCTGCTGCTGATCGCGCTTGTCGGCTTTCTTCCAGCGGACGATCCTAGGGTCCAGGGAACGCTTCGAGCGGTCGAGAGCAAGTTGCTCTTCGATGATGAATTCGTTCTCCGGTACGAGCCCGACAACCAGAGCGACGGCCTGCCGCGGGGCGAGGGAGCGTTCTTGTCTTGCAGCTTCTGGCTGGTGGACAATTACGTTCTGCAGGGCCGCTACAAGGACGCTCGAAGGTTGTTTGAACGTTTGCTCGCCCGCTGCAATGATGTGGGGTTGCTCGCGGAAGAACTCGATCCCGCGAGCGGGCGCATGCTGGGCAATTTTCCCCAGGCCTACAGCCATGTCGGTTTGATAAACTGCGCGCTCAACTTGAGCCAGCGGGCAAGTCCGGTGGAAGAGCGCGCCGCCTCGCCGGCCGCTGGCTCGGCGACGGTCAAATCGAGCCCGGGTTGAGTCGATTCCGATCCCTGAGCCAAAGGGCCGCGATGATCAGATGGCGTCGCGCCACACGCTGGATCGGCCGAGCCTTTGCTTCGGCGCGGCTGTTCGCTATAGGGGCGGCTCATTCTCGCCGAGAGTCATCGTGACCGTCCCCCGCCCCTTCGACGACATCCGCGCCCTCCTCCACAAGATGCCGAAGGCGGATGAGGCGGCGAGCGCCGCGGCGCGGGAGCGGGAGGCGGAGCTCACCAAACCGGCGGGTTCGCTCGGGCGGCTTGAGGAAATTTCCGCCTTCCTGGCCGGTTGGCAGGGTGTCGCAAAACCGCATGTCGACACTCCGCTGGTCGCGGTCTTCGCCGGCAACCATGGCGTCGTCGCGCAAGGCGTCTCGGCCTATCCGCCCTCCGTCACCCACGCGATGGTGACGAACTTCACCGCCGGCGGCGCGGCGATCAACCAGATCTGCAAGACCTTCGACCTCTCCCTTAAGGTCTACGAGCTCGCCTTGGAGAAGCCGACCGGCGACATCACCGAGACGGCCGCGATGGACGAGCGGACCTGCGCCGGCACGATCGCCTTCGGCATGAAGGCGCTCGCCTCCGAGCCGGATCTGCTTGTCCTCGGCGAGATGGGCATCGGCAACACCACGCCTGCGGCCGCGATTTACCACGCCCTCTACGGGGGCGAGCCGGACGACTGGGTCGGGCGTGGCGCTGGCGTCGATGAGGCGGGTCTCAAGCGCAAGGCCGAGGCGGTGCGCGCAGCGGTCGCGCGCCACAAGGCTCATCTCGGCGACCCGCTCGAGGTTTTGGCGCGCATCGGCGGGCGGGAGATCGCCGCCGTGGCCGGCGCGATCCTCGCCGCGCGCCTCCGGCGCACGCCGGTCCTGCTCGACGGTTTCGTCGTCACATCCGCTGCGGCGGTCCTGCAGGCGCTCGACGGAAGCGCGCTCGACCATTGCCTCGCCGGCCATGTCTCGGCCGAGCGGGCGCACCGCGAAGCGCTCAAGCGCCTCGGCAAACAGCCGCTCCTCGATCTCGGCATGCGGCTCGGGGAGGGGTCGGGGGCGGCGCTGGCGGTCGGGATCGTCAAGGCGGCCGTCGCCTGCCACAACGGCATGGCGACGTTTGCGGAAGCGGGCGTGGCGGGGAAAGAGGAAGCCTGAGCGCCTTTCGGAACCGGGCTAACAGTCCAGGGTTTTGAAAGGTCGCCTTGCGCTGTCTCGGGGCGAGTATGAGCGAGAACGAGCGCAGATCCGACACCTTGTCGAGTCTTGGATGG